>JAHEJY010000032.1 GCA_024638625.1 Actinomycetes bacterium
GAAGGTCGTCCAGGCGGCGGCGAGTCGCGAGGTCATGGCTCGACGTGTGGCGTTACCCGTACCTCTTCGTCATGTGGCTCGGCGCCCTTGTCATCGTGCTGGGCGGCGGCTTTTCTACCGTCGCACGGCGCAGATCGCGACGCGGTGTCGCCGCGGTTCCGGCTTCTTGATCCGTCGTGAAACGCTTTGTTTCGATAGCCATAACCGTGACCCTGTCAATCGTCGTCGTGGTCGGGCTCGTGCAGGGTCCACCAGCGACCGACCGTGACGAACGCGGTCGCGACCTCGCAGGACAAGTACGCTGCCCCCAATGCCAGGTCTCGGTCGCCGACAGCAATGCGGTGGTCGCACAAACGATGCGGGCCATCATCGCCGAACAGATCGAGGCAGGACGATCCGACGACGAGATCCTGCAATATTTCGTCGATCGCTACGGGGAGTGGGTCCTCACCGAGCCGCGCCGGAGCGGCAGCACGCTGCTGCTCTGGCTGCTCCCTATCGGCGCGATCGGCGCAGGCGCCTGGGCGATCACACGACTTCGCAGGACTCCAACGTGAAGGGTGCCATCAGGAGCCTGTCGCCATGACGGCACGGGGTCGGTTGCTCGAGCAACTCAGCCAGGCTCGCTCGGATCTGATCGACGTTAGGGAACAACGGACGGCCGGAGAGCTGTCCGCAGCCGACGCATCGCGTCTCATCCGACAGTATGAGGCCGAACAAGAGCGACTCACCGACGCTCTGGCAACGCTGGAGGAATCCCCGCAAACGACCCCCCGCATCCAGGCGCGGACCTGGTTGCTCACGGCTGCGACACTCGTGGCGTTGGTTGCGATCGGATTCTTCGTGACGCGCTCCATAACCGACCGACCCGAGGGCGGATTCGTCACGGGCAATCTGGAGACCGGCCGCGATCTGGACACGGTCTCCAACGAGGAGATGGAGGCGACGATTGCACAGTTCCCGGACATCATCGGCATGCGCGCCGCACTGGCGAGACGGTATTTCGAAAGCGGAGATTTTCCGGCCGCGACCGGGCATTACCTGGAGATCCTCGATCGGAATCCGAACCATCCGGAAGCGTTGGCCAACCTCGGCTGGATAACGTTCACCTCGAACGGAGGACCCGAAGCCGATGCAGCTGCCGAAAACCTACTGCTGCGCTCGCTCGACGCGCTCCCGGGCAACCCTGATGCCTTGTTCTTCCTTGCGAACATTCGCTTGACGGAGGGCAACGGACCAGCCGCCACCGAACTCTTGACCCAGTTGTTGGTCACGGGAGCGGTCAGAGAAGAGGACCGGCCCCTTATCGATGATCTGCTCGCGGAAGCAGAACGGTTGCAGACTGCTGGAGTTGGTGGCTCTGGTGAATAGAGGGATCCAGCTCATCGCGTCGATCAGCGTGCTGGCACTCATTGTCCTGGGGGTGGTGCTCGGAAGCCGGTTCGGCACCGACCCGCTCGATGTCGAGTCACCGCTGATTGGCCAACCCTTGCCTCCACTCATCCTGGAAACCATCAGCGGGGAGCCTTTTGCCTTCACCGACCTGTCGGGGTCGCCTACCGTCGTGAATGTCTGGGCCTCGTGGTGTCTCCCTTGCCGCGCCGAACATGCGGTCCTACAGTCGGGTGCCGAGGCTTATCAGGGTGTCGACTTCGTCGGTGTCGTCTACCAGGACAGCGCATCTCGGGCCCAATCTTTTCTGGACACCTACGGTGGCGGCTATCCCAATGTCATGGATCCCGACGCCAGAGCCGCCATTGACCTTGGCGTATTCGGCGTGCCCGAGACGTTTTTTGTCGATGCAGCCGGGACCATCGTCGCCAAAGTCCAGGGCCCCATAACGGCATCGATCCTCGAAGAAACTCTGAACGCGGTACTCCTCGGAGAACAGCCGGGCACCAGGACGGCGGGAACCGTCCAACTGGCCGAATAGGGATTCTGCGCCGCGTGTATGGCAGACACGGCGTCCCGGGACGTTTTTCGCTAGGCGTTGGACATTTCGATAGCAGCGGCCAACACGCCTGCAGCCCTCTGCGAGTCGATCGATTCCTGGGCCGCTGCCACGCCGCCAGCAAGATCTCCGACAACGTCGGCAACCCACAGTGCCGCAGCCGCGTTCAGCACAGCTATATCGCGCCGAGGTCCCTGCTCACCGGCGAGGATGCTCAACAGAATATCTTTGTTCTCTTCGGGGGAACCACCTCGAACCGCCTCGACCGGGGCTTCGGCCAGGCCGACATCGGCGGGTGCTACCCGCCGGGTCGTGATGCTTCCCTTCTCCAGTTGCCAAACGTGTGAGGCCCCGGAAAGGGTGAGCTCGTCCATCCCTCCGTGACCGACGAACACCATTGCCCGGTCACTTCCCAGTCGGTCCAGCACCTGAACCATTTTGCCGGCCATGTCGGCGACTCCGACCCCGGTGGCCTGGCGTCTCGCCTTGGCGGGATTGGCAAGCGGACCCAGGAAATTGAAAACCGTGGGAATCCCGAGTTCTCGTCGCACCGGACCTGCGTGACGCATCGACGGGTGATAGCGGGGTGCGAAAAAGAAACCGAAACCCGTTTCAGAAACCATGCGGCCAACCACCCCCGGTTCGGCATCGAGATTCATGCCGAGGGCTTCGAGAACATCGGCCGCACCACAGCGAGACGATGCAGCACGGTTTCCATGCTTGGCGAGCTTGGCGCCGGCACCGGCGGCGATGACGGCCGCCGTGGTCGAGATGTTGAACGTCGAAAGCCCGTCGCCGCCTGTCCCGACCAGATCTACCACTTCATCGTCGATATCGACGGTCACCGCAGCTTCGCGCATTGCGGTAACCAGGCCCGCCATCTCCTCCACCGTCTCTCCTTTGGCTCGCATCGCCACGAGGAAACCGGCAATTTGGGATGGCGCGGCTTCACCCGCCATGATTTCGCCCATGGCGGTCGCGGCCTCCTCGAAGGTGAGGTCCTCGCCTGTCACAAGGCGGCGCAACATCAAGGACCACGTGAATTCAGATGACATCGGGGGCGAGTGTAGGCCTAAGGGAATTCTGGCGGCCGCCGATAAGTGCCTGAATGAACGGAGTAAGGAAACCATGGGCGATCCGCTACTGACTGACGAAGGCGCCTGGACCGTAAGGGCCAACTGCATCGGCGAAGAAACATCGGTGTTCTTTCCAGGGCCTGACGACGATCCCCAGGTCGCCATCAAGATCTGCAACCGGTGTGTCGTTCGCGACGAATGCCTGAACTGGGCGATCGAGACCAAGGAACGCTTCGGAATCTGGGGCGCCACCGCCGAGCGTCAGCGCCGGCGTATCATCCGCCGCAGCGCCTAGCGGCCTGCCGGCATAAGCCCCTGACTGCGCAAACCTTCTAAGGGCTCCTGAAGATCAGATCAAAGTACAGCTTCTGATTCCGGCCGGTAGCTCGACCAGGCAAACCAGAACGTATCGAGGTGGGGAAGCTCTTCGAGTTCGGTACCCGCCAGTTCCCCTTCGATTGCTTCACCGAAGATGCTCCAGGTCGATCCTGTCTCTGAGTCTCGGAACCCGTCGGCCAGAGCTTCGAATGTGAGGTTTCTTCCGCCTACTGAGGGCGAGAACACCTTGACCGTTCCGACCTCCCGTCCCTCTCCAATCTCACCGGTATCAACTCCCGAGGCCTGGCCGGGGTTGAAAAAGATGACGAGATCTTTGCCTCCCACGGTGTCGGCCGTAACAGTCGGCTCAGTCCCACCAACGATATCGAGTGACCACGCTTTGCTCGTTTCATCGACGGTCACTCCGACCACCCGCTGCTTGGCACGGGCCCGTTCATCGCTCGTCACAGGAAAATAGGTACCCGAGTCGGGATCGTCATATCCTCGATACGGATTTGTGCCGTAATTGCGGCGATGCCCGGTGCGTTCGCGGTCGAGCACCCGGCCGTCAGGGTGAGCCTCTTTGAACTCGCTCCATGACACGAGCGAAGAGGCCAACGGCTCCAGTTCCTCTCCCGCCAAATAGCCGACAACCGCTTTCCCATCAAAATGCGTCCAGAGGGTTTCGGTTGCCCGGTCGTACATCACCAACGCCGAGTTGTAGAGCGAGCCGGAGGTCCCGAAGCTGTTGAGACGTCCCTGCACCGTTCGTTTGAACGTGACTGCAGAATTACAGAGCGGGCAGTAGGTAACGGCGACAGGCTCGCCGCCGACGACGTCGTTGACGATTTCGTGCCACATGAGAATCTGCACCGGATAGGCACGGGCATCTCCGTCTATCTCCAGCTCGACTACCGGTTCACGATCTGTCAAATAGGTGTCGGCTGCGGCGATATCGACAAAGAAGGGCTCGTCAATCGGGGGGATGCCGTCCGGAGGCGGGCCGCCACTGAGAATCTCGGAAGGGTCGATCAGGGGGTCAGGAAACTCTTCGGCCCGCCGATCCTCCAACGCAGATGGCACGTCGACCTTCACGACGTCCCCCGCCTCGGATACCGGGGACAAATCGTCGAGTTGATTCACTTCGTCGTTTCCTTCCGCGCTTGCCGCTGTTTCGGTTCCGGCGTCGTCGTTGACCACCGTCGTTGTCGATCCACCGGAATCGGGATCGCCGGCCACTCCGGCTGTTTCGCCGCACGCCGCCAGGACGATCAACGCTGCGGTGAGCAGAGCAAGCTTGGTTGTGATCTTCGCCATATGAGATGGAACGAGATGCGGCAGACCTTTGTTCCATCCACGAAGCAGGTCGTAGATTCGAGCGAGCTGGATCGATTGCAAGGGGGCTTCAGGCCGGCCTGTTAAAACGCCCTTCGGACTAGCGCGAAATCGAGACTACAATTCCCTCAGTTACAACTGCCGCTGGATGCCTCTCCGACGGCAAAGACGTAGCCAACAGGTAGTCAAACGAGTAGTCAAACAGGTAGTGCACGTGCTGTATTTTGCTTACACAACATTGATCGATCCTCGCCACATGGAGAAGGCGGCACCAAACGCCCGGTTCGAATTCGTGGCGCACCTGCCCGAGACCAAACTCATCTTTCCGGTGAAGGACGTCGAATGGAAAGGTGGATTGCCGTCGGTGCTTCCCGAGTCTGGCAATACTGTGTGGGGTGCGATCTTCGATGTTCCCAACAAGGAGCTGAAGGCGCTCGACGAGGTCGAAGCCGCCGAGGGTCGCGTTCGGGTGACCCGATCGGCCATGGACCGCGCGGGGAAACGTCACGAGGTGGTGACCCACGCTTTCGATCCAAATGGCAACAAGAAGTACAAGCCGTCATCGCAGTACATGTCGGTGGTGGTCAAGGGGGGTCGCCATTGGTCGCTGCCCGCCGGGTGGATCGCGGGACTCGAAGAGTACGTCGTCTAGTTCATCGGCGGGAGGGTGACGGACCTCTTCTTGCGGGTTTCGTGGGGCGCAGTCGCCCTGGGAGTCGCCGTCGCCATCGGCACAGGAACTCTGATCGGAATCGGTATCAACTTCACTCCCATCGGAGGAGGCCCCGGCAGCGAAATCGTTCTCCTGTTCGTGTTCTTCGCCATGCAATTGATGGCGGGCTATGTGGCCGGCAGATTCTCGGGTCGATCGCAGGGCTTCAACGGTGCGGTGTCCGGGCTCGGCACGTTCGCGGTACCCGTGGTCCTGAGCTCAATAGCTCAAGTGGTCGTGCCACTCCTGAACGTCCTGGGTGGAGCGGTTCTTGCGATGGGCTTCGGATTTGCAGGCGGTTTGCTGACCAGGAATCGCTAGCCGATACACTTAGAGGTGCGTAGTCCACCGGGCGACCGCAGCGTTCATGTCACGTGACATCATCCGATATCGACATCGTGTGATATCACATGCTTGCGCTGAGGAAAGTCCGGACTCCATAGGGCAGGGTGCTGGATAACGTCCAGGCAGGGTGACCTGACGGAAAGTGCCACAGAAAGCACACCGCCGATGGCCACGGGAAACCGCAGGCACAGGTAAGGGTGAAACGGTGGTGTAAGAGACCACCAGTGACGCAGGCGACTGCGCCAGCTCGGCAAACCCCACCCGGAGCAAGATCAAGCAGGAACAGGATGACCCGTCCGATACGTTCCAGGTAGATCGCACGAGGTCGGCGGCAACGCCGGCCCCAGATAGATGGTCGCTCTCGACAGAATCCGGCTTACAGGTGGGCTACGCACCCTTCTCGTGTCAGGAGCGGGCCCTCATCCAGCATGTAGCCGGCGCACCAGCGTCCGGATGGCCCGCAGATTGAACAGCGCGTCGCGCCGGGACGCCAGACCTCCACCCGGAGCGATGACGACGTGACGCAGTCCCGCCTCGGCCAGGTGCCTGATTTCGGCCTCGACATCATCGACCGTGCCCCATGCGACGGTCTCGGCCATCAGATCAACCGGCACCTGGCCGATTGCGTGCTCGAGTTCGGCCTTCCCGTAGTCCTGGGGTACAAAATCAATCATTCCGCGGAATCCCTCGCCGAGCGGATGGACGTGTCCGGACCGCTGCCACACATCGTCGCTGGCGAGCAGTGCCGTGAAGCGAATGGATTTGTGGTCCAATAGCTTGCGAGCAGCGCTTCGAGTACGGCCGACCACCGCCAGCAGTTGGGCGGCAGGCGTAAAACCTTCGAGGTCGCGACCAACCCGATCGGCAGCTTCATGAATGGTGCGGAGCGCCGATTCGTACCGGTCCGGCGTATACGGAAACACGGGATACCAGCCGTCGCCATACTCGCCGGTGAGACGCAACATTCTCGGGCCGTGGGCGGCTACCCAGATCTCGGGTCGCTTTCCAGAAGCCGGCCGCAGGTCCATGACCGCCCTATCGAGGTGAAAGAAGGTCCCCGAATAATCGAACGGACCGTAGCTGTCGAAGCACAGCCGAATGACTTGTAGCGCCTCTTCCAGCACGCCGACCGGCTGCGAGAAATCGAATCCGTAGGGCTCGGTGTTTTCGCGCTCCCCGGCACCGATGCCAAGGATCGGTGGTTTGGCCGTCATATGCGACAGGGTCATGAACGCCTGGGCTATCAACACCGGATGGCGGCGAATCGGTTCGGTAACTCCGACCGCCAACTGCATTGGTCCGGCCGGTTTGGCGAGTGCGCCGAGCAAGACCTGATATTCGAGATAATGGTGTGGCGAATCGTCCGGATCGGCCATCCACGAAAACTCTTTGTCCCACAGCACCTTGGGGAAGAAACCAAGAAAGTGATCGACCGCCCACATCGAATCGAGCTTCAGCACCCGCCGGGCGAACGTGACGGTCTGGCGAACCCTGCTCCAGGGCGGGTTCGTGATTCCGGCCATGCCTACGGACACCCTCGTCATCGATTCACGTCAACTCCGGTCGGTTGCACGACGATTGAGCGGCTTGGATTGAACGTTGTTTTCGTCAAACCATCGAGCCGATGCTTTGTAGCCCTTGTCGAAGAGATCTGCAGCCTGGTCGGGGGTGAGGTCGAATTGGAGCGGGATGATGTTCGCGGGAACATCGACGATGTAATCAAAAGCAACAACCGGTCTTGGCAGGGTTTCTCGGGCCGACATGCCGGCCTGAATCACTGCAGTCGCCAGTGACAGAGGCCCGACGATTTCGTTGTGCTCATGGGGGCCCTCCACGAATCGGAACCCGACCGTGGGGATCTCAGGCTGGGATTTCACGACCTCGAGCGGGAAACGGGATGCCAGCGCCCCATCGGCGAACAGGACATCCTGTTTTCGGGTCAGATGTTGCAGCGTTACAGGTTTGAAGAAGAACGGAACCGAGGCCGAGATGCGGACCGCCAGGGCAACGGGAAACCTGGCAGGGTCGTAGCCGTAGTAGGCGAGTCCGGCCGGCATCAGTACGCCTCTTCCATGGGTGATATCGGTGGCGACCATCTTCAGGTAGCCCTCCGGGAGATCGCCGAACACTCGTAACCCCTTGCGACGCAGGAGCGCATCAACGATTTCGTGCAAAACGTCGCCGTGGTGCAGGCCATGGTGCATGAACAGCCCGGCTTGCTGGCCTACTGGTCGCCACGCCTCGACAGTGACGTCCATCATCGATGGCCAGTCGGCAGTCGTGACTTCATGTCGAAGCTCAGCGGAGTCGTAACCAGCGGCAACAAACGCCGCAACCATCGCCCCGGCAGAGGTTCCCGCCAGCGAATTGAAGGTGTAGCCGGCATCGAGCGCGGCCGCGGCGGCTCCAGCCGCGGCAATGCCCTTCACGCCTCCGCCCTCAAAAACTCCATTGATCAGCTTCATATGCAAAGGGATGGTACGGCCCTGTCGGTAATCGCGATGCCACCCGCCGGCATTCACCCGTGCTGAACTCGCCGGATGCGGGAATCTTGGTCTGCCATGGATCGTTGTAGTAACTGTATGAACAGAGATTCAGAAGCTGGTCGGCCAGACAATGAGAATCCTGAACGAACGCGCCATCGGGCCGGGATGGCCGCGCTCATCAGCCTCATCATTCTCGCGGTGACGGTCGGCCTGGCTTTCCTTCCGGGTGCGACTGACGAGGCCACGCTTCCCGCTGGTGCTGCGCCCGTCATCGAGTACACGTCATATGACACGACGTCGGAATTATTGGCCGATTTCGCCGGCCGGCCACTGGTCGTGAACTTCTTCGCTTCGTGGTGCGCACCCTGTCGTGCCGAGCTCCCTCACTTCGTGGATGCTCACGCACAGTTCGGTGACCGCGTGGGTTTCGTGGGCATCGACTATCAAGATCCTGATCGTGATGCCGCGATCGCCTTGCTCACCGAGGCAGGTGTTACCTACCCCATCGCAGAAGATCCTTCGGGAGCGATCCTCGATGAGCTCTCGGGCCTGCCTGCTATGCCGACGACAATCTTCGTCGGCGCCGACGGCACCATCGTCGATCGGCATCGTGGCATCATCCTGATCGATGATCTGAGCAGCAAGATCGAGGACTTGCTCTAGGTGCTTGCTGCATTCGCCGCCGGCCTCATCGCATCTGTCAATCCGTGTGGATTCGCGATGCTGCCTGCCTACGCCGGCTTCTTTCTCGGTATCGACGCCGAAACATCTCGGAGGCGTGCGATTGTGCGGGCTTTCTGGGTCAGCGGCGTCATGGCTATCGGATTCCTTTCCGTGTTTGGCGTAGCAGGCCTTGCCATCGCCCTGGGAGGACTGGCGGTCCAGGCCCAGCTCACGAATGCGATACCCTGGGCGGCGATCGCGATCGGCGCCGGATTGGTGTTCCTCGGCATACGAATGTTGTTCGGATACGAGCTGAAGATCAATCTGCGGACCGGTGGACGTGGCACGTCAGGCGGATCTGTACGGAACGTATACATGTTCGGCGCTTCATATGCATTGGCCTCGCTCTCCTGCGCTTTTCCCGTTTTTCTCATCGTTGTGAGCCAGTCAGTGACAGCCGATACGTTCGTGGGGGCCTTCGGATCCTTCGTCGCATATACCGCCGGCATGTCGCTATCCATCACCGCCGTCACCGTCGCCCTCGCGCTCGGACAGGCCAGCCTGGTGAATTGGGCCCGGAAGGCCTCCCGGCGAGCCAACACGTTTGCTGGAGTTCTCATGGTGGTAGCCGGAGCGTTCATCGTCTTCTACTGGACTCTGGTCCTCCGCCTGGGGCCGGAAGCGCTGGCCGCCAACCCGATCACTCGTTGGGTTGAGGAGGTTTCTGCCGATCTCACCGGAATCATCGGCGACAACCCGCTCGTCTGGCTTGGCGTGCTGGGAGTTCTGTTGGGCGGAGCATGGTTGTACGCTTCGTCACGAAAGCACTCCGTCGACTCACGCTGAGGAACACATGCGATTCGCTTATTTCTGTGGGCACGAACAATGGCATCCCGAAGAGCTGGTATTTCACTCGCAGTTGGCCGAAAGGGCCGGATTCGATATGTGCATCGTCTCCGAGCACTTTCATCCATGGGTAGACGACCACAGCGCGTCAGGATTCGCCTATTCCACGATTGGGGCAATGGCCCAGGCCACCTCATCAATGGCGTTCGCTACCGGGGTCACCACTCCCCTCTTTCGATACCATCCGGGCCTGGTTGCCCAGGCAGCCGCCACGCTCGATCGCTTGTCAGGCGGCCGGTTCCATTTGGGAGTTGGGACCGGGGAGAACATCAACGAGGGTCCGCTGGGATTGCCGTTTCCGGGATATCCGGAACGAGCAGCGAGAATGAGCGAGGCGCTTGACATCATGCGGAGGTTGCTCGATGGGGAAAAGCTCACCTACGAGGGTGAGTATTACCGCACCGAAAAGGCCAAGCTATATAGCCCGCCCATGGGGCCTGTCCCGATATGGATGGCAGCAGGAGGACCGAAATCGGCGACCCTGGCAGGAACCAAAGCCCAGGGGGTGATCGTGAGTGTCAAGGATCCGGACGAGACTTTCGAAAAAGTCATAACTCCGGCACGAGAAGCCGCGGCGACCGCCGGCAACCCGGCCCCGACCATTGCGGCCAGCAGATGGACGATCTATGCCAAGGACCACGACGAGGCCTGGGACGTCCTACGACCGTGGCGGGGTCTCCGGGCTCCAGGCCGGCTCCAGGCGGTTGATCCGGCCGAACTCAGGCACGCCGCCGACGATCTTCCCCGCGAGGACATCCTTAGTCGATACAGCATCGCTTCGACCCCCGACGAAATCATCGAAACGTACCTGCCGTTGGTGCAGGAGATCGGGGCCGATGTCGTGACGATTCAAATCGCAGGCACGGACCAGGCCGCGACCATAGCCATGCTCGGGCGCGAAGTCATTCCGGCGCTCACGGCCGCAGCCGACTGACCCGATCCGCCAAAACCGCGAGATCCTGTTGGTAGATGCTGTCCGCATCCGTTCTGTCAACTGACATCTCGATGCTCGCGATTTGACCCGCCAGCACCGGACCCCAGGTCGCCGCGTTGGCGGGAGAACCATCCAGCCAATGATTGAATACGGGTGCAAACGAATGGCCAAAAGAGGCGATCAGATCCACCGTCCAGCCGTTCGTACCCTCAACCGCTACGAGCTCGGTGGATCCGAGATCGTGCTCGATCTCGACAAATACATAGGTGACTCCCTCAACGATCACAGCTCGATCGGACCCAATCCGCCAACCCGTCAGATCGGCACCGGCGAACGGCTCGAACGAATCGGCAAAAGCGGCCCAGAAATTTCGAGCGACCCCAACGGGCACGTCATCGGTGACGAGCTCGGCCATGAGATCTCCGGTCGGATCCTCGACCCCCACCAGAAGAGCCATCTGCAGGTCTGAGACGAGCGGAGCCAACCTCTCCGCAGATCCTGCCTCCACGGCGGCCAGGAAGCTCTGAACGGCCAGTTGGCCGGTGGCCGCACCGACTGTCTCGACCGGCTCGGGCCGGGTTGTCGACGACTGTTCGGTGGCGTCGGGGGCCAGCCCGCGGGCGCAGCCCTGGACGAACATCGCGACGACCACGATAGAAAACGCCGCCATCAACACTGCGTTGCGCCGCGTGCGTTTCTTACCGATCACCACATATCGAGAAGCATCTAGACGGGAGGCATCCGGACGAGAAGTCCCACCACGAGCTTGGTGAGGAGATGTGTGCTGTCGGGTTGCTGAAGCAAGATTGGCGCCGGACGGGTTTGGTCGACGGCTGCCATTGGGAGGCATCATCTGAACCCGAATACCTCGTTGATCCTCGCCAGCCACCATGGAACGTTAGCAAACCCCCTTCCAATCTCTATGGTTCTCGCGTGACCTCTGCGACCAAGGCTTCAGCGCTCGGTGTGATCGCCGGATTCGTCGGTGGCCTTCTCGGTGTCGGAGGAGGAGTCATCATGGTGCCCGGCCTCGTGCTGTGGATCGCCCTCGACCAACGCCACGCGGCTGCCGCTTCCCTGGCCGCGATCATCGCCGCGGCGGGTTCGGCAACTATCAAAAACGCATCTGAATCTCTCATCGATTGGCCGGCGGCATCTCTGTTATTTGTTGGGGCAGGCGTCGGGGCCTACCTCGGCGCCAAATCCCTGGACCGACTCCCGATCAGAACCCTGAGCCGGATGTTCATTGTCGTGCTGCTGCTCGCGGCCGGACGCATGGCATTCGGATGAGCGAACTCGGCTTGATTCTGCTCGGGTTGGTAACCGGTGTTCTGGCGTCGCTGCTGGGGATTGGAGGCGGGATCGTGTTCGTTCCCGCCCTGGTTGCCCTGTTCGGGTTCGATCAGCTGCCGGCTCAGGCAACGTCCCTGGCCGTGATCCTTCCTACGGCGATCGTGGGCACAATCGTGAACTATCGACTGGGGCGCATCAACGTACGGCTGGTGTCCGGTTTGTTCCTCGGAGCGTTGGTGGGTGGCTTCCTCGGTGCCCTGGTGGCAACCAACCTCGACCCGTTGATCCTACGAAGGCTCTTTGCGGCCTTGCTCGTCGTGGCCGCCGTGCGCCTCTACCGAAAGACCGAGCTGACCGCGACGGCGCAGCCGGGCGAGATTGGCGGGGATGGATAATTCGTACCGACGCCATAAATACACCAGGTATCCGAGCCCGATCGCTTCCTGAATCCACAACCAGGGAGTCTGGAAGAAGTATGCCGACAGGTTTGCCAGACCCGAGTGTTCGAACGGGGGAAACCCGGTGCCGAGAAACGGCCACCAGAGCGTCTCCGATTCAAACGGAATGTCGAGAACGAGGTGCATGAAAACCCCGATGGCGACCGGTATGAATCGCTGACGCTCCGCGGTTCCCCGCCTCGTCGCCAGGACAACGACCGCAAGCAACAGCGCGGCGAACACGAGCGAATGACCCCATAGGCGTGCCGTCTGATAGTCGGGAACAACGAACCAGGCGAGAGGCTTGTCGATGAGATCTGGCAACAAGCCGCCCAGAACCAACCACCGCAGATCCATACCCGGATCCTTGAAGATGTACCTGGCGCCCCAGATGGCACCTCCAACGTGCCAGAAAATCACCGTTCAGACGACGAGAATCGCCCGGCAGTGAACGCACCGGGGCGGGAAAACACTGCGAACCTTGTTCTGTTCGGCGTTTGACAACCTCAAATGACAGGCTCCGCAACTGTCGTCTTCCAACCTGCCGACGCTCGGTAGCTCGCGCGGCCGTGATCGCATATCTTCGTAGATGGCGAGTATCTCCGGGTCGATTTGGGGAACGAGCCCGGCCTTCTTTGCCTCGTCCTTGGCCACTTCCTCGTCGATCGCTCTCCACGCCATCGAGATTTCGGTCTCCAAACGCGCGAAGTCGGCCTCCGCCTCGCTCAGCTCGGCGGTGGTCGTCGCAATGTCTTTGTCCTGCTGTTCACGTACGTCGAGAGCGGTCAGGATCTGCTCTTCGAACGTGTCGATCTGCCGACCCAGCATCTCGATCTCCAACTGGAGGTTCTGCGTGGATTTGGCATTCAAGCCCCCGGCGTAGAGACGGCGCTCTTCGAAGACCTTCTTGTCCTCGACGAGATTCATCTCGCCTTGCGATTTCTGCACCTGGAGACGCGTTTCGTCGGCGACGGCTTGTTGTTCCGCCAGTTTCGCCTTGAGTACTTCTATGCGCTTTGCGACGATCTTGAATTTGTCGAGTTGGGGAAGGTTCTGACGCTCTTCGAGCAAATGGTCTATGGCGCTGTCGAGCAACTGAAGTTCCAGTACATCTTCGAGGCTTCTCAGATCATCCATCGATTGGCTCCCAGGGATGTGGATCGAGGTGGGTCAAGTCAACTACATCGAGGGCACCTTCGACAAGCTGGACCAGCTTGGCGAGTCCGGGTCGCTCAGTAGGGATGTGGCCCGCATCGATCAGCGACAGACCGACAGCCCGGGCCTGCTGGGCCCGGTGATGGGACACATCGCCGGTGACCAGAACCGTGGCTCCGGCGGCGGCTGCGGCCTCTATGAAACTCGACCCGCTCCCGGGAACAACCGCGACTCGCTGCCTCTCGGTATCCGGCTGTCGTGTTCCGCCGCGAGTCGCATCAGCCAACCGGGCTGTCACTCCCAACTCCACTGATACCCTTGCTGCGAGTTCTCGTACCGTCGTCCGGCTCGTGCCCATCCGGCCGAGCGGCCTCGCGTCCTCATCTGGTTCTGAGAGCGGCGTGACATCGTCCAGGCCGAGAGCTGTGGCGAGGGCATCGGCGCCACCGTCCTCAGCGACATCGAAAGCCGTGTGTACGACAATCAGGGCTACTCCGAGACGGGCGAGGGCGAGAGATATTCCCTCGGGCGTATCGCCCGCCACCAGCGTCCGGGTCGGTTCGAACAAGAGGCTGTGATATGAGACGAGGACCTCTCCTGGTTCGACCATCAGGTGGTCCACGACCTCCCGGGTCACTTCGTGACACACCCCGGCACGGTTGAGCTCAGATACCGGGTCGCCGATCTGGAGTCCGACCGCGTCCCATTCGGCCGCTCCTGCGAACGGTGCCGCCCGATCGAGGTATACAAGCAGATCGGCCACTGTCGTCATCGCCGGCATGCTACGGGAACAAAGTCGGGACCACGGCCGTTGCTGGTTCCGACCCCGAGATTGGACCCGGCCTGGCTACTGACTCACCGAACCCGCTTTCTGTGGGCCTCTCTGTTCTCTGGTCACTTCGCCTCTCGAGGCCGGCGCCAAAAGGCAACGGGAGGGTCGACCACGCCTCGTTTGCACCGATTCTCGATCACCTCAAATCGGGAGGACTGCCTCATCTGGTCGCCAAACAAGATGAGTTGGCAACCTACATCTCCCGACTCGAGCAGGTTGATCCAGATGCCCTTACGCCCGACGAGTCGCTGGCGTACTGGCTCAACCTCTACAACGCAGGTGCGCTGCGCCTGGTGGCCGAGGCGTACGACCGGAACCTCGACACCGTCCTGCGGATCCCGGGTGGCTTCTCGCGACCGCTTGCAACCGTTTCTGGCAGAAAGCTTTCCCTCGACGCGATCGAGCACGCAAAGATTCGGCGATTCAAGGACCCACGAATTCACGGCTCCCTCGTGTGCGGATCGGCATCATGTCCAACCCTTCGCTACGAACCGTTCGACGCATCGCGCCTGCACGATCAGCTCGACAATCAGATGCGGGCCTTTCTCGCCGGTGGCGGAGCGGTCCTGATGGGCGACAAGCTCCTCTTGAGCCGGATCTTTCGCTGGTTTGGAGGCGACATCGTGAGGCCGCACCGGATGCCGACCTTCATACCAGCCCGACCCGATTCGATCGCGTCCGCCTTGACCCGGTGGATGCGTTCTGATCTGGCCGATCGCGTGAAGGGCGGCGAATTGTTGATCGCATTCCAACCGTACGACTGGTCTTTGGGCTGTTCGATCGCCTGATGGCGGTCCGGTTCATAGTGCGAGGTTCCCATCGCTGTCCCGGCAAACTGACGGGCTACGGCCGACCGTTGACTCCTAGGGGATGGCTCTCTCCTGAACCTCCCGGTCTGGATTCGGGTCACGCAGCATCACCTCCGGCGACCGCGACCCGAACCAGATCGATGCGACGGCGATAACCGCTGCTGCGATGTCAAACGGAATAACAAGCCGCCACAGTTCTTCCGAGCGAACGATCCATTCTCCCTCGGGCCCGAAGCCGACCTCGGCCAGGTATCGGTATAAGGACCATGCACATATGAGCGCGATCATGACGCCGGCCGCCAACCACGTCTTCGGTGGTGTCCGCATGGCAAGGCCCATCATCACTCCTGCCACCACCCATGCAATGTCGGCCGCCGATATCAGCTGCAGGAACTGCGTCGACGGATGGAACCGCAGGGCTGCCGACGAAGCCAGCGCGACCAGGATCGTTCCAAACGTCGAGAGGGCGACGAGTCCAATCGCCGTCGACATTCGGCGGACCGGCCCCGACATCGAAGCGAACCAAAGGTTATCGGAAGCGCCGAGACCCGCTGCCAGGTTGGCGCTCAGACCCAAACCCCACAGAGCGAGGAGCGCCAACTGGCCCAGGAATACGGTCGTCGTCGGCCACGTCGCCGGTATTGCCAACCCGACGATCGAGAAGGCCAAAGCCGGCATCACCCAACCCACCATGGTGAGGAGGGCGCGCTCGATCGGAACCATGTCCCGAGCCTACGTCGCTGTGTAGGCTCCCACCTCTATGGCCGACGCGCTGGAGACCATCATCGCGAACGGGATGTCTCGCACGCGCGAGGTGCTCGAACAACACGTGCGAATCCCCTCTGTATCTGCTGATCCGATGCACGACCACGATGTCGAAGAGTCCGCCCATTTCACGCAGGACCGCCTATCCGAGATCGGCTTTCCAACTGCCGAGATACTCCGTATCGAAGGTGCCCATCCTGCTGTGTTTGCCGATTGGCCCGGTCCCGACGGAGCGCCGACGGTGCTGCTCTATGCGCACCACGACGTGCAGCCAGTCGGTCCGCCAGATGCCTGGACGACCGATCCGTTCGAGCCCACTGAACGCGCCGGCCGCCTCTTCGGCCGGGGAGCAGCCGACGATAAGGCCGGTGTGGCCATGCACCTGGGGGCGATCGCCGCCCTGGCCGATATTCTCCCTGTTGGAGTGAAAGTGCTCGTCGAGGGCGAAGAGGAAATCGGATCACTCCACCTCACCAGGTTTCTGGATGCCCACATGGACGTTCTCGAGTCGGACGTCATCATCATCGGCGATTCCGGCAACTGGAGGACAGGACAGCCTGCGCTGACGACATCCCTCCGGGGATTGGTCGACTGCACGGTGACCGTCAGAGTGCTGGAGGCGGAAGTCCACAGCGGCATGTTCGGCGGGGCCATCCCCGATGCTCTCACGGTACTGAGCCGGCTGATCGCCAGTCTCCACAACGCCGACGGCTCCGTAGCCGTTGCCGGTCTCGTGGAAGAGGACGCGCCGCCCCTGGATCTGACCGAAAAGGAGTTGCGCTCGCAGGCGGGGATGATCGATGGGGTCGAGTTCATCGGTCAAGGATCGCTGACATCTCGCCTCTGGAGGCGCCCTGCGATCTCGATTCTTGCGATCGACGCTCCTCGCCTCGATGCGGCGGTCAACGCGCTCGTGGCTTCGGCATCCGCCAAGATCTCCCTGCGGATCGCGCCAGGGCAAGAACCTGCCGAGGCACTCGAGCTGCTGCGAACCCACTTGATGCAGAACACCCCGTGGGGGGCGAAGGTCGACATAAACCCCGGCTCGCTCGGCGAACCGTTCGAACTACCGATCAGCGGTGGAGCGGCCAGGGCAATGGCTCACGCAATGCAGTCCTCGTTCGATTCCCCGGTAGTACACATGGGTGCAGGCGGATCCATCCCGTTCGTCGCCGCCTTCGCATCCCGGTTCCCGCACGCTGAGATCTTGCTGACCGGCGTAGCCGATCCGACGTCGTCGATCCACGGTCCGAACGAATCCGTCAGCCTCCAGGATCTCCACCGGTCGGTACTCGCCGAGGCGCGGGCACTGCTTGCGCTGGGCGAGGGCAGTTCTCAGGAGAGGAACTAGTCCGTTGGGCACCGGCCGTGATGTGTCTCGACCAATCTGGTGGCCGGTCGATGCCTACAACATGGAACACTGCACCGACTGCAAACTCACTGCTCCGACGATCCCTTGCCAGTTTCACGAGCTCGCGATCCGGGGCGACTGGTTCGGAGAGCTAGAGGCCCGCCTCGAAGCCGTACTCGGACCCGACATGCTCGATGACGTGTTCGAAGTTCTCGCCGCAATGGAGACCAACCCGCCGGCGACCTGGGCCCTGATGTGCTGCCGGCACGACCTGCCGATCGGCAGTTGCGTGATCCCCACCTGCGCCGATCTTCCATCCTTCGGTGAAACGCCCTGGAAGCTCGCCGATCAGGGAATCTCGCTCGGCATAAGCCTCAATTAGCGGGCGATACTGCGGTCGCTGCGACAGCATCCTCCAACCAGGGGATCTCGAACCTGAACCCCTCCCGCAGCAGCCTCGTCGGTTCGCATCGCCGCCCGGTCAGAGCCAGAGCCGGGTCTGAAAAGAGCAGGAAAGCGCCGACCCGGGTGAGCCACGCCGGCGAAGACAGGCCGAATTTCCGACCTGCTGCAGTGCGATAAACCGACATCATCTCGGAGTTTCGGACCGGGTGCGGAGAGGTGACGTGGTAGAGACCGGTCATGTCATCGAGATCGATCGCCCGGAGCAGAACGCGCATGAAGTCGACCAGCGCAATCCAGGACACCCACTGAGTACCGGATCCGACCTTCCCACCCAGACCTGCCCTGGCCAAGAACATCAACCGATCCGTGGCGGGATCGCCTGATCCGCCAATTCCGATCCCGGGCCGAAGCAACACAGATCGGGGAACAGACTCGGACGACGCCCGATAGGCAGCCTCCCATTCGTGACATACCCGGACCATTTGGGCTGGTCCCTCGCCCGACGGCCGGGTCGATTCATCAATCGTCGCCTCACCTCCTTCGCCATAGATGGCCAACGACGACAACTGGACCCACACCGGTGGTGGTGCCGCAGCTGCCCGCCATGCTTCGCCCACCGCGGACACGGGCTCGACCCGCGACGAGATCAGCTCTGCAATATTCGACTGCGTCGGTAAACAGTCGACCCGCTTGCCGGACAGGTGCACAATGGCATCGGCGCCATCCACAACCGACGACCAGGATCCCGGTGTTCGCCCGTCCCAATGGACGAACTCGACCCCCGGAATCGACCTCGTGTTTCCCCGGGTCAGGACCGTGACGCGATCGCCTCGGGCGACGAGGAGCTTCGTGAGATTGGCGCCGAGAAATCCGGACCCTCCTGGCAACACGACGTGCTTGCTGGTCATGATTCGAGCCTAAGACAGCGCGCTCTATTGGATGGTATGCGCAGAGCCTCCGAGCCCCTTAGCGTCATTGTTTTGGTGGCGATCTCGAGTAAGGAGTTACGAAGCAACTCCCCATCAATCCGCAGGGTTCCTGGGGAGCGCTAGGGGACCCCCCGGAGATTCACGGGGAACCTGTTGCGGATTTGACACGTCTTCTATGGTGAGTGGTACACAGGGTTGGGCACGGGATATAAAGGGAGATCGGTTTTGGAGTTTGTGTGGTCAGATGAGCTGGCACAACTACTCGCGGAAAAGGATGGCATCGATCCTGTCGACCTGGCCCATTGGGTTGTCGCGCCCGTCGGCTACCGCCTTCCGGAAGGAGCCATGGTTCTCGATTTCGCGAGGGAGCTGCTGGCGCATGAAAGGTGGCTGGATTCGCCGCAGGCGATGTAGCCCCCGGAATCCGTCCTCTGGTTTCACCCCCGACCATCGCCCCCGTCTTTTTGTGGTGTCGGATCAACCGTTTGCGATCCCCAGCGTGGCCAGATCAGACTGGTAAAAGAACCAGTGACTTTGGCTAGTCGGGAGTCCCGTAGAGGGCCTGCAGGCGATCTACCTCGGGAACACCCGGAGGGAACGTCACGATCACCGGCATATGGCCTGCTTCTTTGGAGCCGAGCGTTTCGGCCGCAGCCTCGGCCAGGTCGATGCATCGATCCGGATGCGGGTGCCAGATCCCATCCACCAGGTGATAGGGGCCACGGTCGTTGATCTTGACCCGGATGGAGCCGCCGGTGTCAGGACGGGTCACATCGACCCAGGTATGCATGGGCACGAAATGGCTGGCAGCGGTCATGAGCCCGGTATCGAAGATCTCGCCCGAGGCGGTTGGTCTTCCTGCGAAGAAGTCGCCGTACCATGATGCCTCACAGGCCACTGACTGCGCCGTGTCGCTCACCACCGGCAGCGGCACGACCAGGACGTCACCCGGATGGATGACGCTGATGTCGTTGAGCTGATTGGCTTCAACGATGGCCGTCACGCTCGTCAGATGGTCTGCCGCAATCCCGGAAAGGGTCTGCCCCGCCGAAACCGTGACCTTGCGTTGCCCGGCCGAACCGACGACCAATCGCTGCCCGACGAGCAGTCGGTCTGGATGGGTAACGCTGTTGCGGTCAGCGAGTTCGGCAATGGCCATGCCGTAGCGCCGGGCGATCACGCTCAAAGCTTCTCCCGGTTGCACGATATGAAAACCCGGTCGTGCGACTGGTCGTTGAACCGGCCGATCGAAGGCGAGATCAACGGAGTCCGACGAAGACGCGCTGGGGGCCGGGATCGTGAGGGATTGGCCGACAGACAGCAGATCAGGAGATGCGACGTCATTTGCGGTGGCCAGAGCCGTTGTCGTGACGCCATACCGGACAGCGATGGTGCTGAGATACTCGCCTTCGGCGACGATATGGACGCCATCGGGAGTCGCCAGAGGGTCGAGTCGAAGGATCTGACCGACGACGACGTGATGGGCATCGTCAATGCCGTTCAACGTTGCCAACGCATCGAGATCCACGTTCGCATCGCGAGCGATTTCCGACAGCGTGTCGCCCGGCCGAACCTCGTAGGTAGCCGATCCCAGCACCAACAATCCGCTGAGCATCGTGAATGCCGCCGCGACCCGCACCCAGCGCGCGAACAACCTGTATCTCGAACTCTGCATGCCTTCAATGTCGGCGGGATCCGGCAGCCGATTCACTGATTTGAGAAAGCTACGTCGCTCCCACGCTCCATCGATTGAGCTGGATCACCACGTCGTCGTACCAGTCGATCATGATCGCCAGCCCGACGAAGACGACCAGCGCCAGGGCGGCGTTGGAAACGGGAGTTTCGAATCGGACGAGCCTTGGAAACACGATCGGCAACAGCGCTATCGCGAGCAGGGGTAGCGAGAGGCCGAGCACAAATAGGCCCATGGGCAACAGTTGGCTTACCGGTGCGTCGGGAGCTGTGTTGAGGATCGTCGCCAGTTCGGTTCCGACGCAAGGAGCCCAGAGCCAGGTTGACAATCCTCCTGCAATCAGGCCGGCCAGCAATCCAGATAGCTGGGACCGCCGCTTCCAGGCCGTCCACCCCGAGCCAAGGAACCCGAGCCCGACAGCCACGGCGAGGACCCCGTGCGGCAAACCGGGCAGCCAATCGGCAGCTTTCATCCACCCGACGACCCAGGTCGAAGCCACTACACCCAGGAGCACCAGGGCTTGCCTGCGTCGGGCGGAAAGGAATACGAGAAGCCCCGGAACAATCAGCGACAAGGAGCACGGCTGAGAGAGGTCGCGAATTCCTTCCAGGAGTGGATCCACGGGAGCGTCAGGCGTTTGCGTCAGCGAGCAGGTAGGCAACGGTCGCCTCCAGCTCGTCGTATGCCCCTTCGCCGATGCGGTCGAATCGGATGTTGCCATCAGCATCGATCACGTACGTACGCGGCCAGAACCGACGGGGGCTCTGCCACGAACGGAAGTTGATCTTATCGGTGTCAAGGGCGATCGGCCAGGTCACACCGAGATCGACTGCCGCAGCAGCGATGTTGGCCGGATCGGCTTCATAGGCGAACTC
>JAHEJY010000154.1 GCA_024638625.1 Actinomycetes bacterium
CGGCCGCTTCATCGTGACCGGGCGACCTCGGGCGCTGCGGCGCGACGTCCAGTCGGCGTTGTTGCGGATCGGGCAGGAGGCGATGACCAACGCCCGCAAACACGCGGAGGCCTCGAACGTCCAGGTCGAGGTCGCATATCTGCCGGGCGTGGTGCGGCTGCGCGTCACAGACGATGGACGTGGGATCGACGACACGCGGGACGGCGACGACGGAGACGGCGGCGGCTTCGGACTCGGCGGCATGGAGCAGCGCGTGCAGCAGCTCTGCGGCACCCTCGACATCCGCATGGTCGAGGACGCGCAGGTTTCTTGGCCGCAGGTTTCTTGGCCGCAGGTTTCTTGGCCGCGGGTTTCTTGGCCGCGGGTTTCTTGGCCGCGGGTTTCTTGGCCGCGGGTTTCTTCGCCGCAGGTTTCTTCGCCGCAGGTTTTTTGGCGGCGGGTTTTTTGGCGGCGGGTTTCTTGGCGGCGGGTTTCTTCGCAGCAGGTTTCTTCGCCGCAGAAGCCTTGGAATCCTTGGACGCGGGCGAGCCGCTGGTTTTTCTAGTAGCCATGAAGACGGCGGAGTGTAGCGGGCCGCTGCCAAAGAGCAACGGCTCGAAGAGGCGTCTCAGGAATGGGCGTCGTCGGCATCAGCAAAGGTTGCGAGGGTTCTGCGGAGGTTTTGGAGATAGCCATGGATCTGCTGTGCGCGAGATTTGCCGATGCCGTCCATCGCTGACAACTCATCAACCGAAGCACGCAGCAATCGTGGAACGCTCTTGAATCGTGAAACCAACGCCTTCCGGATCGACTCGGGAAGACGCGGCATGCCCGCCAGGACTCGCCACCCTCTTGCGCTGGCAGCTGCGTCGAGGTTGTCAAAATGAAGCGCTCGGCCTGCATCGTCGGCGTCATACAATTCTTCGGTCGAGAGAGGTGCAAAGGCATCCAGAGTCAGGCTCCGGCCGCCCCTGGCAGAGCCATAATCGGCCAGGACGAGGTTGGCGAGTTCGTTCACGCCGGCCACTGCATCCTTTGCCTGAAGCTCGATCAAACGACCCTCAGCACCGAGCGACACCGCCATGCGGGTGACGTCTCGATAGAGGCGCTGAAGAAGTTCGGCACGCTGGAGCAAAGACACCACGGTGCGATACGTGACAGAATCGTTTACTTCCAGACGCTCGAGAACCTCCTCGGTCTCATCCAGGCGCCTGCGGAATCGTTCCATCGTATGAATCGCTTCGTTTGCTCTGGGCAACAATTCCGTGGGGCTCTCCAGCTCTTCGCTGTTCTCGTCGCTGTATATCGTTGCCAGTCGGCGACCCTCGGATATCGCGATCACAGCCACGCCGGTTTGGGCAGCTGCGCGTTCTGCCGTGCGATGCCGGGTGCCGGTTTCTGAGGTATCTATCGAGGCATCTGGATTGAGATGTACGTTCGCACGCAACAGCTGATTCGATGCCATATCCAGCACGATGGCGCCATCCATTTTCGCCAACTCCGCAAGCCGCTCCGGGCTGTAATCGACATCGCGCAAGAGAAAACCGCCGGTACAGATTCGAGAAACTTCGCGATTCCACCCGAGGATTATCAAGCCCCCCGTCTGCTGCTGAATCACAAGCTCGATGCCTTGCCGAAATGGCGTACCCGGCGCAAGGCGCGGAATCAACTCAGCAAACGAGGCCGGACGGGTTTGAGGCATTGACCGAGGCTACCCTCGGGCGACCCGGGTTCCCGTGCACCCGCGACGCCGTTTTTTCGCTCTCGCAGAGCTCTTCTATGGACGCGATGAGCTGGTCCACCCGGGTCACGATCGGGGCCGCCAGGACGGTATCGATCCCGAGACGGTGACATTCCGAGAGGCGAACATCTGCCAGAAGCGAGGGGCGGATTTCACCGGTCAAGCCAACCTCACCAAAAGCCGCCACTCGCGGAATGGACGCGTCGAGGCGTGATGAAACGACCGCGGCAGCTATGGCCAGATCGGTTGCGGGATCCGCCGCCCGGACTCCCCCCATCACGGAAACGTATACCTCGGAGGTGGATAGGTTCAGCCCACCTCGACGATCGATGACCGCCAGGATCTGGTGCAGACGACCGTTGGTCACTCCCGTCGAGCTCCGCCTCGGTGGAGCGTTGGTGTTCGTGGGAACGACTAGAGCTTGGACCTCGTTCAACAGACACCTGCGTCCCACGATCGCGGGCATGATGACCGACCCCGGAGCGTTTGACGAACGGCCCTCCACGGTCAATACCGAAGGATCTGGAATCTCGATCAGACCTCCACCCGTCATCTCGAACACACCCGTCGCCCACACTGTGCCGAAGCGGTTCTTCATCCCGCGCAGGACGCGCAGCCCGAGCCGGTCGTCCGACTCGAAATAGAGAACAACGTCGACGAGGTGTTCGAGAGCCTTCGGCCCCGCCAGCAGCCCATCCTTGGTGATATGACCAACCAGGATGACCGTGACACCCTCCTCCTTTGCCAGCCGTACGGCACGATCGGCGCACGCACGCACTTGCGACACGCTCCCGGGTCCTCCAGACGAATCGCCGTCGGCCACGGTCTGGATCGAGTCGATGATGAGCACGTCGTATCCGACAGCCGCTTGGAGAATGCCACCAATGTCCGCGGAAGCCACGACGTCCACATCTCCTGCTGCGATACCAAGGCGCCGTTGTCTCAAACCGACCTGCCCCACCGACTCCTCAGCCGAGGCGAGAAGGACCTTCGAGCCCAATTCGGACATGCGGGCCCCGATCTGTCCCAGCAAGGTCGATTTGCCAACCCCCGGCTCCCCTCCGACGAGGACGGCCGACCCACGGACCAGGCCTCCCCCCAGCACACGATCGACCTCATCGAGTCCGCTACTGATCCGACTGGCCGAGACCTCTGCGGTTGAAGCCACCGCCGGGACCACCGATCCGACGGATGTCAGCTCTACAAGAGGCTCAGATCGACGGCATTGTGGGCAAAAACCCATCCATTTCGGGCTGGAGAAGCGGCAACCGCCGCACTGATATCGCATAGATGGCACCATAAATCGAGGGTGTGACACGGAGAGAAATTCGACACATGGCGTTTCCGTGGCAGAATGGCCGGAGACCGCGACCGTTTGAGGATCTACGTGGCCGATTTCGACGACATAGATGAGCTGTTTGAGCCGTTCGAGCTGACCGATGAGTCGCCGACGGTTGATGTCGCCGACGCGCCGTTGGCCCCTCCGGTCACGACTGTCAGGCCGATCTCTTGCCCCTCATGCGGAACAGCCAACCACCCTGATGAGCGAAACTGTATCGAGTGCGGAGCCCGGGTTTCGAAGGGTCCCATGCCGGTCGCCCCTCAACCGATGGTGCGAACCACCGCAGGCACCCGAGCCCTGATCGTGATGGCGTCGGTGATCGTCATCGTCGCCCTCCTGGCGCTGTTGTGGAACGTCATTGCGGGGGATGACACCCCCAATGCCAATCCAGACGACGTTTCATCATCATCATCCACAACCTCCACCGCGGCGGTTGCTTCATCGCAGGCGACGTTGATCACGCCCAGCCGCGTCAACGCCAATTCGCAGCTAGAGGACTTCCCCGCGGCCAACCTGATCGACGCGGATCCATCCACGGAATGGCAGGATCGGGGTCTGGCCGGCCAGGGCGCGACGCTGACGTTCTTCTTTGACGAGACGGTGGCAATCGAGTCCATCGAGTTCTTCAATTTGAGTGATCAGACGCGATTCAAGCGGAACTACCGCATCGAAGGCGTCCGCATTGCCTTCGATGATGGAAACTTCACGTCGGCGATCCTCGATGATCGGTCTGGCAGTCAAGTGGTCCCCGTGACCACCGTCGGTACCAATCGAGTGGTGATCGATATCACATCGACCTACCCGGGTGAACCTGTCGGGGAGGATCTCCCGTTCGACGAATTGGCATTGGCCGATGTTCAGTTCACCGGGCGAATCGTCGCACCTGCCGCGAACTAGCTCATGAGACGCTCAGCGGCAACGCTTGCCGTGGTTGCGGGTGCCTATGTCGCGGCCCAGATGATGGCCGACATCGCCAGCCTCCGCATTATTTCGGTTTTCGGTTACGCCGTGGACGCCGGAACGCTGGTGTACCCGTTTACGTTCACCATTCGCGATATCGTGCACAAGGTCGGCGGCAAGCACGTAGCGCGGGCCTTGATCGTCGCTGCAGCTGTCATCAACCTGATCATGGCCGGCATCTTCTGGCTTTCGGCCAATCTCGAGGCGGCCGCCGAAGTGGGACCGCAGCTGGCGTTCGGCGAGGTGTTGTCGCCGGTGATTCGCATCGTCCTGGCATCGATCGTCGCCGAGGTCATCTCAGAACTGATCGACACCGAGGTCTATGAGCGCTGGGTCGCCAGGTTCGGATCCACTTTTCAGTGGGGCCGGGTTCTCAGCTCCAACGCAGTTGCTTTGCCCATCGACTCGGTCCTGTTCGCCGTCATTGCCTTTGCAGGGACCATGGGTGGGGCAACCCTGATCGAGGTCATCGTGTTGAACGTGATCATCAAGAGCCTGGTCACCCTGATTTCCTTGCCTGCCATCTACCTCGTGTCTGACCAGACGCCGGGGCCTGAGGTCTAGGCGCACTCGATGCTGATCGGCAGGGTCTTGACACCGCGGAATACCACGCTGGGAACCCGATCGAGGTCATCGGTGAGGATGGCGAACTCCCGAACTCTCTTCGAGAACTCCAGGAATGCAACTTCCAGTTCGAGCTTTGCGAGCGGAGCTCCGACGCAGTAGTGGATGCCCCCGCCCAGCGAAACGTGGGGATTCGGACTCCGGGCAAGGTCCAGTGAGCTCGGCTCGTTGAATACTTCCTCGTCGTGATTCGCCGATCCGAGGAACAAACCCACCTTGGTTCCCCGGCGCAACGGAATGCCTTTCCACTCCATATCTTCGAGCACCCACCGTTCGAACATCTGCAGCGGAGTATCGAAACGCAGGAGTTCGTCGACGGTCGTTCCGATGAGCTCGGGATTGCGGCGCAGCTTTTCGAACTGGTCAGGAAACCTGGCCAGCGCCAGGATCCCGTTTCCGATGGCCTGGACGGTTGCCTCGTGTCCGGCATTGAGTGTCAAGATGGAGGTAGCGATGACCTCGTCGGCCGTGAGGCGATCACCGTCGACCTCGGCCTGCATCAAGCCGGTCACGAGATCGTCGCCGGTGCCGTCACGCCCCGCCATCAGTCTGCGGATGTAGTCGACGAAATCGATGGTCGCCTGCTCAGCGCGGACGCCGTCCTCCGGAGTCCGCTGCTCGTCAAAGAGACGGACCATGGCATGCGACCA
>JAHEJY010000033.1:0-6428 GCA_024638625.1 Actinomycetes bacterium
TCGGCGTCGACCATGACGTTCTCGGGCTTGAGGTTCCCGTGCGTGACGTGCCTGATGTCCCGGACTCGCCGGATGTGCCTGAGGTTCCGCCAACCCCGGATGTGCCCGATGTGGATGTGCCCGATCTCGGTGTTTCAGAAGAGTTGTCCGGAGTGGATGCTTCGGATGCTCCTGAGGAAGCAGACGTCTGATGGCGAAGATTCGCGTATATGAGTTGGCTCGAGAATTGGAACTCGAATCGAAAGACGTGGTCGAACGCGCCCAGGAACTCGGCATCGAGGTCAAAACTGCATCGTCGGGTTTGGACGAAGACTCGGCCGAGTTGGTTCGCCTCAGCTATCAGGAGACAAGCGTCGATACGGCGCCCGCCGCCGCCCCCGCGACGCCAGAGGTGGCAGCACCCGACCCTGGTACACCTGCCGAAAGCAGTCCCGATGACGAATCGCTTTCCGAGCCGGTGCCGGCAGCTCCGACCGAAAAACCCGCCGAAGAGGATGTCGAAGAGGTAGTCCGCCTCGACGCCGCCGACGGCGAGCTTGGTCTCGTAGAGGTTCCCGAGGGCGTTACGGTCGGCGAATTGGCAGAAGCCATGGATGTGCCGGTGGGCCCGGTCGTGCGCAATCTGATCGAGATGGGCCAGATGGCAGCGGCCGACGCTCCGGTTCCGGAATCTGTTCTCGACGACCTCGCGGCCAGATTCGGCTTCATGGTGACCGTCTCCAAGGCTCAGGTCGAAGAGGCCCAGGTAGTTTCCCTTCGCGCCGAAATCCACGAGGACGACACCGAAGCAGATCTGACGCCCCGTCCGGCGGTCGTGACCATCATGGGTCACGTCGATCACGGAAAGACCCAACTGCTCGACACGATTCGTCATGCCAACGTTGTCGCAGGCGAAGCAGGCGGTATCACCCAGCATATCGGCGCCTACCAGGTGGACCTGCCAGACGGCGGGAAACTGACCTTTGTCGATACGCCGGGTCACGAGGCCTTTACCTCTCTGCGTGCGAGGGGCGCCAATGTCACCGATATCGTCGTGCTCGTGGTCGCGGCCAACGACGGCGTCATGCCTCAAACCATTGAGGCGATCAGCCATGCCAAAGCGGCCAAGGTTCCGATCATCATCGCCATCAACAAGATGGACCTCCCCGAGGCCGATCCCTATACCGTTCGCGGCCAGCTCACCGAATACGATCTCGTGACCGAAGATTTGGGCGGCGACACACTCTCGGCCGAGGTATCTGCTCTCACGGGCGACGGCATCGACGATCTGCTCGAGCTCATCGGGCTGACCGCCGAGTTGGAGGACTTGAAGGCCAACCCAAAGGCGCCGGCCAGCGGAGTCGTCATCGAAGCGAACCTCGATCCCCAGCGCGGTCCTCTCGGGTCTGTCATTGTTCAGCGGGGCACGCTGAAAGTGGGAGACAGCCTCGTTTCCGGTCCGGTCTACGGCCGGGTCCGGGCCCTCATCGACGACCACGGCGATCAGATCAAACAAGCTCCCCCGTCGACGCCCGTTCAGATCATGGGCTGGGGTGGGGTGCCGGATGCCGGCGACCGGTTCGAAGTCGTGAAGAACGACAAGCTCGCCCGCCGACAGGCCGAAAGTCGAGAGTCAGAGCTCCGCAGCCAGAATCTCGTTGTCCCCACCGCCGCCGAGCGGATGGCCGGACTGCTCGAGGAGCTCCGGACCGCAGGTGACGCAGAGCTACGTCTCATCATCAAGGCCGACGTGCACGGCTCCCTGGAGGCCATCAAGGAAAAGGTCAACCAGATCGAACGGGAAGGCGGCAAAATCGTCCTCGTGCACTCGCTGGTGGGCGGTATCTCCGAGCGCGACGTCGTGCTTGCCGAGGCCTCCGAGGCGCTGATCATGGGCTTCAACGTCCGTCCCGACAGCAACGCCCGCAAAGCAGCTGAAGCGCGGGGCGTCGATATCCGTACCTACGACATCATCTACGAACTTCTCGATGAGATCGAACAGTTGCTGGTAGGCAAGCTGGCGCCGGAAGAAGTCGAAGAGCTGTTGGGCGTCGCCGAGGTCCGGGACACCTTTCGGGCTCCGCGCCTCGGTACCGTGGCAGGCTCCTACATCACCGAAGGGGAGGTGTCCCGTAACGATCGGGTCCGTCTCGTTCGCGACGGGGTCGTGGTCTACAACGGGCAGATCGTTTCGCTGCGGCGCTTCAAGGACGACGTCCAGACGGTTGCTACCGGCTTTGAGTGCGGTATCGGGCTGAGCAACTTTCGGGATATCAAGGTCGGTGACGTCCTCGAGGCCTACCGGGTTCGCGAAGTCGCCCGCACGTAATTGTCGGCAACCGGAAGTGGATGCCTGAATATGGATGCGCGTGCACTCGAGGTGGCGCTGCGGCTGCCAAACGTTCATTCGCTCAAAGCCAAACGCAGCGTCGTCCGGCACGTCATCACCGACCTGCGAAAAGCGTTCCCGCAGGTCGGCGTTGCCGAGGTTGATCACCAGGATCAATGGCAGCGGGCCACGCTCGGCGTTTCTCTGGTAGCGCAGCGATCCGGGGTGCTGGATCGGGTAACTCACGAAATCACCCGTTTTCTGGACAGGAGACCGGACGTAGAGTTATTGTCGATCGCCGCCTCATATCTAGACCCGGAACCGTGACCCCATGAGCACCGCCCGCATGCGCAGAATCAACGAATTGCTCCGGGAAGTCATCGCGGAAGAAATCACGCACCTCAAGGACCCCGGCATCGGATTCGTAACCGTAACCGGCGTCGATACGTCGCCCGATTTGCGAAACGCGACGGTCTTCTACACCGTGCTTGGCAGCGAAGAGGAACAGTCGGCAACCTCGGCGGCCCTTCGCAGGGCTACTCCCCGGATCCAGGCCTCGATCGGCCCGCAGGTCCGGATGAAGTATCTCCCACGACTGTCGTTTCAGGTCGATCCCGCGATCGAAACCGGGCTGCGCATCGAAGAGAAGCTTCGGGAGCTCAAGCATGAATGACCTCGAAGCCGCGGCCGGGTTGATCAGAGAAGCCAAAGACATTGCGATCAGCTGTCATCAGGGTCCTGATGGGGATGCACTGGGTTCGGCCCTTGGTTTCGGGTTGGCGGCCAGGTCGGCCGGAAAAGAGGTGACCGTATCATTCTCGGAGCCGTTCGTTGTGCCCGACAACCTGCGTTTCCTGCCGCTGGACCTGCTGGTCGAGCCGGACAAGTTCCCGTCCGAGCCCGACCTCATGGTGGTATTCGACACCGGAGACCAGAGCCGCCTCGGCTCCTTGGTTTCCAACAGCAAAGCTGCGGCCAACCTGGTGGTGATCGATCACCACGTGACCAACGAGGGCTTCGGCGACGTGAACGTGATCGATGCCGATGCCGGCGCCAGCGCTCTCATAGCCCATCGGCTGCTCGACCTCCTCGGCTGGCCCCTCACGAAAGAGATCGCCACGTGCCTGCACGTGGGTCTCGTCACCGATACCGGCCGGTTCCAGTACTCGAACACGACTCCCGAATTACTTGCGTCGGCAGCCGCGATGATCGAAGCCGGGGCTGAACCTGCGGTGGTGGGACAGAAAATCTACGAGTCGGTCCCGTTTGGGTACCTCTCCGTGGTTGCTGCCGTTACCGGACGGGCCGTACTGGAACCGGAGCACGATTTCATTTGGTCGGTGATGGTTGAAGAAGATCTCGCAGGCGCAGGTATTGAAGCGTCTGCGGTCCCGGGCATGATCGACTACATCCGCATCGCTCGCGAAGCCGAGACGGCGTGTTTGGTGAAGGATCTCGGAGGTCCGGTTGAGGTTTCGATGCGCTCGCGGAACTACGTCGACGTCGGCGCGATTGCCACGAGGGCCGGGGGAGGAGGACACGCCCGGGCAGCCGGATTCACGTATGCCGGATCGGCCGAGGAAGCCATCGCCCTGGTGCGAGACGCTCTCGCGGATGGATGAGCGGTGATCGGGTTCCTCCTGGTCGACAAGCCACCGGGATGGACGTCACATGATGTCGTTGCGAAAGTACGCCGGCTCAGTGGCGTCAAGAAGGTCGGCCATGCAGGGACGCTGGATCCCATGGCGACCGGCTTGCTGGTCGTGGCCGTTGGGCCTGTGACCCGGTTGCTGCGCTTTCTGCAGGATTTGACCAAGACATACGTTGCCGAGGCCAGGTTCGGCATCGCAACCGATTCGCTCGATGCCGATGGCGAGATCACCGAAACCTCTCCCATGGCCTTCGACCGCGATCGTCTCGAGCAAGCAGTCAGCAGGTTTGTTGGCGAGATCGAGCAAGTGCCCCCCATGGTTTCTGCGGTGAAGGTCGACGGCAAGAAGCTGTACGAGCTCGCCAGGGAAGGCAAAGAGGTCGAACGCAAAGCGCGCCCGGTGACGATCTATCAATTTGAAGTTCTAGGGTTCGAATCCGGGGAGTTCCCGGTCGCGTCGTTTCGTATTCGCTCTTCGAAGGGAACCTACGTGCGCACCTTGGTGGATGACGTCGCCCGTTCGTTGGGTGGGCGCGCACATCTCACCGCTCTTCGACGGACCGCCAACGGCTCGCTATCGGTCGCCGATGCCGCGACGATCGAGGAACTCGAAACGGTCGGAGTCGCCACCCACCTCATCGACCCCGCGACCGCGCTCGCCGATCTTCCGTCGTTCGCTGTCGGCGCACAGGACGAGGACGCCTTGCGACACGGGCGGCAGGTACGAATTGCCGAGACGTTCGAGGGTCCCGTCGCAGCTCTCGGCCTCGAGGGGGCTCTTGTAGCCGTTGGCGAACCCGAGGGTGGCTGGTTCAAATCCCAGGTGGTGGTCCGATGAGAATCCTGCGGGGTGATCCCCGGGTGTGGGACGTCCAGGATTCGGCCGTCGTGATAGGGATGCTCGACGGAGTTCATCGAGGGCATGAGGCGTTGATCGAGCATCTTTTGACCGAAGGGGAGGGTCTCACGCCCACCGTTTTGACATTCGAGCCTCATCCGCGGGTGGTTCTGACGCCCGGCAGTCCGCCTCCCCGGCTTTCGAGCCTTTCCCGGAAGGCAGAACTGTTGAAGGATCTCGGTATCGAAGTGCTGGCGATTGCCGATTTCACGGCCGAGTTCTCAAAGCTCACGCCGGAGGAATTCTGCTCCGACTATCTCATCACCGGCCTCGACGCTCGCCTGGTAGCGGTGGCCGATCCGTTCCGGTTCGGAGTCGGCGGCAGTGGCACGGTCGCCGATCTCAAGGCGTGGGGAGCAGCCATGGGCTTTGATGTGGCGCCGATTGCACCCGCGATGGATGGTGACCAAAAGATCTCTTCGACCGCGATCCGGGAAGCGGTTGCCGCGGGTGATATGAAAACGGCTTCCAGACAACTCGGCCGCCCGTTTCGCCTGACCGGCCGGGTGATCGAAGGGCGAAGGATGGGCCACGACATCGGCTTCCCGACAGCCAATCTCGAGCTGGATGATGGTCTGGCGATCCCCGCGACCGGGGTCTACCGGGCCACCGCGTGGCTAGGGCGTGACGCGTACAAAGCGGCGGTGAATGTCGGCGTCCGGCCCACGACGACCGGCGACGGCGTATTGACGGTCGAGGCCCACCTGATCGACTACGACGGCGACTGCTACGGTCGAGAACTCAGCCTCGACTTCATCGAACGGCTCCGCGACGAGCAGCGATTTGATGGCGTCGAAAGCCTGCGGGCCCAGATCGCCCGGGACGTGGAAAAGGTCAGTTCGAGCTGACGTCCCCCTTGTAGCCGGCCTCATGGTTCGGCACGATACCAACGTGATCGCCTTCTTTCTCGCCATGGCGCTTTCGGTTCCGGCGCCGGCCGGTGAACCGATCCTGGCCGTTGATCCGGCCGCCGGGATCACGCTCGACGCCCCCAGGCCCCATGTCGCATCCGGCGCCGCTCGCCAGCCGGCTAACGGTCCTGCGCCCGTCGGCCCGGCTCCCCGACCTGGTCTGCCGCCGGCGGTCCCCGGCTCCGTTCAGCGACTCATGGTCGTCCTGGCCGCGGCGGGATTGGCCGCGCGCCCCCGTCGCCGGTTAAGGACCAGAGATGAGGCTATTGATGAGGCCACCGTCGACATGCACCGGCTGCTCGATGACCGTTGGAACCGGGACATCGGGGCTCCTGAGCTCTCGCGGGCGCGGGAAGTTGTCGAGTCGCTTGGCGTCGATGGGGCCCTCGTGATGGGACGGCTGTCAGACGAACAGCTCGAAACGTGGATTCGCGAGACCCGCGGCTGGGTTGGAGGATTCGCGTACAACGCCGGATCTGATCACCTGCAGTTCTTGGCTGCAGCCGTCCAGCCGGCACAGGCTGCCAGATTCGCCGTTGACCTCATCCCCTACGTAGGGAGTGCCCCACTTGCGAACCGCCTCGCTGTATACGGGCCCCTGGCAGAAAACCCCGCGTACCGTATGACTACCGGTAGTGCCGTCGCTTTCGACCGGGACCG
>JAHEJY010000033.1:6438-14852 GCA_024638625.1 Actinomycetes bacterium
GACCAGTAGTTCGGCCATGGACTCGACCTGCTCCTCCAGATTCTTGATCTGCGAATCCCTGGGATCCCGGATGCGGGACCGCTCTCTCGTGCTGAATGCCCTCGCGGGGACGGGTGCCATCCAGCAGTTGATGCTCGGCCTCCAGTTTCGAGAGCGTGATTTTGGCTTGCTGACCGACCCAACCGGACTCGATGATCGTGCACGAACTGATGTCGTGTTGGGAGCAGCGAAGGTTCTCTCACCCTGGCATCCCGGCCAGGAGGTACCCGCCACGAATGCGCTCGCCGGGTTGGCCGCACAACTCGATGACGAGGTCCTCACCGAACTCCGCCGGCACCACAGCCCATCATCAAGCGAGTTGGTGCCCTTGCTCGAACACGTCATTTCAATTGAGGGGCCGGAACTGGCCGGGATCCTCGACCGGGTTGCAGGGGATCCGGCGACGTACGCCGACAGATTCAACGCCGCGTCCGACGGCCACCATGTGGTGGCCGCGAACATGGGCTATTTGATGGGCGTCGCAGCCGAGGCCACCTCCCGCGCCGCCGCCGACCGGTCGGCCGACGTCAAAACAGTCTCGCGCGTGGTTGAGCTTCTGGTTTCCATAGCCGGAGCACCGGCAGGTCCGACGGTGGGGGGCGGCGCATCGATCGCCATCAAGGAAATCGAAGACGAGATTGCATCCGGGCTTCGATCAGACGCCGGCGCAGTGCGCAAGCATCTCTATTACCTGGCTCTGCCGCATCGCGGCGATATGGACAATATCGATCCGCTCGCCCTCGCCGCCTACCACAACGCTTTCGGCGGAGTACGTCCCTGAGCCAGGAGTATGCACAGTCGAACCGGAGGTAACCTCGCCGCCATGGAGGATCGCGACTTCGGCTTGTTCAAACCCCGGGACGGGATGCCGCCATGGATTCCCCGGCTTCTGTTCATGATCATCTGGCTGGTTATGGGGACCGCTGCTGTGATCTGGGCTGCGAGTCGACTATCGGACCTCCTCGTCAGCCTGTTTATCGCCTTCTTCCTTTCCATTGCCCTGGAGCCAGGGGTCCAGTATTTCGAGTCCAAAGGACTCAAGCGGGGAGCGGGCACAGGCATCATGTTTTTCGGTCTCGTGGTGTTCGGCGTCGGGTCCGTCGTGGCGATGGTGCCATTGGTGGCAGGCCAGCTGGAAACACTTGTAGAACGCGCTCCCGGCTACGCACAGCAGATCGTCGATCTGCTGGCCGACCAGGGCATTGAGGTTGCGTTCGATCCGGACACCTTCTTCAAAGACGCCGATTTGGGCTCGATTGCCGGTGGCGTCGCAGGCGGTGCGTTCGGCATTACGTCGGGAGCGCTGGCTCTGGTGTTGCGACTGCTCACGATCGGGCTATTTACGTTTTACATGACTGCCGAAGCGCCGCGGTTGCGTCGTGTCATTTTGTCGGCCCAGCCCCCCGGCCGCCAGGCCGAGATTCTTCGGGCCTACGACATCGCCATCGGCAAGACCGGGGGCTACTTCTATTCGCGCCTGCTGCTTGCCGTTATCGCCGGGATTGTCGCATGGGTCGTGTTCCAGCTGATCGGTCTGCCGTTTCCAGCAGCATTGGCTCTCTGGTTGGCCGTGTTATCGCAGTTTGTTCCCGTGGTCGGCACCTACATCGGAGGTGTCCTGCCCATCATGGTGGGGCTATTGGAGGCGCCGATCAAGGCATTGTGGGTGTTGGTCTTTGTCCTTGTATACCAACAGATCGAGAATTTCATCATCTCTCCCCGCATCACCGCCCGGACGATGGCCCTGCACCCGGCGGTCGCATTCGGCGCGGCGCTGGCGGGCGGTTCACTGATGGGCGCCCCGGGAGCGCTCATGGCGCTGCCGGTGGCCGCATCCATCCAGGCGTTCGCGAGCAGTTATATCGATCGACATGAGGTCGTCAGTCGCCGGCCCATCGATCCGACCACGCAACCCGACGCGATTCCGTGAAACGCGCTCCCGGTCGGGCGCGGTCAAGCACAAGGAGCACCATGGTCAGGCAACGAATATCCAGCGGCAACCGGTATGAAGAGGCGTACGGGTACAGCCGGGCGGTACGGGTGGACGATCGCGTCATCGTGGCCGGCACCGCCCCGATCGCTCCCGCCGGTATTGACGTACCTCCGGATGCAGCCGGACAGGCCCGATTGGTATGTTCGATTATCGTGGCCGCGCTCAAGGAGGCGGGGGCGCGGGCCGATGAGGTGGTGCGGACCCGGATGTATATCACCGATGCCGCTGACGGTGAACAGGTCGGGCTGGTACACGGTGAGTTTTTCGCCGCTGCCCGTCCGGCTTCGACCATGGTGATCGTCAAGGCGCTTCTCGATCCGAGCTGGAAAGTGGAGATTGAAGCCGAAGCGATCCTGAGCCGGCAGAGTATGAGCCAACACGGCTGAACTAACAGTTCTGTGCCGGGTTCGCTAAGCTTCACGTCGCCGACAATCGTCGGTGTTGTTCGCATCGTTCAGAATCATTTCAAAGGGAACCTTCCATGAGGGTTTCCGGCGGAACGTTCGAAAAGCGTCCCTTCTCTGAGGCTGCCGGCTCTGCCGGACGTGCGTCGGGAAACGGGAAAGGAATTCATGCAAGATAAGTCCACCACCATTGCCGAGCACCGGTCACACGAAACCGACACGGGCTCTCCCGAGGTCCAGGTTGCCCTCCTCACGGAGCGGATCAACCATCTCACCGAGCACTTGAAGATCCACAAAAAGGATCATCACTCCCGGCGAGGGCTTCTGATGATGGTTGGCAAGCGTCGACGCCTCCTCAACTACCTGCAAAACCAGGATGTTGAACGGTATCGAGCGCTGATCGCCAAGCTCGGCCTGCGCCGATAGATCAGCAGTTCGGTTTCGCTCTGGAACGAGGTCGAGCGGTTGTCAGTGGCGACTGCTCCGTGTACGCGGGTGACCGCATCACACGGAGTCGTGATCACTGGTAATTGGCTCGTGCCTGACTGCGACAGAAGAACAACAGAAGAAGAATCGAAGAGATACGCGCCACACGGGTGCGAAATACATAGGAGAAGACGAGTCAATGTTTGACAACGTCAAATCGGTCTCAGCCAAGGTTGGCGACAAAGAGATCACATTCACGACCGGGCAGATGGCCCGGCAAGCCGATGGAGCCGTAGTGGCGGTCCTCGGCGATACCCAGGTGCTGGTGACTGCGGTCGCCAAGCGCGACATTCGGGAAGGACAGGATTTCTTCCCCCTCACCGTCGACGTCGAAGAACGGATGTATGCCGTGGGTCGGATCCCCGGCTCGTTCTTCCGCCGCGAAGGTCGGGCAACCGAAAAGGCAACGCTCACCGCACGTTTGATCGATCGGCCATTGCGCCCATCGTTCCGTGAGGGTTTCTTGAGCGAGACCCACATCGTTGCCACGGTCATGGCCGTTGACCTCGAAAATGCATACGACGTGATTGCACTCAACGGTGCTTCTGCCGCCCTCTCGTCCAGCCCCATTCCGTTCGAGGGGCCCGTCGGCGCCGTGCGGCTCGGCTATCGGAACGGCAATTGGGAACCGTTCCCGACCTACCAGGATCTCGACGAGTCAGTGTTTGATCTGCTCGTCGCAGGCGTCAAAAACTCCCAGGATGGAATTGACGTCATCATGGTTGAGGCAGGTGCGACGGAAGAAGCAGTCCGTCTGATCGAAGGTGGACAGCCACCGACTGACGAAGATGCCGTGGCCAAAGGTCTCGAAGAGGCCAAGGGATACATCCGCACACTCATCGACGCCCAGCTCGAACTGCGCAGCATGGTCGAGATCGATGAAGTTGAGTACGATTCCGTGACGCCATACAACGATGATCACATCGACATGGTGAACAACACCCTCGGCGATCGCCTGGTTCCTGTCATCTCGTTGACGGGAAAGAAAGAGCGGGGACTGGCGCAGTCCGAGCTCAAGAAGGATGTCGTGGCCGCCATCATGGGTGACAACGACGATCAGGACTTTGAGAAGTCGTTGAAGAAGGCCTTCGATGCCATCGCCAAGAAGACGATGCGTAATCGGGTCGTCAAAGAAGGCATTCGTCTCGACGGGCGGGGCCCAACCGATCTGCGGCAACTCGACGCCCAGGTGGGGGTTTTGCCACGGGCCCACGGTTCGGCGCTCTTCACGCGAGGCGAGACGCAGGTGCTGAATGTCACAACCCTTGGCATGCTGCGGATGGAACAGATGCTCGACACCATCGACCTCAATGAGTCGAAACGGTATATGCACCACTACAACTTCCCGCCGTTCTCAACGGGCGAGACCGGCTTCATGCGCGGTCCCAAGCGTCGGGAAATCGGACACGGAGCACTCGCTGAGAAGGCGCTGCTGCCTGTGATCCCGGATTCCGTCGAGTTTCCATACGCCTTCCGGCTGGTTTCGGAGGTGCTTGCTTCCAACGGGTCCAGCTCCATGGCCTCGGTCTGCGGATCGAGCCTGTCGTTGATGGACGCCGGCGTCCCGATCTCTGGCCCTGTGGCCGGGATCGCCATGGGCGTGATCGCCCAGGACGGCGAATTCGTCACGCTCACCGACATCCTTGGAGCAGAAGATGCTCTTGGCGACATGGACTTCAAGGTGGCAGGTACGGCCGAGACGATCACCGCGATGCAACTCGATACCAAGATCGAGGGTCTGCCATCCGACGTGCTGACGAAGGCGTTGTATCAGGCCAAGGAAGCCCGGACCGCAATCCTGGCTGTTATGAACGAGGCGATTGACAGTCCTCGCGAGGAGATGCGACCGTACACGCCGCGCATCGAAGCCGTGCAGGTTCCCAAGGACAAGATCGGTGAGGTCATCGGCCCCAAGGGCAAGATGATTCGCCAGATCGAAGAAGACACCGGCGCCGTTCTCGACATCGAGGATGATGGCACGATCCGCATCGGTGCAGCCGACAGTGCGGCGCTCGAAGCCGCCAAAGAGCTGGTCATGTCGGTCGCGTTCCCGCCCGAGCCCGAGCTGGGCGTCGAGTACGAGGGCGAGATCGTCAACATCACGAAGTTCGGTGCGTTCGTCAACATCATGATCGGCCGCGATGGCCTGCTCCACATCTCGAAGATGGGTGGCGGTTCCCGGGTCGACAAGGTCGAAGACGTCTACAACCTGGGCGACAAAGTCAAGGTCGTTGTCGAAGAAATCGATCGCAACGGCAAGATCAGCCTGAACCTGCCGGGCGCAGAACCGACGCCCAAGCGGGAGAGTGGCGATCGTGATCGCGGCAGTCGCGACGGAGGTCGTGACCGCGATCGTGGTGGACGCGATCGGGACCGCGGCGGTCGCGAACGTGGCGACCGTGACCGCGGCGGCAGGGATCGGGATCGGGATCGGGACCGGGACCGGGATCAGGACCGTGATCGTGATGGCGGTAAGGGCAGGCGCCCCAAGCACCGTAGCAATGATGGAGACCGGGGTCGCCGCGAGCCGGCCCGCTCATCCGGCGGCGATTCCGGCGGACGCAAGATGGTTTCCTTCGAAGACGAATTCGAAGGTTAAGAAGCCTGAAAGACCGAACAAAGGGCCCCTCGCCATCGGCGGGGGGCTTTTTGTTAGCGGGCCAGGACGACCTCTAGCTGTTGGGCTAGCTCCGTGCTGAACGTGTTGGCCCCTGCCGAGTTGAGGTGGAGGAAGTCCTCGAAGTAGTCGGTGGTCCATTCGGGGCGGGTGCCGTCGATCAAGGCAACGCCGGTGCGATCGGCAATCGAGATCAGCGTCGCGTGATAGGCGTCGTAGTCGCTTTGGCCATTGGTGTGCAAGGCGATGTAATCCATCCCCGAGTACGGCATTTCGACGATTACCACCTCCGCTCCCCGACTTTGCAGGCGTTCGATGAGGTCGACGATCGCACCCGCCTGTGTACCGGGAGCGGCGGTCGGGTCGACCGAGAAGTCGTTGAGCGCCCGTTCCCGGGTCCGGTTGATCAGGATGTCATCGTTGAAGTAGGGCTCTTTGGTGAAGTCATCCACTCCTCGCAGCCTTTCCTCGGCAATGTCGTCGCGGTACTGGGTGATCAGCGACACCGGGTCTCGCAGGAAGGCCCTGATCCGCACCAGCGCCGAGAGCTCGCCGAAGAATCGATCAGCTTTTTGGCCGGCCGTTTGTTGGCCTAGGAACAGAGCCCTCCCCGGCGAGTTGAGATAGCCGTCGGTTACGCGCAGGTTGGAGCGCGAGCCGTCGTTGAGGTCCCGGCTCGTCAGCCCGATTACAACCACGTCTGGATCGAGCAGCGGTTCGACCACATTGATCGTCCAGTCGTTGGTGAGGACACCCGGCGAACCGTCGAGTGCGGCGTTGTACACGCCCTCGAAGTCGGTGTCACGCGTGATTACTCCGGAGATGATGTCCGAGTTCACCGCCGAGTTGCCGACGAAGACGATCTCTACACCGCCGCCCTTGGCAATTGCGTTCATCTCAGCCACCTTGCGGTCCGTCTGGCTGAAGTTCCACTGCGGATCCGCCAATCCGGCGGATAAAAATCGGGCGATGAGTTCTGCAACGATCAGCACTGCCACCAGGGTGACCCACGTGGCCCGGGTGTTGCGAGTGCCGCGTTCGGCCACCGCCAGCTCGACGCTGCGGTTCGCTTCTTCTTCGGTGCTGGTTGCCACGGGTATTGCTGCCATCAGAATTGGAAGTAGATAAACGGAACCTGGGCGGCGCCGCTGAAGACGATTATTCCGACGACCATGACTCCGAACGCCAACCCCTTACGGATCGGTGGCCAGGTGAGGATGGCAGTCTGGTTGCGAAGTTGTCGCTGGGTGAGATCGATCGCCAGCATCATGAGACCAAGCGGGAGCAAGAGGCTGATGGCCCGGAAGTCGGGGGCACCGCTGCGGAAGCTCAGGATGCCGATGAGGTATGACCAAGCCTGGCCAAAGGTTTCGGCCCGGAAAAAGATCCAGGTGAGGCACACGAGGTGGAACGTTGCCAGGATCGGCAAGATATCGCTCGCCACCAGCGGGTCGGTCGCCTTCTTGGGCGCTTTGTGTCTCATGAATCGATGCGCGATGAGATAGACACCGTGCAGTCCACCCCAGATCACGAAATTCCACGACGCACCGTGCCACAGCCCGCCCAGCAACATGGTGAGGGCCAGGTTGCGGTAGGTCTTGTTGACCCCGCCCCGATTGCCGCCCAGCGTGATGTAGAGGTAGTCGCGCAGCCAGGTGCTCAACGAGATGTGCCACGTCCTCCAGAAATGGGTGATGTTGCGCGACAGGTAGGGCTGTTCGAAGTTGACCATGAGCTCGATGCCCAACAGCCGCGAAGTGCCTCGTGCGATGTTCGAGTAGCCGGAGAAGTCGCCGTAAATCTGGAGCGCGAATGCGTAGACGCCCACCAGCAGCATGACCCATCCGGCTGTTTCTGCCCGGGCGAATGCCTCGTTGACAGAACCGGCGATGCCGTCGGCGATCACGACTTTCTTGAAGAGACCGAGCAAGATGAGAAATATCCCTGAGAAGATGTCGTCCTGGCGGGGGAGTGACCGCTGGGCTTCGATTTGCGGTAGCAGGCGTTTCGCACGCTCGATGGGGCCGGCCACGAGTTGCGGGAAGAAGGCGACGTACACAGCAAAATCCAGCAGGTTGTCGGTGGGCTCCAGGTCGCGGCGATACACGTCGATCGTGTAGCCGAGCGTCTGGAACGTGTAGAACGAGATACCGACGGGCAGGATGATCCCCAGAAACGCGGGCGAGGTCTCGAGGCCGACCGAATTGAGCAGATCGGCCGCCGAGTCGGCAAAGAAGTTGAAGTACTTGAAGAAGCCGAGAATGCCCAGGTTGACTCCGACGCTGCCGAGCATGAGCCGGCGACGGATCTTGTCGTCGTCGCTTCGGGCCAGGGCACGGGCGATCGTGTAATCGGCGATCGTACTGATCCAGATCAGGCTCAGAAAACGCCAGTCCCAGCTTCCATAGAAGACGTACGACGCAACGAGGAGCAGCTTGTTCTGGTGCTTACGTAGCACGGTCCAATACAGCACGAATACCAGTGGCAGGAAAAGTGCGTATTGAAGAGAGTTGAAAACCATGCCTGCGCCTTGTATTGCCCCGTCTCGCCCTACTACCTACAGGAAGCGCTCCCACACCCCCGGTCTCTCCTCCCGCATCAGTGTAGGAAGAACTGAAGATCACACCACTGAGTCGACCACACTATTTCCAGAGCCAGATAAAGAAGAAAGTCCCCCACGGAGTGGGGGAAGGTACCGCAGCCCGGTAGGGCTGGGGTAGGAGGTGGTCGATCTCTCTCCCGGAATCTTGGTGTTTTGTGAGGCTGTTTGTGAGGCTGTTTGTGAGGTCTAGGACTACCTACGAACCCCCTACCCCCGAACTTCGCTTTGCTTCGTTCGGCGGTACTTTCCCCCATCTGGTCGCCGCCTACGGCG
>JAHEJY010000033.1:14952-21175 GCA_024638625.1 Actinomycetes bacterium
TTTGTGAGGCTGTTTGTGAGGCTGTTTGTGAGGTCTAGGACTACCTACGAACCCCCTACCCCCGAACTTCGCTTTGCTTCGTTCGGCGGTACTTTCCCCCATCTGGTCGCCGCCTACGGCGGCTGATGGGGGACTATTTGGGAAGATCGATCTCTTTGTGTCTTGGGGAAGGTTTATCACTGACATGTGGTGGTAGCTTCAGATCATGGTTATCACGATGGTTGTGGAGATTCCGAAGGGGAGCCGCAATAAGTACGAGATGGATGAGACTGGGGATATCTATCTGGATCGGTTGCTGTTCACCGCCACCCGGTATCCGGCCGATTATGGATTTATTCCGGACACGATGGCCGAGGATGGCGATGCGTTGGATGCGATGGCGCTGGTGTCGGAGCCGACGTTTCCCGGGTGCCGGATCCGGATTCGTCCACTAGGGGTGTTTCTGATGGAGGACCAGGGGTTGGCGGACCACAAGATTCTGGGTGTACCGGACGGCGACCCGCTGTGGGCCGACGCCAGTGACCTCGACGATGTGCCGGCTCACCTGCTCAAGGAGTTGGAGCATTTCTTTGCGGTGTACAAGGATCTGGAGGACAAGAAGACGGCCACGATCGGGTGGCAACCTCTGTCTGACGCCCTCACGGTGATCGACCAGGCTCGTATCGGCTGAAGCCGCACGGATCGGAAAGCTACGCAGACACCGATTCGGCACTGTGGGCGAGGCGCTGGTCTATACGGCTAGAGCTGGTGTGTCTGCGTCGACCGGTTCTTCGCTTCTCAACCAGGTTCCCAGTCCGATGAGCCCGGCGGCCATGCTGACGATCCCGGCGTTGAGCCCGACGCTCGAAGCGACCCAGTAGTCGCCCCAAACGTCCGGGGTGCCCACCTCGAGCCACCGTAGAACCAAGAAAGCTGTTGCACCAACAGCCGGGCCCGCGGCCCATACGAGGGTCCACAGTCGCGGTGTAATGCCCCGTCTAAGCACTGCTATCGCAAACGTGATGAGTCCGGTAGCGATTATCGCGAGCCAGAAGAACACGGCCCAAATGGCCATGGTCGCCAAGACGCCAATCCCGGTGACGATAAGCCCGATCATGCCCACACTGCCGAGACCGCCGTGACGCTGATGTAGCCCCACCATCACAAACAACATGATCGCTCCCGCAGCGAACGACACAAAAGTAAAAGTCATCCACGATATCGTCTGCCCATCCAGGATCATCGCCTCGGGGTCGACGTAAGCTGGTCGATCGGGAAATACTGCGGCGGCCCAGAACGCGATCAGGCCGACGAAGTAAAGCGCGGCGCTGAAGTAGGCGACAGTTCCAGCGAGTTTGGTAGTTGTGGTCGGCACGGCAATTCCTCCTGTGTTGGTTGAGGCGTAGACCGCGGCAAGGGCTTTGGGTTCACCAAAGCGATCCAGGGTGGTCTCCTGCGCAGCATCGGATTTGAGGCCCTGGGCTACGAGACGTTCTACCGCTGAATAGAGATGGTCTTCCATCTCATAAACAACATCGTCGAGGTCACGACGCCCGTGGATTTCGGTCCGCATGGTGTCGAGGTACCCGTCGATCAGGGCGTATCGGGCCACGCGGCCCCCTTTAATACTCTGGACATGGCTTCTGTGAAGTCGTTCCATGCCACACGCTGCTCACCGAGCGCACCCCGACCTTGTTCCGTCAGTCGGTAGGTACGTCTCCGCCTTCCTTGCACCTCGGTCCATTCGCTGCTGAGGAATCCACCCTTTTGGAGTCGATGCAGGGCCGGGTAGACCGTTCCTTCCGGAAGATCGAACGCTTCATCGCTGCGTTTCCGCAGTTCGTCGATGATTGCGTACCCATGCCGTGCACCGTCCGCCAGGATCGCCAGCAGAAGCAGATCAAGGTGTCCTTTGAGCGCCTGTCCTCTCATACCTAGGCACTCTATACTATGTTTGGCTATGTGTCAATGAGGTTTGGCGGAGTCCTGAGTCATGACTATTTGTAATCGAACATATGTTCGATTACACTCGAATGCCCTACAGGAGGACGAGCCTGGTAATTGCGGGACGGGTAGCGGTAGATCTTCAATCAGATGAGCCGCCCGCGCTTATATCGGTCGAGAATTTATCGGTTGAGAGCTTTTCCGTTGAGAACTTGTGGGGGCCGGGGCACCTGCTGGGGTTGGTGGGCCCACCGGGGTTGGGGATGACCAGGGTGGCAGTGACCCAACTGGCGGCGATACCGGGACCGCTGTCCTGGGTGGAGCCACCCACCCGGGCTTCCTGGTTTTCCCCTGCGATCGGGTGGGAGAGTGGGATCGAGCCCGATCGGTTGGTGGTGGTTCGTGCCGCCGACATTCCGGCCTGGGCGGAGGCGACGGCGACCCTCATGGATGGCATGGCGGCGGTATGTGCTGAAGTGCCCGCCCGGGTGCCTGAGACAATGCTGCGGCGTTTGGCAGCACGGGCCAGGGCGCGCCGGGCCCGGCTGTTATTGCGTTCTCGTAATCCGTTGCCGGCCGGCATCGCACATTCGGTGATCACGGGCGGAGCGGTGGAGTGGGTGGGTGCCGGACAGGGGCGGGGCCGGCTCCTCCACCGTCGCCTGGTGGCAACTGCACATGGGAAGGGGGTGAAGGGCCCGGCTCTCGAGCTGGGGTTCGAAGACGATGGCACGAATATTGTGTGTGTGGTTTCCGGATTGGGCGCTGCGGCGCCCGGACGCGCCACCGGATAGCCCCGCCCAGGTCATCGGGCCTGATAACCGGGTTACCGGTGTCAACCAGCTCGCCGCCGCCCGGGGCCTGTCGGCCGGGATGCGCCGCCGGGAGGCAGAGGCCATCTGTCCCGAGGTGGTCACCCTCGTCGACGACCGGGCGGCGTCGGCGGCCGCTTTCGAGCCGGTGGCGTGTGTGATCGAAGATGTGGTGGCCACGGTCGAAGTGGTGCACCCCGGCCTGGCTCTGGCTCCGATCACCGGAGCGGTCAACTACTACGGCTCAGAGGCCGAGGTGGTGCAGCGGGTGCACGAAGCCGTCAAAGAAACAACCGGGGGAGGGGCTCATGTCGGCGTGGCGCGGGGGCCCTTCGCCGCCCGCTATGCCGCCCGGGGCGCCACCCCCGACGCGCCGCTCCTGGTCGACAACGATGACGATTTCCTGGCGTCGCTCGACATCGAAGTGGTCGGCCATGAAGACCTCGCCGCCACCTTCCGCTGGCTGGGGGTGGCAACGCTGGGCGAGTTGGCCCGCCTGCCAAGAGCAGCCATTGCCTCGCGGTTCGGGACAGTCGGGTTGGTTGCCCACCAGCTGGCGAGTGGGGAAGACCGCAATATCCGTCCTAGCTACCTGGAAGGTCCCCCGATTGCGGAGGAGAAGTTCGAAGACCCCATCACTCACCTTGAACAGGTCGGATTCGTTGCCCGGTCGATGATGTCCACTCTGAAGATGGTGTTGGCTTCCGAGGGCGCCAGTCCCCATGCGGTCGACATCGAGGCCGAAGCCGCCGACGGTACGATCCGCAATCGCACCTGGCGTTCCCCCCATCCGTTTACCGCCGACGAGTTGACCGAACGGATCCGGTGGCAGCTTCACGCCTGGGTCGCCAAAGGCGGGATACCGGGTGGATTGGTGCGCCTCCGGGTCATCCCGCACGAGGTCTCGGACCGGGGTAGGCAACTGGCGCTGGGTCACGACGCCAGTCAGCAGGATGAGGCCCACCGGGCGCTGTTGCGCACCCAGGCTGTGGTCGGGGTTGATCGAGTGGTGGTGGCTCAACCCCAGGGTGGGCGTGACCCGGGCGAACGGGTGCTGTGGTCTCGCTGGGGGGAGCAGGCCTCGGCTCCGCAACGGGATCCGGCTGCACCCTGGCCCGGGGCCATTCCTCAGCCGGCCCCGGCGCTGGTACCCGATCCAGCCCCCCATCTCGAAGTCGAATGGGACGAGGGTACGCCGGCGCGGATCCGGCTGCGGTCGCGGTGGGTGCCCGTGCTGAGCTGGGCGGGCCCGTGGAGAAAGATGGGCAGGTGGTGGGAAGGTGACGAGCCGGCCGATCGTTACCAGCTCGTCACCTCCACCGGCGCGCTGCTCATAGAGACCAGGCAGGGCCGCGCCTACGTCTTAGGGATCTATGACTGAGCCGTCTTCAGTAGCAGGAAGCAGGAAAGCACGAAGAGCGAGATACGGACGGGTGGGACGGTGACGAGCCGGCCGATCGTAACCGGCTCGTCACCTCCACCCGACGCCCCGCTCAAAGAGACCGAGCGGAGCTGGGCTACGTTGTCGGGACCTACAACTGAGTTCCCCGCCCTTCCACGGACGGAACCCGGTCACAGACCTAAACGTAGATGTGCAGGTCCGATGTCTCCGAGCTCGACAGGAATGTGTCGTACTCGGCTATCTCTGTATCGAAAGCCAGGTCGTCGGCGGTGACTCCAAACTCACGCATCGACGATCCGCACACAAACAGCCTCACGCCGGCGGCCTTCAAACCGGCGATCAACAATTCGGGGCGCATATAGCCCCCGTTTTCCGGAGTGGGAGGCCCGAGCTGGTCAAAAGGACGCGCCGGTCCATTGATTCGGGCCTCGAATCCCCTGGTAACGGCTCGAACGGCTGGTCCGTAGAAGAACAGTGAAACGCTGTCTCCCCGTTGACGAGCCTGCATCGCAAACCGCAACGGAGTCATGAGCGCAAATGCGTCCTCGTCGGAAATAGCCAGCCCCGCACTGTGACCAGCCCGCATACCTCGCCGATTCGTGAATCGATGCGTGGCATCTGCGGTGTGCACTTCGGTCGACCGGAGCGTATTCGTCTCCGGCTTCGCTATCCCTGACCGTTGTGCGATGGTCTGACTGAGGAATTCCCGCCGGGCCCGATAGTGCAGGCCATTGGCCCTGTTCATCGGTGTTCTTAACTGCCTCATTTCGGTCCTTCAGTCAACCGGGTCAGGTTTTCCTGACACGGTGTCGTTTTAGCTTGAATCGGCAGCCATAGACCGGGGTTTTAGCGCTTTTTGCCAGATTCCAGAAGAGGTGACTAGTTCCCGAATCGGGCGTCGAGTTCCCGATACGTGTTTTCGATCACGGTCTGGGTCCTCACCCTGAGATCTTCGATCGGGTCGTCCGCATCCTTGTCCACGTGTAAGGGCGGATGTATGACGACGGACACCGTGCCCGGTCGGATTCTCCAGTCGCCCGGCTTCCAGCTCTTGTCGGCGCCATACATGGTGAGGGGCAGCACGGGAGCGTTTCCGGACCGGGCCGTGACGAACGGTCCCTTCTTGAAGGGAAGGACCTCGCCTGCCCGGCTGCGGGTTCCCTCTGGATAGACCGCGAGGGAATGCCCGTTGTTGAACAAAATCGTGAGCCGTGATCTGAGTTCGGCGACGCCGGCCGGACCAGCTTGTCGATCGACCCGGACCATGTTCATCGATTTGAGGACCGTCCGGAAGATGGGGATCTTGTACAGCTCGGTCTTGGCCATGAACCGCATGGACAGCGTCTTGAGGGTCGTGAACTGCACCAGCGAGTCGAGATTCGAGACATGATTGCTCACGATGACGAGCCCGGTCTCGTGGGGGACGTTCTCGTACCCGCTCACCTCCACATCGACGTTGGCGATGTCGAGGAGGGTTTGGGCCCATCGCTGTCCGGCCCGATCGGCGACTCGATGGAGGCCACGCTTTGATGCCAGCACTGCAACAGCGCCGTGGTACAACGTGAGCGGAATCAGCGCCAGAAAGAAGGCAGCGGTCCGCAGCAGCATCGTCACGCCTCCACCAACCCGGCTACCACGACCGGCCCTATCACGAGGGCCACTTCACACAAGCCGCATCAAGCAGCAGCATCGGATGTCACTGCCCGGTGAAGGTAGGGGGCCGCTTCTCCATGAAAGCCACCATCGCCTCTTTGATGTCATCGCTGTGCAAGAAGGCGGCGTTCCAGAGCGCCATGTAGTCGAGCGCTTCGTCGACCGTTCGATCCTGGCTCATCCGGAGGATGTGCTTGGCGCCCTGGGTCGTGAGAGGTGAGTTGGCGGCGATCTCGGTGGCCAGGTCCATGGCCGCCTTGTGCAGTTCTTCCGTGGTTGGCAGCACCCGGTTGACGAGACCGATTGTCCGGGCCTCGTCGGCACCGATGTCCTTTCCGGTGTAGATGAGCTCAGCCGCGTGGCCAGGCGAGATCACCCGGGGGAGTCGCTGCATCGTCCCGACATCGGCCACGAGGCCGAGCTTGGTTTCCCG
>JAHEJY010000155.1 GCA_024638625.1 Actinomycetes bacterium
CGACGACGATTGACAGGGTCACGGTTATGGCTATCGAAACAAAGCGTTTCACGACGGATCAAGAAGCCGGAACCGCGGCGACACCGCGTCGCGATCTGCGCCGTGCGACGGTAGAAAAGCTGCCGCCCAGCACGATGACAAGGGCGCCGAGCCACATGACGAAGAGGTACGGGTAACGCCACACGTCGAGCCCGACCGAGCCGTCGGCGCCATCGAGCGCGTTGATGCTCGCATATACGTCGCCTGTGATGTCTACATGGATGCCCGGAGTGCCGACGACCGACCCCTGGCCATTGAATCGGGACAGGTGCGGCTCGAGAAAGTCGACGGCGGCGCCGTTTCGTCGTAGCTCGAGGGCCACCCCCTGGGATACCTTGGAGGGAGAGGTTCGATCGAAAACTCCGACGTTGGTCAGGGTGAATTCCTCGATGCTCAACGATTCGCCCACCTCGAGAACTCCTGAAACCTGAGTCCCGAGCGCCGAAGATACCGTCAGCCCCAGAGCAAGTACTGCCACGCCGATATGACTGATTTGGCCGCCCCAGAATCCGGGGTCTCCGACCAGGACGCGGGACGCGGAATCCAGCAGTGGTTCCGGGCGTGCCCTGACGAGTTCGATGAATCTCCTGACGATGACGGAGACCACGAACGTTGCCAGCATGATGATGACCACGACAGAGAACTCACGCCTTCCGAACAGAACCGAGATGGCACCGGCGGCCAGACCCAGCTGTGCCGGAATCAAGAGTCGCCGGCTCATGATCTCAACGCTTGCGACCCGGTACGGCGTAACGGGACCGATGCCGATCGCGAGCAACAAGACGTAAGAAATCGGGCTGGCAACGGCGTCGAAGAAGGGACGTCCAACCGAGACCTGATCTCCGGTGAAGGCCTCCAGCAGCATGGGATAGATCGTCCCGGCCAGGACAGCGAACGCAAATACGGTCAACAGCAGATTGTTGAGGAGGAACACACCTTCCCGGCTTGCCAAGGATTCGATCCTGGGTGACTGCGTGATCAGGTGTGCGCGGGCAGCGAAGAGCCCGAATGCGGCGAGCGACGAGCCGATCAAGAACATGAGGATTGCAGGTCCGACTGCTGATTGCGTGAAGCTGTGGACCGAGGCGACGACTCCCGATCGCGTCAAGAAGGTCCCGAGGATCGTGAGCTCGAACGTTGCTATGACGAGCGCCACGTTCCACGTGCGCAGCATGCCACGCCGGCGCTCTACAACCGACGAGTGGAGGAAGGCGGTTCCGGCCAACCACGGCAGAAATGACGCGTTCTCGACCGGGTCCCATGCCCAGTACCCACCCCAATTGAGGACTGCATACGACCATAGCGCTCCGAGCACGATGCCTGCTGTCAGGAAGATCCAGGCTGTCAGGGTCCAGCGTCTGGTCCTCTCCAGCCACGCGGCTCCGCTGCCGCCGGCGAGGAGAGTCCCGATGGCGTACGAGAACGGAACCGCAAAGCCGACATAGCCGAGATATAGCACGGGCGGATGAACCGCCATGAGGATGTGGTTCTGGAGCAGGGGATTGGGCCCTGGACCGTCCAGCAACGCAACGCTCGACGCGAAGACATTTGCCGAGGTCTCGACGCAGCGGCCCTCGAATACGGCCGTGCACACCTCGAACGGGTTGGCGATGGTCGCCATCATCCCGAAGAAAAACAAGCTGATGATGCCCATCGTCGCCATGGCGAAACGCCAGACCGGGTCGTTGAGTCGATCCCGGTGGTACATGGCAAACGTGAACGCCGCAAGAACCAGACCCCATAGCACGATCGAACCTTCGAGTGCGGCCCAGGCAGTGGCGATGGCATAGACCAACGGGGTGCTGCGAGCGTGGTGGGCGGCTACGTACGAAACCGAGAAGTCGTTCGTCAGTAGTGCGAGTTCGAGCGCACCCATGGCAACGAGCGCCCCCACCAGGAGTCCGAGCACAGGAAGGCGGAGCGCTTGTTTATCCCGCCGTTCGTGGTCCCGCTGACGGAACCCGGATATGACGAGTGCTCCTGATGACAACAACGCGAGGAGAATGCCGGCGAACCCGAGCGCTGCACTCATGGACTCTCTTCCTGGTAGTTCCCTTCCTCTGGAGCCCGGTATTCCTCGTCGTGTTTGACGAGCATCACGTCGGAGACGAACACGTCTCCGACCCAGGTGCCTTCTACTACCACCTCGATTCCCTCCTGAAACAATTGCGGTGGGTCGCTCTGGTGGCGCACGGCCACCGCGGTGGTCCCGTCGCTGGCCGTGAATGCCGTCCCGGACGGGAGGTTTTCGATCGAGCCGGGAACAACCTCGCCTGCCAGTCGGAAACGCCTCCCGTCGGGGAAATCGCTCTGGTTTTCCACAGCATCTGACGTCGTCAAGTAGTAGACCAGATTGCTGTTGAGGTTTCCGAACAAGAGAAACCCGCCGATGATGATGAGAAGGCCGACGGCCGGAATCAGGAAGGCCCGATAGTTGGTTCGTGCCGGTGGTAGAGGGGTCCCGGTCTCTCCGGGTTGTTCAGTCATCTTGGTGCCATTTCGGTATTGGGAGCCGGGAAAAGCTCATGTTTCTGGGTAAGGCGCCCTTGGGAGCCCAGGGGAACGCTACGCGTTCTTGGGGAGTATGCAATCAGATCTCGTCGTCGAGTTGGCGCCGGACCCGATTGAGTCGCATCCAGAGCCAGGCGGTCAATCCGAACATAGCGCCGTATACGATCGTGTAGCCGGCGATGACCCATGACCAGGGGTTATCGATTTGGGCAGCCTGTAGGACGGCAAGCACCGGGTCAGCCATCCGAGCGTGCTTCCAGATTTGGTTTCGAGATTGCGTCACCGGCCACGGCCGAGCCTCTCAATCCGCGGAGGCGCAGCGACTCCTCCGCCTCGAGCAGAGCTCTCCGGCGCGACGTCAAACCGATGTAGACAATCGTGAAGGCCAGCACGCTCACCCATAAAGACAAGCGGAGGGCCGGGTCGATCGAATTGCGGCTCGACTGCTGGTGAAGTGTCACCCACCAGTCGACCGACTTGTAGACGACCGCCACCTGCAAGGCCGCGATGATGCCCATGATGGCGGATCGGCGGGCGCGATCGATCGGATCAGGGGTAGCTCGTCTGAGTGCGAGGTAGCCGAGATAGATCACGAAGAGCAATGCTGTGCTCACCAACCGGGCGTCCCACGTCCAGAACACTCCCCAGGTGGGTTTACCCCAGATCATGCCGGATGCCAGGGCCGTACCCGTGAAGAAGACACCAACGAAAGCGCTCGCCGCTGCTGTCGTGTCCCACGTGACCTTATGGGTTCGCAGCCACGCGATGCTGGAAAGGGCCGTTACCCCAAACGCCAAAAAAGCGACCCACGCGCTTGGCACGTGTACGTACATCAGTCGTTGAACGTCGCCCTGCAATTTGTCTGCCGGCACCGTCATGGCAACCACAATCGCCAATACGATCCCGGCGACAGCAATTCCATCGAGTTTTCTGACGGGGGTCGACGTCCTGCCACTCCCGTCGTGACCGGCCTGCGGGTCGGTGCTGGTTTCAGAATCGGTGGTCATGGGCTCTTTTCATCGGTGCTGATTGTCTTGCCGGAAGTATGTTGCCGAATACGTCGGTGGCGGTTTGCTCGTCCGTGCGCGGTCCGTGCGCCGTCCGCAATCCGTTCGAGCGCCAGGCCCGTACCGGTCGCCCCAACGGAGCTGCAGGTCGCACAACATGTCGCCACTACAGGTCGTCGATGGGCCCGGCCAGGGCCACCACCGCTATTCCCAAACCCAGGTTCACGGCCAGCAGTAGCAACAGCCACGGCAGGATACCCTGTCCATAGGTTGTGGCCTCGAGGGAATTGGTTGCTGCGACCAGCAACGGGATCGATCCTGGCACGATCAGAATCGCTGCCAATGACGTCCGAGAGCTCAAGCTGGTCGTGACGGTGTTGACCAGGGATCCCAACAAACCCAGGCCGAGGGCAACCATCGGCAGCGTCACGACCCACGACCACGTCCCCGGCGTCCAATTGAACAGCAACATCGTCACCGGCAACAGCAGAATCTCAAAAACCAGCATGATCAGCGCAGCGGAAAGGCCGGCTGCGACGGTGGTGACAGCCGGGTCGACGGCGAGCAATTTCATGAGATCCCGTTGGGCAGCAGATCCGGTTCCCGAGGAGCGCAGGATGATCAGCACGGAGAAAATCAGGACCACGACCCAATAAAGCGCCGGTCCGATGCGCTCGAGCAGCGCCGCATCGATCCCAACCGCGAGCCCAAACGCGATCAGCGTGGCGACGGCGAACGGAAAGGTGACTCCGACCACTTCGAGGGTTCGTCGTTCTACGCGCAGGTTGTTCGCGATCACAGTCCGCACTTGCCGCCAGAATGTCATACGAGCCGTTCCAGAATCCCGGCTTCGAGCTTGTAGAGGTTGTCGACTGCAGATTGCAACCTGTCGATCTCATGGCTCACCACCACGGCCGCCCCGCCGTCAGCTGTGACTCTGGCCACGACCTGATCCACGAGGTCAGAGGAGGCGGTGTCGAGGCCGGCATGGGCCTCGTCGAGCAATAGCAGGCGGGGTTGCTGGATGAGGACCCGCGCCAGTTCCAATCGACGCACCATTCCTTTCGATGCTGCTTCGAGCGGCCGAGCCGCCGCTCCCCGCAGACCGACTGCCTCGAGCGCCTGCAAGGTGTGGTCCCGTGATCGACCCAGCATATCCGCCACCAGGTCCAGGTTTTCGCGAAGGGTCAGAGACGGATAAAGACCGGCATCATGTCCGATGAGCGTGATGTAACGGCGGGCGCCCCGGCGTTCGGCTGTCATGGCGTCGAATCCGAGAACCGAAAGAGTGCCGACCGTCGGTCGTTGGAGGGTGGCCAGACATCTGAGAAGGGAGCTCTTGCCAGATCCATTGGCACCCGTCAGGCCAATAGCTGTGCCCATGTCGACCGCCAGTGTCACGTCTGCCAGCACCGGTGTGTTACCCAACTGCAGCATCAGTGCTCGTGCATCAATCGCCGGATGGGAAGTGGGTGCCACGGGCTGGAGGATATAGTGATCCCTTCTTACGGCGAACGGACACGTGGATGCGAGGAACAATGGGGTTGGCGGCCGGTCGATCTCCGGCCGCTGCCATCGTGTGGCGGGCAGTCCTGTTTCTGGGTATTGGGCTGAGCCTCCTCTTCGTGGATGGGCCCGCAGGTGCCCACGAGGTGCCGCAAGATCCGACCGACGAGCTCGGCATCCTCACCGGAGCCAACTATCTCCGCGACCACAGTCT
>JAHEJY010000156.1 GCA_024638625.1 Actinomycetes bacterium
CACAACGGGCTCGTGCAGTTCGCTGTCGGAGAAATGACTCGATACGGTCACAATCTGCGGTTGGTGAGAGCTTCGAGCATCGATACCGATATCGACACAATCACCGGATTTGCCGACGATTTGGGGTCCGGGTCGATCGTGTTCGTCGACTACCTCCAGAAAATGCCGATCAAGGGCGACTGGAGCGACGACGAGCGGTCGATTCGCCAAGCGGAATCTTTGAAGGAACTCGCTCTCGCTCACGACATCTCTGTCGTGGCTATAGCTGCTGCCGAGCAAATTGGGCTGAATGCACGTCGCCTTCGGCCGTATCATCTCCGGGGGGCCGGCGGGCTCGCATATGAAGCCGACCGGGTCATGATGCTCAACGAGAAGCACCTGGCGGTATCCAAACGGCACACCTCGGATTCTCTTGCGTATGAGTCGTACCGCAAGATGATGGTGCTCAGCATCGAGAAGAACCGCCACGGTCAAACGGGCTTCGACATCCAATTCCAAAAGGATCTTCCGCATTTCCGGTTTGATCCCTATGGCAGCTTCGTGGAAGAGAAGCTCATCGACGACCTCTTCTACAAGGACTAGGTCTCCCCTCTTTCCAAAGATCTGGTTGACCGCGAAGAGTGGGTCGAATCTTGAGGGGAGCGAGTATGGTTTGCCCCGTCGAAGTGCGCTAGGCGAGAACTGGCTCGTCGATCCAACCGTTGCGGTGTGCCATGGACACCGCCGCCACCTGGGAGTTCACTTCGAGTTTCTGTAGGACCGACTTGATATGGCTGCGGACGGTATTAACCGAGGTGTAGGAAGCTTCGGCGATCTCGTTGGCGGTTTTGCCGGCCGAGATCTCGGCAAGGATGGCCATCTCCCTGGTCGTGAGTCGCTCGTACTTCCTGCGTTTCTCGCGTTCGATGCTCGTCATCTCCCGCATGACCAACTGCATTTCCTGACGGTACGGCTTTGAGATGAGATTCTTGCCGGCAGCGGTTTCGGCGATCGTTCTGAGGAGGTCGTCGTATCCGGAGGCGATCTTGATGATCGCCGAGGCCCCGGCGACAACGCATCTCGCTTCTACCACCCGGTTTTCGGGACAGATCGCAATGACCTTCGTGTCGAGTGCAACGAGTTTCTCAATCAAATGGGGGCGATCTGCCCGGTCCCCGATGATGACGACATCAGGCCTGGTAGAGGCGACGCTTTTCATCACTTCGCTGGCTTCGGCACCGGCCGTGGAGGCGACGATCATGCGATTTGACTGCAGAGCTACCCGCAAGGCATCCATGACCAGACGTTCTTGACCGACGAGCAGCACGCGTCGGTACCCGCCATTGTTGGCGCTGTGAGCGCCGTTTCCCGTTGCTACCAACCCGCCTCGAACCTTCCCGCCAAGTCCCGGGACGCTGATATTGCCAATCTGCAACCCGGTGTTTGTGTTCTTCCCTCAGGATGAGGTTAACGGTGAGTGGTCGTTCGTGCCACTCAAAGTACCGACTTCTTGGGTAAATCCGGGAACTTCGCGATCAGCGGCGGCCGTCACACCGACACGAAGAACAATCGGCCGCATCAAGGTCACAAATCGGAATCGGAGTATCAACATGAGAGCAACACCTCGACCACTGTGGCGGATCACCGCCCTGTTACTGGCATTTGCCATGGTGGCGGCTGCCTGCGCCAGCAGCGACAGCAACGAAACAGGCGATACCGTCTCCGGCGAGTCTCTGGACATGCTTTCGTACAACCGGGGTGATGACAGCAATCTGTCTGCGACGATTGGCCCTGATATTGAAGCCCAATCACCGACCAGCGAACCGCCGAAGAGCGATGAGTTCACCGGTAACGCGGGCATCGAACCCGCGGTCCTTCAGACTGATGTGCTCGGACGGGACATCATCTATGTCGCCCAGCTGCAGTTGTCGGCGTCCGACGTCGCCCAGGCGAGCAGGGAGGCAAGCCGGATCATCCAGTCGCTTGGTGGCTTCGTATTCGGCCAGCAGTCCCAGGGCGGCGCGAATGCCACCAGCACATTGACCTTCAAAGTGTTCCCCAAGGACTTCCAGGAGGCGCTCGATCGGCTGGGCACGCTGGGAGACATCCGCAACCAGACCATCTCCGCCGATGATGTGACCGAGCGCATCGTCGATCTCGAGAGCAGGATCATCACGGCGCAGGCCAGCGTCGCTCGTTTGCAGTCGTTCCTGGCGGAGGCGACAGACATCAATACGATCGCTACCCTCGAAAAGCAGTTGCTCGAGCGCGAAACACAGCTCGAGACGTTGCGTGGGCAGCTCCGCACTCTCGAGGACCAGGTGGCCCTGGCGACGATCGTGGTAACCATCGTGCAGAAGAACAGCGCTCCTTCGATCGACCTGTTCGTCACCCACTATGAAGGACACAACACCGGCGTTTCCTGCCCCGGTGGTGAGCTGTTCCGCATCGAACAAGAGACGCCGGTCACCATCTGTTACGAGATCATGAACACGGGTGACACGACGCTCGCAGATGTCGAGCTGATCGACGCGACGCTCGACATCGAGCTCGATGAACTCACGCTGGTGAGTGGTGATCCGACGGCTCCGCTGCAGCCAGGGGACTCGTTCATTGTTGCCCACGAGATGGTGGCGAACGAGAACATCCGGTTCAACACCAGCGTTTCCGCAACACCGGTGGATGACGATGGCGAGCCCATCGGCGGACGTACTGTCGGTGACACCGATTCTGGCATCATCACGACGTTCGAGCCTGAAGGAATACCGACCTTCATGGACGGCCTGGCGGCCAGTCTCGAGGTGTTCGTGGCCGTGATGTTGTATGCAGTGCTTTTGCTAGGGGCGGCTCTGCCGTTCCTCGGTGTGGCGCTGGTGGTCTGGTTGGTCTGGCGTCGGTGGCCGCGCCGCAGTGGCGTGGCTGGTTCTCCCGTGCCCGACAACGGCGTCGAAGACGACGCCGCAGAGTTGGTCGACGCCTAGGCCACGCCTGATAGGTTCCCCCGGGTTTTCCCGACGTCGAGTCTGGAAGGCCCGGGGGTAGCCTTTTTTTATGATTGATTTCAAGAACCGTGTAGCTGTTGTGACGGGCGCCGGCGGCGGACTCGGCAAACAACATGCCCTGCTTCTCGCCGAACTCGGTGCCGCCGTGGTTGTCAACGATCTGGGCGGAGCTGTCGATGGCACCGGGGCAGGATCGGCTGCTGCGGATGAGGTGGTGGCGACCATCACCGATAGCGGAGGTGCTGCAGTCGCCGAGTACTCCTCGGTCGCGACGCCGGAAGGTGGCGCAGCCATCATTCAGAAAGCTCTTGATGAATTCGGCCAGGTGGATGTCGTCATCAACAATGCGGGCATACTGCGAGACAAGTCCTTCGGCAAGATCAGCCCGATCGAAGTCGAACTGGTACTCGACGTCCATCTCAGGGGGGCCTTCTATGTGAGCATGGCTGCTTTCGGGCACATGAAGCAACAGGCCTATGGGCGGATTGTCGTGACATCCTCGGCGTCAGGGCTCTTCGGAAACTTCGGGCAAACCAATTACGGCGCAGCCAAAGCGGGTCTCGTAGGCCTGATCAAGGTGCTGGCCCTCGAAGGGGCCAAATACAACATCAAAGCCAATGCCATCGCGCCGATCGCCACGACAAGGATGACCGAAGGCTTGCTATCAGGCATCGACGGCTTCCGGGATCTGTTCGCGCCGGAACAGGTTTCGCCGGCGGTGGCGTATCTGGCCTCGGAGGATTGCGATCTGACCGGCGAGATCTGGTCGGTGGGGGGCGGGACCGTGAGCCGGATCTTCATCGGTCTGACTCAGGGTTACACCAAGCCGCCGGGCGAAGGCCCTCTCACGGTTGCCGACATCGAGAACCATCTGTCAGAGATCAGGTCGCCAGAGGGTTACATCATTCCCGACAACAGCTCGGACGAGTTCTCCAAGATTGTGCCGAAGCTGTCGTCGTGAACTCGACCAAGGAAGAGTGGCGGTCCTGGGCGAAGAAGATGATCCTGGGTGCCGATGCCGCTTCGATCTCGCGCGACATGGTGGGTCACCTTGCCTCGTGGGAGCCGGTTCGACAGGCTTCCTGGGTTCTCCTGTATATGCCGCTCAAAGGAGAACCGGACGTAACCGGTCTCATGGACGGCTTGATCACGGCCTCGTTCGCGACCACGAGAACACCGCTCAAAGGTCCGCTGACCATCCACCCGGCCGACGTTCCGATGGAGCGCCATCGTTTTGGATACCTACAGCCCGCGGCTGACGCAGACGAGATTGAACCCTCCATGATCGACGTGGTGCTGGTTCCAGGGCTCGCTTTCGATCGGCGGGGCAATCGCCTCGGGTGGGGGGCCGGCTACTACGACCAGTTGCTTGTTCGGATGGAGCCGGAAACCTACACGGTCGGCGTAGTCCCAGAGGAGCGGATCGTCTTATCGCTTCCTCACGAGCCGCACGACGTTCCGGTGAGCCACCTGGTCACCGAGGCCGGGATACTCACGGCTTCCAGGAAATAGGGCCCCGAACCCATCACGTTGCCGGCCGGCGAGCGATACCTTGATGTCGGTAGGCACCGGGAGACCCATGAGACAGCGATTGGCCGGGCTGGCAGTCCTCGGCCTGCTGGCAGCGGCGCTCTTTTCCATGATTCACGTTCCCGGGAACGCGCGCGCAGCAGGTAGTGAGGATCAGCTGGCGCTCTTTGACGGGGGCACTGGCCGGTGGACGATCAGACAATCCGACGGGACCCTCGACTCGTTCTTCTATGGCAACCCGGGGGACAGTCCGCTGCTCGGAGACTGGGATTGCGATGGGGTTGCCACGGTCGGCATGTTCCGCCCGTCCAACGGGTTCGTGTACCTGCGAGACAGCAATACGTTCGGCGTCGCTGATCGCGAGTTCTTTTATGGCCAGGGTGGCGATATACCTCTCGTAGGCGACTGGGACGACGACGGATGCGACACCCTCTCGATCTATCGCGGCGGAGAGGTCTTCGTCGCCAACACGCTCGGGACGGTTCTCGCCGAGTATTCGTTCTTTTTCGGAAAGCCGGGCGACCGGCCATTCGCCGGGGATTTTGACGGTGACGGCATCGACTCGGTCGGGCTGTATCGAGACACCACTGGCTTCGCGTACTTCCGCAATGACCTCGATTCGGGCGTAGCGGACCTTTCCTTCTATTACGGAGAGCCATCCGATCGTATTCTCGCCGGGGATTGGGAGGGCGACGGT
>JAHEJY010000157.1 GCA_024638625.1 Actinomycetes bacterium
ATTCAATGCCGCTCGAGAGCCGGGATTTTCGCTAATCAGTTACTTGATCCGTCACCGATCATCCACCTGCCCGGGCACCCTTCACAATCCTGCCAGATGACTTCGGGTGCTTCGCCGGTCAGCAGGCGGGCCGCATCCTCCCGCCTAACGACGCCGAGTAGCTCGCCCTGCGGGGTGGAGGCAACGACGAGTTGCGTCCCTCGTTCGGTCATGCGCTCCACCAGTGGTTGGAGGGGGCCATCGGGACGAACGGTGGTTGGTCCTGCCTCCATCACCCTCTCGACAACCTGCCCATCAGCACTGTCCCAAGCTTTGCCACGCAGCCGACCAACGACAATGCCATCGCAATCCAAGACCAGACACTCGTCCCACCCGGCGTCGAAGGCGCGGGAGCGAGCCTCGCCCAAGGTCGCAGCGGGACCGCACACCGGTACATCGGGCCGTATTGCGTCAACGACCCGCTGAATCGGAACCGCCGACCCATCAACGGCCAGACCGGCTGCTTTCCAGTCAGCGATACCCGCGGTGTAGTCGTACACCTGGGTGAATCCGAATGCTTCGAGCCGACACGCGGCCCGGGGAGACATATCTCACAATCCGTCGTGTCAGTACACCACCACGGGTTTGTCGCGCCGGAGCACGGAACTCGCAGCCCGGTCGAGTTGCTTCAGGGGAAGATTGATTGCACCCGGTATGTGACTGTTGTTGAACTCGGCCTCGGGTAAGACATCCACCACCTGGGCGCCGCTCGCAATCAGTTCGAGGAGCGCACCTCGATCAACATCGGTGACCATGACACGATCCTACGCAGCGGACCCGGGCATGAGGTACCGGTCGACACTCACCCTTCGAAATGCTTCTCGAGGCTGTGCCAGACGCTCGGGTAGTCGTCCTGTAGAGCCGGGATCGAGCCGGCGTATGCGGTCGGGATGAGGGGATACCGGGTTTCGAACATGAACGACATGGTGTCGGACAACTTCTCCGGTTTGAGGTCGGACGTAGTCGCCTTGATCCAGGCATCGTGGTCGGGCCCGTGCGGAAAGTACATGTTGTGCAGACTCATGCCACCCGGGGCGAAGCCCTCTTCCTTGGCGTCGTACACCCCGTAGAGGATGCCCATGAATTCGCTCATGATGTTCTTGTGATACCAGGGCGGACGGAAGGTGCGCTCCCCAACGAGCCATCTCTCTCCGAAGATCACGAAATCGATGTTGGCCACTCCCTCGTTGGCCGACGGCGATGTGAGGACTGTGAATATGGACGGATCGGGGTGATCGAAGCTGATGGAACCCATCACATTGAAGCGGCGTAGATCGTATTTGTACGGCGCATGGTTGCCGTGCCATCCCACGACGTCGAGCGGTGAGTAGTCGGTTTCTACGGAAAACATGCGACCGTCGAACTTCACGGACAACTCCCCCGCGGCCTCGGTGTCCTCGAAGGAAGCGACTGGGTAGAGAAAGTCTCGCGGATTGGCCAAGCCATTGGCGCCGATGGGCCCGCGCTCGGGCAATTCGAGATAGGTTCCGTAGTTCTCGCAGATGTAGCCCCGCGCCCGCTCGTTGATCAGCTCGACCCGATACACCATGCCACGCGGCATGACGGCAATCTCGCCCGGTGACACGACCAGAACGCCGCATTCGGTTACGAATCGGAGGCGTCCCTCCTGCGGCACGATCAGGAACTCGCCGTCGGCGTTGTAGAAGTAGGTATCGGTCATCGATTCGGTTGCCAGATAGATGTGCGCCGCCATGCCCGTCTGGATATGGGCGTCGCCGTTGGTGGCGACCGTACGGATCCCCGTCAAGAACGTTGTCGGGTCGTCTGGAAATGGCGGCGGATCCCACCGCAGCTGGCCGATCGGTGGATTGGCCTCGCGGTTGGGAGCCGTGCGAATCCAGTGCCGGTCGCTTTCGGCGAATCGCCACGCGTGCCGGACGGATGGCCGGATCCGATAAAACCACGTCCGCCGATTCCGGGGGTTGGGAACAGTGAAAGCGGTCCCCGATAGTTGTTCTGTGTAGAGACCGAGGGGCGGCTTCTGAGGGTTGTTCTGACCGACCGGGAGAGCTCCGGCCAGAGCCTCGGAAGCGAACTCATTACCAAAACCGGATTGATACTCCGGCTGTTCGACATCGTTCATAGCCCAAAAGCTACCCCTATTTGCATATGGCGATCAGACTGCCCTCATGACTTCGATCTCCGCCGACCTCCTCGACGCCCTGGCGGCCATCGTCGGCGCCGACCAGGTATCGACCACGGCCGCTGATCGCGATCTCCATTCACACGACGAATCCGATCACGAAGCCGTGCTTCCGGATGTTGTGGTGTTTCCCGGTTCGACCGAAGATGTCAGCAAGATCGCTGCACGCGCCAGCGAGCACCTGATCCCCATCGTCGGGTGGGGCGCAGGCACCAGCGTCGATGGCCACACGATTCCGGTCCGTGGCGGAATCGTGGTCGACTTTCGCCGGATGAACCGGATCCTGGCCGTCCACCCGCAAGACTTTCAGGCCGAAGTCCAGCCCGGCGTGCTGCGCCTGGACCTCGAAGACCACCTCTCGAAGCATCACGGATTGTTCTTCCCGCCCGATCCGGGAGCCAACGCGAGCATCGGCGGCATGCTCACCAATAACGCCGCGGGCGTGCGGGCGCTCCGATATGGCTCCGCCGCCGCCAACGTTCTAGGCCTCGAAGTGGTGCTCGCCGATGGCACCATCATCAAGACCGGGTCGCGTTCGATCAAGCAGAGCGCCGGTTACAACCTCACCCAGCTCTTCGTTGGCTCCGAGGGCACCCTCGGTTTGATCACAGCCGCGACCCTGAAGCTCGCACCGATCCCGGAGCACTTCGCGACGGCAACGATCGCCTTTCCCGATGTCACCGCGGCCGTGCACACCGTGCACGCAGTCATGGGAATGGGCCTCGAACCGGCTGCCCTGGAACTCCTCCACGCCGACCATATTCAATGGATGAACGAAGAGGCCGACGCCGGCTTCACTGTTGCCCCGTCTCTGATGGTCGAGTTCACAGGCGCCAGCGCTCCCATGGTCGCTGAAGCAATGGCAACGACCAGGCAACTGGCCGAGACCAACGGATCGACCGGGTTTTCCGGAACCTCCGGACTCGCTGCGAGGAACGCGATGTGGCGATTGCGTCATGGGACCCGCGAGCGGAGCCGCCGCCGGTTCCCCGGCCACAAATGGATCTCGATGGATGCCTCGGTTCCGATCTCGAAGCTGCCCGAGCTCATCTCGTACTGTGAAGAGAGATGTCGAGAGCGCGGACAGGAATCCCGGGTGATAGGACACGCCGGAGACGGCAACATCCACATGGGCCTCCACTACGACCCTGCCGATCCCAGTGCGGCCGAGGCTGCGATCGCGACCGGACATGATCTCATCACGAAGGCCATCGAACTTGGGGGCACCTGTTCCGGCGAACACGGTATCGGTCTTGGCAAGAAGCAATACATGGTGCCGGAGCACGGCGCGGGGGCGGTTGCCACCATGTGGGCCATCAAGCGTGCCCTCGATCCCAATGACATCCTGAACCCCGGCAAAGTCTTGCCAGACCTTCCCTGATAGGCCGACAGGATCCGGGCTTAGTCTTGCCCGCATGTCCCATATGACCCCCGAAGAGTTCCGCCGGCATGGCTACGAGGTGATCGACTGGATCACCGAATACATGAAAGGCGTCGAATCGCTTCCCGTCCAACCATCGGTGGCACCGGGTGAGATCCGGGCCATGCTCCCCGATTCGCCACCCGAAGAACCGGAGGCATTCTCCGACATCATGGCCGATGTCGATCGGGTGGTCGTGCCGGGACTGCTCCATTGGCAATCTCCCAACTTTTTCGGCTTCTTTCCCGTCGGAAGCTCTCCCCCTTCGGTTCTTGCCGATTTCTTGTCGACCGGGCTGGGAGTAAACGGCATCACCTGGGCCTCAAGCCCCGCGATCACCGAAGTAGAGAGCCAGGTCGTGGATTGGTTGGCTGAGCTGCTCGGTCTACCCGAGACGTGGAAAACCACGGGACCCGGCGGCGGCGTCATCCAACTGAGCGCATCCGACTCATCGCACATCTCATTGGTAGCGGCCCGGCATCGAGCAGGAAACCGGCCCGATCTGATGGTCGCCTATACATCGAGGCAAGCTCACTCATCCATCGAGAAGGGCTCCCGGGTCGCCGGGATCGGTCATGTTCGCCTGATCGAAACCGACTCCGAATTCGCCATGCGACCCGCAGCGCTGCAGGAAGCCATTGATCGCGATCGGGAAGCGGGCCTGCAGCCGGTGTTCGTGTGTTCGACTGTGGGAACCACCGGCACGACGGCAGTCGACCCGGTTGCAGAGATCGGTGCCATCGCCCGGGCCGAGGGCTTGTGGCACCACGTGGATGCGGCCTACGCCGGGACCGCCATGATCTGTCCCGAAATGCGCTACCTCCAGCCCGGATTGGACATGGTCGATTCGTACGTCGTCAACCCTCACAAGTGGATGCTGGTCAGCTTCGATTGTTCTGTGTTGTATGTCGCAGATCGGGAACCGCTGATCGAAGCGCTCGACATCACACCCTCATACCTGCGGGCGGCGGGTGATGACGAAGTGATCATGTACCGCAATTGGCATGTCTCCCTCGGTCGGCGCTTTCGGGCCCTCAAACTGTGGTTCGTGCTTCGCAGCTATGGAGCGGAAACCATCAGGGGATTGATCCGCAAACACATCGGTTTCGCGAACGACCTCGCTGCGAGGCTCAAAGCCGATGCCCGCTTCGAGGTCATCGCGCCCCATCCCCTCGCACTCGTCTGCTTCCGGCATGTCGATGGTAACGAACCGACCCAGGCGCTGGCGCATGCAATCAACGACTCAGGAAAGGCATATCTGACGTCCGCCACTGCCGACGACCGGTGGTTCATCCGGGTTTCAACCAGTCAGGCCAACACCGAACAGCAACACATCGACCAGTTATGGGCACTCATGGACGAACTGGCCCCGCCGGCCGATTAGAAGCGGCGGCCTAGTCGCCGGAGAGGGCACATTCGTTGCGACCGACTTCGAGTTCCTGAACCTTTTCGTCGTCGGCTTCTACGAGCCCGAGGTTGACCTTCCGGATCTGGTCATACACGGCGGGCGCTTCGCCGAGATGCGCGACGACATAC
>JAHEJY010000158.1 GCA_024638625.1 Actinomycetes bacterium
AGCACGTCAAGAGCTCTGTTTACCGATTTCACGCCGAGCCGTTCAATGTTTCACCGATTCAGGTGGTAGCAATCCGCTTCCAATCTCGATGTCCACCATGCAGACACATGCCCGCACAATGACATGGACGCTAGAGCATCGGCGGGCGCCGCGCCAACGACGCGCCTGTTCTGTGCCAACCGGGGTACGGACTCGGGTGGGTACTGTGTCGCAGAGATGGACCGTGACCGCTATGAATATGCGCTCTCACCGATCACCGTGGGCCGGGTCGAGCTCCGAAACCGCATCTTTGTACCCGCGCATACGACCAATTATGGAGAGGATCACCTGCCCTCCCCACGTCACCTTGCCTACCACGAAGCGAGAGCTCGGGGAGGAGCCGGTTTGATCATCTTCGAGTCGATTCGGGTACATCCAACCAGCCTCGGCAAACCCCAGGGAATCGCCGGTTATGACAAGCGCTGTGTCGAACGATTCCAGCAGATCTCGAACGCCGTTCATCGCCACGGCGCCAAACTGTTCGGTCAGATCATCCACCTGGGCAGACAGATCGACGGCGATCCCGTGCGGGTTGTGCCGTGGGCACCGTCGCCGATCCCGTGGGATCCCATGTCACCTATTCCCCACGTCATGGACCAGGGCGACATTGCCGCCTTGATCGAGGGATTCGTGACTTCGGCCAGCCACGTCCTCTCAGGTGGCCTTGACGGGCTCGAAGTCCATGTGGGCCATGGACATCTGCTCCAACAATTCTTGTCTCCGGCCTCCAACCAACGCAATGACGAATACGGTGGAACCGAAGAAAACCGTTTGCGCCTGACACTCGAGGTTCTCGAAGCCGTGAGAGACGCGGTCGGACCAGACGCGTGTCTTGGCATCCGGGTCAGCGCCGACGAATACCTGCCGGCTGGTCTGGGAGTCGACGACATGATTCGCATCGTCCCAAACGTTCTGAAAGCCGTGCCGCTGGACTTTGTCAACGTATCGCATTCGGCCTATCACAACAGCTACACCCTCGCCACCCAGATGGCCGATATGGCTTTCGCCACGCAGCCATTCCGGAACCTCGCAGCCTCGATCCGGGCTGCCGTTCGGTCACACAACCACAGGACACCTGTCATGGCGGTATGCAAATTCCGGACGGTCGAAGAGGCCGACTCGATGATCGGATCGGGCCGAGCCGACATGGTGGGTATGGCGAGGGCGCACATCGCAGATCCCGATCTCGTGGTCAAAGCAACAAACGGCCGGGAAGACGAGACCCGAATATGTATCGGCTGTAACCAGGGCTGTGCGGGTTTTCTCGAGAAGGGTTTGCCCATCACGTGCCTGGTCAGTCCATCGACGGGAAAAGAGTCTGTCTGGACGCCCGACCCGCATGACGATCGCGCTGAGAGACCCCGTCGCGTTCTGGTCATTGGCGGTGGTCCCGCCGGTCTGGAAGCCGCCTGGGTTGCGGCTGCCCGCGGTCACGACGTTGAGCTGTGGGAAAAGTCGAAAGAACTGGGCGGTCAGATCAATTGGATGAAGTCGATGCCGCTCCGCCGGGACTTCCTCGTTCTGACGGACACGCAAATCGCCGCGTGCTTGCGCTTCGGGGTCACGATCAAGACCGAAATCGAGGCCACCGCCCGGATGGCACGCGATGCAGACCCGGACACGATCGTCCTCGCAGTCGGTTCCGTGCCAACGCCGATCGCTTTCGAAGGCGGCGGAGAAGCAGTCACGCTGCAAGCAGCTCTTACCCGGTCAGGCGACCTCGGAGACGAGATTGCGTTCTACGACACCACCGGCGGTTGGGCATCGGCGTCGGTGGTCGAGTATCTCGCAGGGCTGGGAAAGAGGCTTACGGTATTCATTCCAACGCCTTCGTTCGCCCCTCACATCACCAAATACAGCAGGCCCGCCGTCCTGAAACGGATGCGAGACCTCGGGGTGCGATTTCTGCCGATGCATCGAATCAACCGATTTGAAGACGGAAAGGTCGAAGTCGAGAACATGGCCTACGGGACCACCCACGAATTGGACGGTTTCGACGCCATGGTCGGTGCCGGTCCCGGGCGGGCCCTGAGTGCACTGCACCGGGAGCTGACATCGATCATGGACGACCGCTCACTCGTATCGGTAGGAGATTGTGTTGCCCCCCGAACCGCCCTGGAGGCGGTGTATGAAGGGCATGCGGCAGCCCGTGCCCTCTGAGTCCGCGTTCACCGTTCTCGTCACAGGCGCCAGTGGATTCGTCGGTCTCAATGTTGTGGAGCAACTCCTGTCGCAGGCACATGCGGTCATCGCGGTCTCCCACGACGAGTTCCCACCTGTCGCGCTTGGCGAGTTCCTCCCGCTTGACGGCCGACTGACTACGACGGTCGCTGATGTCCGGGACACTGGCGCCATGAAACGGCTGGTCGCATCGGCGGATGTGGTGATCCACAGTGCTGCCATCACCGTATCTGACGACCACGAGCATGCGTCAGATAATCGAATCCTGGAGGTGAACATCGGCGGCACCCGGTCGGTTTTGGAAGCAACGCGAACTTGCGATCGACCCATCCGCATTGTCTACGTTTCGTCGGGAGCGGTGTATGGCGAAGCGACCTTCGGATCCGAGGAGATCACAGAACACACGGCGGCTCAACCTGCGAGCCTCTACGGCCTCACCAAACTGACGTCAGAGGTTTTGGTCAGGCAACACGCAGTGTTATCCGGCACGACGACAGTCAACGCTCGGCTGTCGGCCGTGTTCGGACCATGGGAACGAAACACCGGAGTCCGCGAGACCCTGAGCCCGATGTATCAACTGGCAGCCGCTGCCCAACAGGGAGAAGCCATGCCGATGCTCGAGTTTGCCCCCCGCAACTGGCTGTATGCCAGAGACGCAGCTCTCGCCATTACCCATCTCGCCGTCGGACCTGTCCCCTCTCACAATCTCTACAACGTGACCCCGACGCTATGGAGCGATCCGGACGAGTGGGCGGACCAGCTGTACGGTCGATACCCTGACCTCGATCCGACGCCATCAGACGGATCAACGCTGCACTACGACAGCGAACCCGGGCGCTTGCGGGCACCGGTCAGCAACAGCCGGCTGCGATCCGAACTTCCGGATTGGCCGCGGTTCAGTCCCGCAGAGGCCTTCGCCGACTATCTCACGTGGTTGGAACGACATCCTGAGTACCTGTGACATCGCGTTCGGTGAGAATCGCCAGAAAATCCAGCACAACCGCCCCCTCCCCAACCGGGAGAACCCGGATCGGATTGAGGTCCAGTTCCCTGAGTTTCGGGCCGATGCCGTCGGCCAGGCGCGACACCACCGACACTGCCTCGGCCAGAGCTTCGACATCGAGAGGCGTTGCACCCCGGTACCCGTCGAGGAGCGGATAACTCCTGAGCGATTCGATCATGGCAAGCGCCTCTTCTGGACCGATGGGCGCAAGGCCGAAAGCGGTATCCCCCAACAGCTCTACGCCCACTCCCCCCATACCCACCATCATGACGTGCCCAAATGGCTCTTGCCACGTCGCACCAACCACCATCTCGAGACCTCCGTCAATCATCTCCTCGACGAGGACGCCGCCAACCTGAGCACCGGGATGGGAGGTAGCCACCGCCGCCAACAATTCCTGGTAGACGATCCCCGCCTCGTCCGACGCCACACCGAGACGAACCGCGCCGATCTCCGTCTTGTGAGCCAATCCCACCGCCTTCATGGCCACAAGGCCGCCGAGTTCTTCGGCCAGGGTTCGGGCCGCTGCCTCCGATTGCACGACCTGTCCTTTCGGAACGGAAAGGCCCAGACCGGCCAGGATCGTTTTGCCTTCCGATTCGGAAATCGTGGGGGGCATGTTCTCTGGTTCGAGCGGGAGTACGCCCCCGGGCGCGGTCCAGGAGTTCCAGGTCACGAGAGTTTCGAGGACTCGAATGGCTTGCAGGGGGCTTGCGTAAACCGGGACGCCCACTTTGCGAAGCTGCGCCCGCTGCTCATCGGTGGCCAGAGGAGAAACCACGATGATGGGGGTCTTCGATTCGGAGGCGGTCACAACAGGGTCCACCCAGGCACCATCGGCGGTCCATCCAAAACCGGCAAACAGAACCACGGCATCGCCAACCGCTGCGAGCTCGGAGAGCACCGTCTCGAGGCCGACGGTGTTGGTCACGAACTGACCTGTGAAATCGACCGGATTCTCTGCCGCGGCGAACGGAGGCAAAACTTTCTTGAGGCGCTCGACTACGTCATCGGGGAAGGGTGGCACCGCTAGCCCGTGCTGATCGGCTGCATCGCACAACAAGACCCCGGCGCCACCTGACATGGACGCGATCGCGATATGGTTGCCCCGGGGCAGATCGGGCATCACGTCGAACGCTTCCAACACATCCAGTAGATGTTGCTCGTCAATCGCGCGGGCAACGCCGAAACGATCGAACGCAGCCTGATAAGCGACGTCATTTCCTGTCAGCGAACCCGTGTGGGAGGCTGCGGCCGATGTACCGGCTGCCGACGCTCCGACTTTCACCAACACCACGGGGACCCTGGCATTGCGAGCTGCAAGCGCCGCGTCCACGAACGCTGGACCATCGCGAATCGTCTCGACGTAGCCCCCGATCGTTGAGATTCCCGGATGCCTGACCATGGCCGCGAGGTAGTCGGGAATCCCGAGCTGTGCTTCGTTGCCGGTGCTGATGTACGTATGAAGAGCCAAACCCTGGTCGCGGGCCAGTCCGTAGAGGATCGTGCCGAACGCCCCGCTCTGGGAGACGATGCCGATATTGCCCGGCTCGGTGAGTGCCCCTTGACTGAGGGCGGACGTGAACGTAACCGGCATTCGGTTGGCGGTGCTGATCACGCCAACTGAATTGGGACCGCACACCCGGATTCCGGTTCTCTCGGCCGCATCGACCACTTGCCGTTGGAGTTCAATCCCTTTGGCGCCTGCTTCACCGAACCCGGCGGAAATAATCACAGCAAAGGGCACATCGAGCATCCCGGCTTCTTCGACCACTTCCGGGACTTTGGAGGCAGCGACCATGATGCCGACGAGATCCGGTACCTCGGGTAGTTCGCTAAGGGCTGAGTAACAACGCAGTCCGTTCACCTCGGTCAGTCCCGGATTCACCGGGTAAACCCGGCCCTGGTATCCGT
>JAHEJY010000159.1 GCA_024638625.1 Actinomycetes bacterium
TTCATCTTGATGCCGGTGGCATTGCTCACGCCAATCACGATCGGCACCCGGTCCGGTTCTTCGTGATTGATGGCCGCCAGCACCCGTTCCCGCGGCGTCATCTCTCCTGAACCCATGGACCAAGACTACGGAAGCACGAAGGTTGTCAACTCGCGATCCGTTTTACGGAGGCTGATCACCCGAGGACGGCGAGGCTCGCTTCCACATAGGTAGCAATATCCCGGAACGAGGCCACACCAACGGGGCGGCCTGACTCGCCCACCAGAGGCACATGGGAGAACTCGTGCTCGATGATTTTTCCGATGGCTTCAGCAATGGGGGAACGGGCCGAGAGAACAATCGGGTCTGCCGTCATCACTTCCTTGACCGCGATCTTGGAGATGTCGCTTCTATCGCACCCGATCTCCATCAGCAGGTCGAATTCGCTCAAGACACCCACCAGTTGTTTGTGATCGTCGACCACCAGCACGGATCCGATGCCGCGCGCCTTCATATGGTGGGCAGCCGTTTCAACCGTGTCGTCAATCCTGACCATCACCGGATTGGAGGTGTTGAGACCCGTGAAATCGACGAAGGCGAGCCCATGCTCTGACGTGACTTGCCCCGATGTCTCGTTGATCTGTGATGCCAACATCCCACCAATCGTCCTGATCATCGTATAAAACGAAAGGTTGCCGACGAACCGGGATTCGCCGTCCAGGACCGGAACACTGCGCACCCACCAATCGTTCATGATCGCCAGCCCGTCGGCAGCGCTCTGCGAGTCGAGCATTGTGCGCACCGACGCGGTCATCTCTTCAGTAATCGGTCGATCCCACGTGCTGGCACGCCCGATCACGCGCTGCAGTACGTCACGTTGCGTGAAGACACCAACCAGCGTTGACCCGTCCACAATGCAGGCACACGAGCGCCCCGCATCCCGCATTGCGTCGACGGTTTCGGCTACTGACTTGTCCACCTCAACGGACACAAAGCGGGACAGATCGAGACTGGAAACAGGGGTTGACGCCAGGGCGTCGGCAATACTCATAGACCCAAGTTAATCACTGGCGTTCTCGTTGTGCAGAGCCACAGACGCTGTAACCGTCCGAACGCGGGAGCAAGCGGGTCACTTGTGACCTTCTGCTCTGGATAGGGCAAGACGCAAAGCGGACAATCGACCATGGTTATCTAACGAGAGGAGTCCCTCATGTCGTGGGGACCATTCAGCCTGGAAGGCAAGCGCGCGGTCGTAACCGGCGGGGCTCGTGGGATTGGTTTCGGCATTGCGCGGCGGTTCGTGGAAGCCGGAGCCGACGTCGTCATCGCAGACCTCGATGGAGAACTCGCCGAGAAGAAGGCTGTCTCCCTGGCCGGCCCGGGTGAGGCAGTGGGCATGGCAGCGGATGTGACCGACGCCGGGTCCGGTGAAGCGATGGTCGCTCGAGCAACTGATGCGTTCGGATCTGTTGACATCCTCGTCAACAATGCCGGCATCTATCCGCAGGTTCCGATGCTGGATATGACCGTGGACCTGTGGGACCGGGTGCAGAACATCAACCTCAAAGGGCTGGCGTTCGTCTCGAAGGCTTTCGCAGCCGCAATGGTGGCGCAGGGAACCGGTGGCAAGATTGTCAACATCGCATCGATCGACGGCCTCCATCCGTCGATGGTCGGCCTTGCTGCGTACGATGCGTCGAAGGGCGGCGTGGTGATGTTCACGAGGAATTTGGCCCTGGAGCTTGGACCTCACAACATCAACGTCAACGCCATCGCTCCCGGTGGCATCTCTACCGAAGGAACTGCGGCGCCGCTGGAAGGCTCGGGTATGACCGAGGCCGAGATGGAAGCCATGATGCAGCAATTCACGGCGAGAATCCCGATGGGTCGCATGGGCGATCCCGACGATATCGCCAAGACGGCTGTCTTCCTCGCCTCTTCCGCTGCCGATTACATGACCGGCGAGATCATGGTGGTCGACGGCGGGATGCTCCTCAGCTGACAGCCGGTGCGACTGCGGGAGCGAGCGTCGAAGGACGCGACCACGTGCGCCACCAAGTGCAAATAGCTTGGAAGCTATGGAAGTGACCCGACAGGCCGTGATCCATGCTGATCCCGCAACCGTGTGGGCATTCGCGGTCGATGTCGAACGGTGGCCCGCGGTGATGTCTCATATTGACCGGATCAGCCGTCACGACGACAGCCCCCTCAGAATCGGGAGCGCCGCCACCCTCGAGCTGCACGGCCTCCCCGAGGCAGTGTGGACCGTGGATTCGTTCACGCCCGCTACCCGGTTCCGCTGGTCGGCCCGCTTGCTCGGCATGCAATGGTCGGCCGATCATCTGGTTGAGCCACATAACGCCGAGACCACCCTTCTGACGCTCTCGGTTTCTGCTTCACATTGGCAGGCCCGTCTCCTACAGCCTCTCTTGAGGTGGCAAGCAAACCGGGCGCTCGAACACGAGTTCGCCGGCTTTCGAACCGCATGCGAAACGGCTTCCCCTCCCGGCTAGCGCGTGGGTTAGCACAAAGACCTCACCCGGGCAGCTTCACGGAACCACTAGCCGTCAGATCCGGATTACTGACGATTCCAGCAAGGGGCACGTCGGCCGGTGTGCCGAACTGATAGACAACGTCGGCGTCACCCTGGCCGTTCGTATTCGACAGGTACATGGCCGACTCGGAAGGCCGGAAGATCCCGACCGTCTCTGTCCCGTCACGATCCCAATCGCCGGCCACGATCCGGTCTGAAGCTAGGCCGTAGAAGAACTCGTTGTCCGCCACCCCGGTTGACTGCTCGTTTCTGACATACACGAAACCGGTCTGTTGGCGATAGAGACCGATACCGGTTCTGCCGTCGCCGTCGAAATCGCCCGCAAAGGGACGGTCGCCCGGTATTCCAAAGAAGAAGTCGGATTCGGCCGGACCGGTGCCGAGGAAGTTACTCAGGTAGATCCGGCCGCTGCGGTACACGGCCAGCGTGTCACACCCGTTGCCATCCCAATCTCCCACGAGGGCGATATCGCCGGCGATTCCATAGAAGAATTCCTGTTCGGCAAAGCCGCCCGCGTTGGAGTTGGAGATATATACGAAGCCGTTCGACGGGCGGAACATGCCGACGGTATCGATCCCATCACAATCCCAATCCCCCAATAGTGGTTGGTCGCCAGGGTCGCCGAAGAAAAAGGAGCGGACCGACCCGTCCCGCATCGGCATGCTCCAACTACCGGTGGCGGGGTCGAAGAGCGACACGCCCGTGCCCCTTTCCAACACGTTCAGGGTCACGATGTGCTCAGGCGAATAGTCGATACCGTCGCCGGCTCTCATCGAGAACGAGTCGATACCGACATAGCGAGCGTCGGGCGTGTAGATCACTGTGGCTCCGCCAATCTCGAGCGTCCCGTGTTCAGGCGGGGCTGTCACCTGTAGGGCGACCTGATCCCCGTCTTCGTCGGAGAGTTGAAACGAGGAAGTGACCGGCGACCCGGCAATCACTTCGAGCGAATCCGGACCCTCCAGGGTTGGCAGGTCATTGCTCGGCACGATGACAACGTCAACCACGGCTGAGTCAGCCGCCTGGCCGTCAGACAGTTGATAGGAGAACGAGTCCTCGAGATTCTCGCCTCCGAGATGCGAATAGACGACGGTGGTCCCGGTCAGCTCCAATGTTCCATGCGTCGGTTGGAGAGCGATAGAAACCGACAACGATGGCCCGTCGGGGTCGATGTCATTTGCAGCCAGATCGATGGAGGTCGTTGCTCCTTCGACCACGGTGATCGAATCGTCGATAGCGACCGGTGCATCGTTTTGCGCCTCGACGCTGACAGACACCCTCGCCCTGTCAGATCCGCCAGGTCCGCTCGCTCGATAATCGAACTCATCACTGTGGTTCTCAGACCCATCGTGTTCGTACATGATCTCATCGCCGTCGACGGTCACAGTGCCATGGTCTGGCTGGGTATCGATGCTTACCCCGGTCGCCCTCTCGTCGTTGTTCAGCACGGCAATTCGGGCAGATCCACCTTCGATCACGGTCAGGTAGTCGTCGCGAGCATCGGGCCCGGCGACGGGTTCGACCAGACGCAGCATTCGCCGTTCGCCGGCAGAACCGAGCGAGCCGATCGGATTTGGGCTCCAGTCCCAGCGCTGATCGTGACCGTACACAATGCCGGCCATTCCGCCATCGATCGCGACCCGGGTGTCGTCCTCGATGTCGTATTCGTCGGCGACCTGATCAGGCCCATTGCAGAAGTCGGCCAGGAAACCTTCGTATCGCATTTCGCCCGCATAGACCGGACGGCCACCAACCTGGTTTTTGACACTGTTCAGTGCACTCGCTGCCTCCCCAGGGGAGCGGCAGTGACCGGTGAGGGGTGCGGCTATGTCGAAGAAACCCTGGTTCCATAGCCCCGATACATAGAAGTGCCCGTGATATGCGATTGGTTGGTTGGCGCCCTTCGATTCCAGACCGGAAATGAGGTTTTCCCAAACCCCGAAATTCTCCGTCTCATCACTGGCCGTGTAATAGTCGCCGCCCATCACCCACATGCCAACTCCCGGGTGGTTCGAGTATCTCGCTCCGAGGAATTGCCCATATGAGTAGGCGTTTGAGGTGTTCAAAGGAGGAGAACCGCCGTGCTTAGCCGCCCCCGCGTCGCCCACGAAGGCGTTGGCCCAGCCGACCACCATCCCCACCTTCAACCCGCGCTGAGCAGCCTTGTCCAGGATCAGGTCGATGTATTCAAAGTAGTCCCGATTCGGACTGGAGAAGCTCCCGAATGAATCCCCGTAATGATTCGGCTCGTTGAGTAGCTGTCCGGAATGAGGGGCGACGCTTATCCAAAAGCCATCGAACCCAACTGTCGCAAGGTGGGATGTGTAGGTATCGAGCTCACCAGGACTCGAATAGACAACGACCTCCCAGGCCGTGTCGTAGACCCGGAAATCGGCGTCCGCCGCGGCCTCCTCGGGCGCGACCGATACAGCGGTGATCACCGCAGCCAGTGCTGTGATTGCGATCGCCAGCCAAACGCGCATGTGCCAGAGTCCCTCACTCCGCTCAGCGGTGAGTGTATTAGGAATCCCACGGGCTGCGTTCGTCCGGCATTCATGGCCTTTCTCCGCCCAACACTCCGGGG
>JAHEJY010000034.1 GCA_024638625.1 Actinomycetes bacterium
TATTCGTTGTACGGATCGCCGGTCATGGCATATAACGGCGAGGCCGTGGTTGTGGGCCAAGCCGTGGTCCTCGAGCGCGATTCATGAACCCGGAGGACCTGGGTCCTGAGACACTCGCCGTGCGTGGTGGGCAGCGTCGCACCAACTTCGACGAAACGGCCGAGGCACTCTTCCTGACGTCCGGATACGTCTATGCAACTGCCGAGGAGGCGGAGGCAGCCTTCGCCGGCGAGATCGACCGGTTCATTTACTCGAGGTACGGCAACCCAACGATCGAGACATTCCAGGAACGTATGCGGCTGATCGAGGGCGCAGAAGGTTGCTGGGCGACCGCCAGCGGCATGGCTGCCGTATTCGTATCCCTGATTGCCAGCCTCGAGACCGGCGATCGGGTGGTGGCTGCCCGGGGATTGTTCGGGTCGTGCTTTGTGATCCTCAACGACCTGTTGCCCAGATGGGGCATACAGACAGAGTTTGTTGATGGCTCCGATCTGGATGCCTGGGAGGCGGCCCTTGCCGAACCGACGAAGGTGGTCTTCTTCGAATCCCCTTCCAACCCGATGCAAGATCTCATCGACGTGCGGGCAGTTTCGGACTTGTCTCACGCGGCCGGTGCGAGGGTGATCGTGGACAACGTGTTCGCCACCCCGGTGTTGCAACGGCCTCTCGATTTCGGAGCTGATGTTGTCGTCTACTCGACGACCAAGCACTTCGACGGACAGGGACGAACGCTCGGTGGCGCCATCCTGGGTTCCAGCGAGTTCCTCGATGAAGAGGTGCAGCCCTTCATGCGGCATACCGGGCCTTCGATGAGCCCGTTCAATGCCTGGGTCCTTACCAAGAGCCTCGAGACGTTGGCGATGCGGGTCGAGCGGATGAGTGAGCGGGCACTGAATCTCGCCCACTGGCTGGAAGAGCAAACGCCGGTGCGCCGCGTCCTCTACCCGCATCATCCTTCCCACCCTCAGTTCGATCTTGCCAAACGGCAGATGGCGGCCGGAGGCACGGTCGTGACCTTCGAGCTCACGGGAGGAAAGGAAGAATCCTTCCGCTTCCTGAACGCACTCGAATTGATTGACATCTCGAATAACCTCGGCGACTCGAAAACGCTCATGACCCACCCGGCCACGACCACCCACCGGCGGCTTGGTCCAGAGGTTCGGGCGCAGATGGGGATCACCGACGGCATCCTTCGAATCTCGGTTGGTCTCGAATCGATCGACGATGTCCGGAGTGATCTCATCCGGGGTCTGGAAGCGATCTGACGCGTCAGAGGGTCGGTGTGGTGCCTAGAGCCCCCACCAGTTCAGACGGCCGATCGGTTCCTATCCGAAACCGCTTGCCGTCCGTAAACGTGAGCTCCACCGCATCGAGCCCCCAGACATTCCACAACCATCCCCGCGGCGTGAGACGGATTCCCCATCCCCAGAACCACCTACCACGGACCTGCTCAACCCGGGTGATGGCGGTTCTGTCGATGTCTCTCCTGGGCCATCCCCATCCGTACCAGATTCGGACGTGCTGCTCGTCGATCTCAACGGTGAGGCGGCCCGCAACGAAAACTATGCCTGAGATCAAAACACCAGAACCCACGACTACGACAGACAGCCAGCCGGTTCCCTCGAGAATCACCACAACGGCGATCAGCACATAGAAGACCACAACCGCCAGAAAGAACCATATTGGTGCCCGTTGCTGGTGGCGATAGACCTCCAGTGTTACCTCCCGTCTTCAGAGCATGCTAACGACGACCCCGGGAGGGTTCTCGAGGAGGCTCAGCCGAGAGCTTCGAGCATGTCTTTTCGCCACTCCTCCGTGCGCTCCACCTGGTTGAACGTGTAGCAATGGAACCCCTCAATGTTGATGCGCTCGTCGGTGAGCGCCGCCGCCAGGCCGAGGATCAAGGCATCAGGGCTGTACCCGCCCGGCTTGATGAGGCGGCCTATGAGCTTGGGGTTCTTGGCCGCGAACTTGACAGAATCGCCGACGCCGATGCGAGCTGAGATAGCGAGGAGCTTCTTGAGCTCGGCGGATCCCGGTATTCCCAGATACACCGGTAGATCAATACCCCTATTGCGTTGATGACGTATCCAGTCTGTGATGATCCCGGGTTCAAAGCACATCTGGGTCGTGATGTAGTCGGCGTATCGTGCTTTGTCCACGATCGCCTGTTCCAACAGCTCGTGTGAGATGATGGGATGGCCTTCCGGATATCCCGTGATGCCGAAGCTGTCGATGCTGTGGCCGATCTCCTCGATCGCTTGCAGGAACAAGAAGGCATCGAAAAACTCGCCTGGAGGATCGGCGTCACCGCCGACGATGAAGACGCGATGGATCCCCGCCGCGTCGATCGCCTTCAGATTGGCCTCCAGTTCGGCCCGGTCTTTCGTGAGTCTTGCCGAGAAGTGAGGAATGACGTGCATTCCCATGTCCTGCAGCTGCAGTGACAGGTCGATGGTCGCCTGCATTCCCTTGGCGGGAGACGCAGTCACCGAGACGGTCGCTCCTTCCGGCAGAAACGACGCCTGGTCGATGACATTGCTCAGCGGGATGAGTTCGTAATGGAGGTTTTCGATGACCTTGCGTACTGCTGCTACCTGGGTCGCCGTCATGCGTTCGGTGTTCATACTTGCCATGTCCTATACCTCTGAGTTCGGAAGAGAAGCTTTCTTCTTCTCTATCCATTCTTTGAGTTCCTCGTCTTTCGCTTCGTCGATGGGCGGAGGCTCGTAGGCAGCAAGTTGCTGCTTCCACTTCTTGTTGGCCCTCGCGATCGAATCCTCCGACCCGTCCTCCTCCCATTTCTCGAAGCTCTCGTTGTCTGCCAACTCCGATACCCAGAACGCGGTTTCGAAGTTTGCCAGTGTGTGCGGCGATCCAAGGAAATGCTGGCCGGGTCCGCCGTTGGTCAGCATGGCGTCGAGCGCCAGACCGGTCTCAGAAAGATCAGGGCCCTTGACATAGGTTTCGATCATGGAAGCCTGGTCGGCGTCGAGAATGAACTTTTCATATCCCATGCTCAACCCGCCTTCTAGCCATCCAGCCGTGTGCAGCAGGAAATTGACCCCCGCAAACATGGCCGATTGCATACTCACGGCGCTTTCATAGGCGGCCTGGGCGTCGGAGATCTTAGATGCGGTGAAGGCACCTCCGGACCGGAACGGGACCCCGAGGCGCCTGGCAAGTCCGGCCATCATGAAGAGCACGAGCTGGGGTTCGGGCGTGCCGAAGGTCGGCGCACCGGTCTGCATGGACATCGAACTGGCGAAGCTGCCGAAGATCACCGGAGCGCCCGGATTGACGATTTGGGTGAAGGCGATACCGCTGAGAGCCTCGGCCAGAGTCTGGGTGGCAGCACCGGCCGCCGACACGGGCGACATGGCGCCCGCCAGAATGAATGGTGTGATCAAGGTGGCCTGGTTGTTTTCGGCATATACCTTGGCCGATCCGAGCATGTTGTAATCCCAGCCCATCGGTGAATTGGCGTTGGCCAGCCCGAGGACGACTGTGTTGTCTCTCACGAAGTCGTCGCCGAACAGAACCTTGCACATATCCACAGTGTCCTGGGCCCGGGATGGATAGGTGACAGAGCCCATAAACGCCTTGTCGTGGTACTTCATATGCGCATAGACCATGTCCAGGTGTCGTTTGGTCACCGGCAGGTCCACCGGTTCGCACAACGTGCCGCCGCCGTGGTGAAGCGATGGCGTCATGTGTTGGAGCTTGGCGAAATTGTTGAAGTCTTCAATGGTGGCGTACCGCCGGCCATGGTCTAGATCCCGAACGAACGGCGATCCGTAAGCCGGAACCAATACGGTGTGGGGATCCCCGATGACAACACTGTTGTCGGGATTGCGCGCCACCTGGGTGAAGGTAGGGGGCGCCGAGGCCTGGATGATGTTCCGGCACATTCCCAACGGAAAACGCACGCGGCTCCCATCGACGTCGGCGCCGGCCGATTGGAAAATCTCGGCAGCTTCGGGGTAGTTGTCGACATCGACCCCGATTTGTTCGAGGAGGATGTCGGCGTTGTGCTCGATTTGTTCGTAGCCTTCGGCGCTGAGCACTTCCATCGGCTTCAGCTCCCGGGTCAGAAACGGGACCTGTGCCACGGCTTTGGCCGCCTCGCGGGCGGCTGCCCTCGCCGCCCTTCCGCCGCTGCGCCTCGATGGGCGATTGGTCATGCTGACTCCTCTCGGCGCCTACGGCGCGGTTTGTCGGAACGTGCCATCGAGGGTGGGGGTATCGCAACGGCCGCTTGCAGGTTGGGATATCCGGCAGTCTTGTGGGGGATCCCCATGGCCTCGACAAAATGCTGCTGGAAAGACGGTTCGACCGCGGTTTCGATCTTTTCCACGGTGCGTACCACAGACTCGATCTCACGTCGGGCTTCGGCGCTCAGCAGGGCCATCATGGCTCCGGTGCCGGCTGCGTTGCCGGCGGCCGAGACCCTGGAAAGATCACAGTCGGGGATCAGCCCGAGCACCATCGCGTACTTGGTGTCGATGTGAGAGCCAAAGGCGCCGGCCAGCCTGATTTCGTCTACCGCGTCGACTCCGAGGTGATCCATCAGGAGCCGAACACCTGCATACAGAGCGGCTTTTGCGAGCTGGATCGCTCGCACATCGTTCTGTGTGATCGTGACTCGATCGTCGACAAGGACATAGCTCCTGGTGCGGCCATCCTCTGTGACGCGAGCCGACGGGTGCTCGGTGATCACGCCATCGGTGGTGATGATTCCGGCCAGAAACATCTCGGCGATGACCTCGATGATTCCGGACCCGCAGATCCCGGTGACAACTTCCGGATCGAAGTCCGGTTCGTCCGACCACATCTCCTGGCCGATTACCTGGTACTTCGGTTCCAGCGTTTCCCGGTCGATTCTCACGCGTTCGATGGCGCCGGGTGCGGCGCGTTGCCCGGATGAGATTTGAGCGCCTTCGAAGGCGGGGCCGGTGGGCGATGAAGCTGCCAGGAGCCGATCGCGATTGCCGAGCACGATTTCCGCGTTGGTTCCGACGTCGACGAGGAGCTGGACCGGGTCCCGCCGGTGGGGTCCCTCGGACAGGATCGCCCCTGCGGTATCGGCGCCGACGTGTCCGGCGATGCAGGGCAAGACATATACCCGGGCCCCCGGGTTGGCGTGGATATCGAGAGTATGGGCATCGAGCGTCAGTGGCCGATCGGTTGCCAATGCGAAAGGTGCCGTACCGAGTGGCGTCGGGTCGATGCCCAACACCAGATGGTGCATGATCGGATTGCCGACGAGAGTGATCTCGAGGACGTCACTGCGGTCCACTCCGGCCTCTTCGGTGAGTTCTGCGATGATGGCGTCGATGGCCTCCCGCACCGCAACGGTCATGGCGCGATCGCCTCCTGGATTCATCATGACATAGCTCACCCGCGACATCAGGTCTTCGCCGAACCGGATCTGGGGGTTCATTCTTCCGGCCGATGAGAGCACCTGGCCAGAGGCGAGGTCACAGAGGTGGCCGGCGATGGTCGTCGAACCGATGTCGAACGCAACGCCGTAGGACACGTCGTGGAAGCCGGGCCACAACGCAATGATCCGGGTCCCGCCGTGAACGGCCACCGTGATGGAACGCCCGCCTTTGGCAAGGGCCGGTTGGAGGGAGGCCAGGAGGCGATTGTCCAACTCGAGGTCGGATACCTGCCATTGCTCTTCCAGAGCGGTCATGAGCCGTTCGAGATCTCCAGCGGGCTCATGCATGCTGGGAGAACTGACCTCCACGTAATAGAGACGGACGATGGGATCAACGGGAATCGACACCACGCCTGCCCGTTTTCGAACGACCTGGCGGTGAACCTGGGACTGCGGAGGAACGTCAACCACCACGTCGCGAACCGCGGTGGCGGCGCACGACAGCCGGTGGTCCATGTCGAGCGGGCGCCGGCCCCGGTATTCGAGCTCCGTCTTGGTACGTGGGCTCAGACGGGCAGTATCGGCGTCAATCGATGGGTTGGATCCGACGGTGATCTGGCATCGTCCGCAGATCCCGCGCCCGCCGCAAACCGAATCGATGTCGACGCCGAGGTCGCGGGCCGCGTCGAGCAGTTTGATGCCGGCCGGGAACGACCCGCGGCGTCCCGATGGTGTGAAAACGACCTGAACATCAGAGCCGCTCAGGGTTCAGCCCTCGCCGACTGCCGCACGGCGCCTGCGCCCGCGGGCCCGCCCACCCTCTGGTGCATTCGGATCACGATGCAATGCGATCCAGGCGTTGGCGTGTGCATCGTTTCCCGTCAACACATCGGCAGCCATGATCGCCTGCCGGATCTCGCTTTCGAGGGGATTGGTGATGGCTGATGTGAGGCCACTTGCCATGGCCATATTGAGAAAGGCGGCGTTGATTCCCTGCCGATTCGGCAAACCGAAACTCACATTGGAAGCCCCGCACGTTGAGTTGACGCCGAGTTCGTCGCGCAGCCTCCCCAGGAGACGAAATACCTGGCGGCCTGCTGTACCCATGGCACCGATGGGCATGACGAGCGGGTCCACCACGATGTCCTCTTTGGGGATTCCATGATCGGCGGCGCGGTTGACGATTTTTTTCGCGACCTCGAACCGCACGTCCGGGTCTTCGGAGATTCCTGTCTCGTCGTTCGTTATCGCGACAACGGCAGCGCCATGTTTGGCAACCAGCGGCAGCACCCGCTCCATTTGTTCGTCTTCACCGGTGACCGAATTCACCAATGCTTTGCCCTGGTAAACGGCGAGGCCTGCTTCGAGCGCATCGACGATGGACGAGTCGATGGAGAGGGGAACCTCAACCAACCCCTGTACGAGTTGGATCGTTTTGGCAAGAATGGCGGGTTCATCGGCCAGCGGGATGCCGGCGTTTACGTCGAGCATCTGCGCACCTGCCTGCACCTGGGCCACGGCGTCGGCCTCGACCCGGCTGAAGTCGCCCGCCTTCATTTCTGCCGCAAGAGCCTTTCGGCCGGTCGGATTGATGCGCTCGCCGATGATCACGAACGGCTGGTCGAAGCCGATGATGACCTCGCGGGTTGGGCTGCTCAATAAGGTCCGGGTCATGCTTCTTCCTCGTTTGTGGGTTCTGGGTTTGCATTGAGATAGCCGAAATCTGCGACACAAGCATTGAGGACGTCCGAAGTCCAATCCTGGTCCAGCACATCGGCCCGATGGGCAACCGCCCGCTCCAGATTGTCGGTCTCGATGGCTTCGGTCTCTTTTCGCCAATTGGCGAGGTAGTCGTCGGTTCCGATCATGCCGGCCGCCATGGCAGCACGATCGATTGCCACCTGGAAACGCTGTGGCAACTCGATACGGTGCCTGTTCTTGCCGTCCTGTCCGGTCACCTGTGCCGGGATGTCTCGCCAGTAGATGGTGGTGAGGTTCATCCGCGGGCTCCCAGTTCAACCAGAATCGGTTCCGCTTCTCCATATCCGACGTGCACATGTTCGTAGGTGAGTCCAAGCCGATGTGCGATTTCGGTTGACCGTTCAAGGAGCTCCGGAGTGGGATTCTGTGAGATGTACGCCACCCGGGTGTAGTTGCCGAAGTACATCTCCACGAGCTCAGGGTGTTTGTCCATGCCGAGGCCGCTCCACATGAATCGGTCGAAATGCCGGGTGAGGTAGTCGGTGAGCCAGAGCGTGCCGAGCTGGTCTTCGGACATCACGGCGAAGAGGTCGGAACCTGTGAAGAACTCGTAGCAATGGGCTCCCGGCAGCCGCTCGACGCCATACTCGTCGATGAGGGCATCGAGGTGGCCGCCGGTCCCGCAGTCGCCGTAGGCGATGAAGGTGTGGTCGTACTGGCCCGCCGCTCGATCGAGACGCTTTTTGATAGCGGGAGTTATGGCATCTGGCGTGTTGTGGAGAATGGCCGGCAGGCACTCGACCGTCATGTGGTCGAGTCCGTTTCTGGCCGTGATATCCAGCAGCTCCCTCGCGAGGGCTCCGCAGCCGAGGATGAGAATCCGGGGAGTGTCAGGCTTTGCCACGGCGTTCCAGGACGAGCCGCTTGGCCGTCTCGGCTGCAATGGCGGCATCGCGACAGTAGGCCGTGGCACCGATCGCCTCGCCGAATTCCTCATTGAGCGGGGCCCCGCCCACCAGGACGATGTAGTCGTCGCGAATCCCCTTCTCCTCGAGCGTATCGATGACGACTTTCATGTATGGCATCGTGGTCGTCAGTAGAGCCGACATTCCGAGAATCTCCGGGCTGTGTTCGTCGAGGGCAGCCAGGAACTCTTCGACATCGGTATTGATGCCGAGGTCGATGACCTCGAATCCTGCTCCTTCCAGCATCATCCCCACGAGGTTCTTGCCGATGTCGTGGATATCGCCCTTCACGGTACCGATCACGATCTTTCCGATCGACTCCGCGCCGGTCTCTGCCAGCAGCGGCCGCAGGATGGCCATACCTGCCTTCATGGCATTGGCCGCGAGGAGAACTTCGGGTACGAACAAGATGCCGTCGCGAAAGTCAATGCCGACGATGCGCATGCCTTCCACGAGCGCCTTCTCCAACACATGGGTCGCAGACCAGCCCCGGTCGAGGAGGATGCGGGTCCCTTCGTCGATTTCTTCGGCGAGCCCGTCGTAGAGGTCATCGTGCATCTGCTCGACCAACTCTTCGTCGTTCAGCGACGTTAGATCAAGTTCTTCGTCGGTCATTCGAGGGCGCTCATGCTTTCATCCGGACAGTTCTCTCATCGGGTAGTTCCACGATGCGGAACTGTGCTACATGACGGAACACAAGATACAACACAAATGCGGGCCCTGTCTATCAAAACTGTCTATCAGGCTGCCTAGCAACCTTACGAAGGCGGAGGCCTCGCTCCTGTGGAATTATCGCATAGCGGTAAGTAGTGTTCGGCCGCCGCCGTTTCGGGCAGTTTTTTAGGTCAAGGAGGCCCCGTATGAGTGATGCCGAGATTCCCCAGCAGGCGAGTGTGGTCGTCATCGGAGCGGGCATTGTCGGGAACTGCCTCGTCGGTCACCTTGCCGAAATGGGTTGGCGAGACATCGTCCAGATCGACAAGGGCCCGCTGCCGAATCCGGGAGGCTCGACGGGCCACGCATCGAACTTCATCTTTCCCGTAGACCACAACAAAGAAATGGCGATGCTGACCCTCGACAGCCAACGCCAATACGAGGAAATGGGGGTGAGCACCACCAGCGGCGGGATCGAGGTGGCCCGCACCGAAGAGCGGATGGAAGAACTACGCAGACGCATGACGTCGGCCAAGGCCTGGGGCATCGAATCGCATCTCGTCTCTCCGGCAGAGGTCAAGGAGCTTGTTCCGTTCATCGACGAATCCGTGATTATTGGCGGGTTTCACACTCCGTCGGTCTCGGTGGTTGACTCGCTGCGGGCCGGCACGATCATGCGAGAGCGCGCCCAGGCGCTGGATGCGATCACTATCTCGCCGGTGACCGAGGTCCAGGACATCGTCGTCGAAGGTGGCCGGGTAACCGGCGTGCTCACCAACAAGGGTTTGATCAACGCCGAGTACGTTGTCATTGCGTGCGGCGTGTGGAGCCCCAAATTGGCGGCCATGGCCGGTGCCACGATTCCGCTGACACCGGCAGTGCATCAGATGATCGATGTCGGACCCCTCGAGACGCTGCAGGCAACCAACAACGAAATCGGATTCCCGATCGTGCGCGACATGGATACCTTTTGTTATGAGCGGCAAACAGGTGGATCCATGGAGGTCGGCTCGTACGCACATCGCCCGATCCTGCACCGGCCTGAGTCGATTCCCTCGATCGAAGAAGCACGGCTGTCGCCGACCGAGCTTCCCCTGACCCAGGACGACTTTGACCCGCAGCTCGAACAAGCGTTGGAGCTCATGCCGTTCCTCGGTGACGCCGAGATGCGTTACGGGATAAACGGCTTGCTGTCGCTCACACCCGACGGGATGCCATTGCTGGGCGAAACCGTCGAGGTCAAGAACCTGTGGTCGGCGGCAGCGGTTTGGATCAAGGAGGGTCCCGGCATCGGCAAACTCGTTGCCGAATGGATGACACACGGCTATCCGGAGATCGATCCCCACAGCAGCGACATCGCCAGGTTCTACGACTACGCGCGCACCTGGCACCATGTTGAGGCCAGGACCAGCGAAGCTTTCAACAAGACCTACGGAATCATCCATCCCCGAGAGCAGTGGGACTCGGATCGCAACAAGCGGATCAGCCCGTTCTACGTTCGAGAACTGGAGCTCGACGCCGTGTTTTTCGAGGCAGGCGGCTGGGAACGACCGCAGTGGTACGAAAGCAACAAATACCTAGTGGAGGCGTATGCCGATCAGATCCCGACGCGCGAACACGAATGGGATGCACGCTGGTACTCGCCGATCATCAACGCCGAACACCTCCACCTGCGCGAACACGTCGGCATGGTCGACCTAAGCGCCTTCGCCATCTTCGACGTACACGGGCCCGGGGTCGTGGACTACATCCAGAAGATGGCGGTCAACCAGTGCGACGTCGAGGTGGGGCGCGCCGTGTACACGCCGATACTGACCCACGACGGTGGATTCCGCTCCGACCTCACCATCATGCGGCTGGGAGACGAGCACTACCGCATTGTCACCGGAGGCGGAGACGGAGGCCGCGATGCATATTGGTTCAAGAAGAACCTCCCGGAAGACGGCTCGCTGACCTTCGAAGACAAGACGTCGGCGATCGCCACGCTGGGGGTGTGGGGACCGAGCGCCCGTGCGCTCATGGAGTCGGTCACCGAGGATGACATCTCGAACGAAGCCTTCCCGTATGGCAGGACCAAGGAGGTGACCATCGGCGGCGTGAAGGCTCTCATGTTCCGTATCAGCTACGTCGGCGACCTGGGGTGGGAGATCTACGTTCCGATGGAGCGAGGATTGCAGCTGTGGGACACGATCTGGGAAGCAGGCCAGGCCCTCCAGGTACGCCCTGTCGGGGGCGGTGTCTACGGAAATACAGGTCGGATCGAAAAGGGCTACCGGCTCATGGGGGCTGAGCTGGAGTCCGAATACTCACCGGTTGAAGCCGGGCTGGCGCGCCCGAAGGTGAAGTCGGCAGACTTCATCGGCAAAGAGGCCTATCTCAAGGCTCGGGAGGATGGGCCGGCGGCGGTGATGTGCACCTTCACCATGGAGAGCCAGGTCTCTTCCGCAGGCGTCGAGCGATTCCCGTCCGGCAACGAACCGATACTCACCGCCGACGGCGATCGTATCGTCGACGCAAAAGGAAGGCCTTCCTACGTCACAACGGCAGGGGCGGGCCCATCGGTCGGCAAGTACCTCCTCATGGGCTATCTGCCGACGGACCTCGCCGTGGAAGGCGCCGACTTTTCTGTGATGTACATGAACGAGCTATATCCGATCAAGGTAGCGGTGGCCGGCTCCAAACCGTTGTTCGATCCGGACGACAGTCGGATGAAGCTCTAGACCATGCGGATCCTGGTGTGCATCAAGCGGGTTCCGGCACCCGGTGCAAAAATCAATCTGACACCGGACGCACAGGCGATCGACGCTACGAATCTCGGCTTCACCATCAGTCCTCACGAGGAGTGTGCCGTGGAGGAGGCCGTCCGGCAGGCCGAGCAGCACGCAGGTTCGGTGACCGTTTTGACCCTTGGTCCTCCAGAGGCGGAAGAACAGTTGCGGTCGGCGCTCGCGGTGGGGGCCGACGAGGCGGTGCTGATGCCGACCGACAGTGTCGCGTGGGACCCCATGGCTACTGCCCGGGCGCTGACCGCCGGCATCGCTGAACTCGAGGTCGATGGACAATTCGACTTGATTCTCTTCGGTAACGAATCCGCTGATAGTGGTGGGTATCAGGTGGGAATTCGCGTGGCCCACGCCCTGGGGCGCCCGATGGTCAACGGGATAAAAGGTGTCACGATCAGCGATGGCGTTGCGAGCGCAAGACGCGAGACCGCCACGTCGAATGAGGTCTTTGAGCTCCCCCTCCCGGCTGTTCTCGGAATCAAGGAAGGCATCAATCTGCCGCGGTACCCGACTCTCAAAGGACGGATGTCCGCCAAGAAGAAAGACGTTGTCCGGTCGGTCCCGGAACATCGACCTGGCGGCCCGCATCTGATCCGGCTCGTGACTCCGGCACAGCAGGCGACCGCAACGGTGATCCTGGGTACCGGCCCCGACGCCGCACGGGGACTGGTAGACGTGCTCGAGGAAACGGGCATCCTGTGAGCGTGTACGTACTCGTCGAACACGATCGGGGCGACGTCGAGCCGACGTCGCTGGAAGCTCTCACGTTCGCCCGGTCCCGTGGCGTCGTCACGGCTGTCCTGGTTGGCCATGGCGCCGACCGGGCGGCGGCAGGGCTCGGTGATTACGGAGCTGCCGCGGTCACGATCGCTACGAATGATCTGCTAGCCGATTACGGGCCAGACGCGTGGGCCGACGCGCTCCGCCAGATCATCGAAGCCGATGGTGCGACGGAGGTGTTGGCATCGGGAACCGATCGTGGCAACGAGGTGATGGCCCAGCTGGCTGCGAGGCTGGACCTGCCCATGGTTGCAAACGTGCTGGAGATCGGCGAGTCGGGCGAGGTGTTGCGACTGCAGTGGGGTGGTTCGCTCCACGAGCAGGCCTCGACGCCCGGGCCGGTACTGTTGTACACCCTTTCGCCTCACACGGTCGAGGCAACCGGAGGCGCCGGTGCCGAAGCGGTCCTCGTCGAACGACCGGTTGATCTAGACGCAACTGCGCTCGTGACCATGATCAAAGATCGGGTGACCACCGCTGAGGGCATCACACTGGCGACGGCTCCCATCGTGGTCAGCGGCGGAAGGGGCATGGGCTCGGCGGAGGCCTTCGACATGCTCGAGGAGTTGGCGGCTCTGGTCGGTGGGAAGGTCGGGTGTTCGCGGGTCGTGACCAACAATGGGTGGCGGAATCACCGTGACCAGGTTGGCCAGACCGGTACCGTGGTGGCGCCGGACGTCTACCTTGCGTGTGGCATCAGCGGGGCGATTCAACATTGGGTTGGCATGATGAATGCCAAGACGGTGATCGCGATCAACACCGATAAAGATGCCCCGATGGTCACGAAGGCCGATTATGCGATTGTGGCCGACCTCCACGAGGTTGTGCCCGCCATTATCGAGGAGATCAAGCAACGACACGGCTAGAGTTGAACCAGCGCCAGATTTGATTGTCAGCTTGCGGGCGCGTTACAAATGCAGCTAAAGCGGCCGAACCCCGCTCTATCTGCTTCATAACTCTCGACTTGATCGCTCTCGACTGTCAGGAGAACCATGAGCAGTTCAACATTCACCGACCTCCTCGCCAGCCGTCCGATTCTCGTCGCCGATGGGGCCATGGGGACATCGTTGTTCGACCTCGGGCTCGAAAGCGGAGGTTGTCCCGAGTTCCTCAATGTGGACGAACCGGATCTCATCGGAAGGGTCCATCGCGAGTTCATCGAAGCGGGTGCCGACATCATCCTCACGAACACATTCGGTGGTAATCGATGTCGCCTCAAGCTGCATAAAGCAGAGGGCCGGGTAGTCGAGCTCAATCAGGCTGCTGTGTCGATCGCCCGGGCGGCAGCCGCCGGCGTTGATCGCCCGGTTGCCATCGCGGCCAGCATCGGCCCGACGGGCGATCTCTACGAGCCGGTTGGCCCACTCTCCTACGACGAGGGTTTCTCCGCTTTCTCGGAGCAGGTGGCGGCGGTTGCTGACGCGGGCGTCGACGTCATCTGGATTGAAACGTTGTCGAGCATCGAAGAAGCTCAGGCCGCATTGGACGCAGCCGGCACGGTCGATCTTCCCGCGGTTGTCACCATGAGTTTCGATACGAATGGGAGAACCATGATGGGCGTGCGCCCCAACGAGGTGGCAGCCTGGGCCCGCTCCCAGGGGCGCCCCCCGATCGGGCTTGGCGCCAACTGTGGGATCGGACCATCCGATGTCGTGCAGGCCGCCTTCGACATGCAATCCGCCGGAGAGGCCACGCCGGTCATCGTCGCCAAAGCCAACTGCGGCATTCCCTTGTATTCGGAGGGGGTGTTGTCGTATCCCACGTCGCCGGACATGATGGCCGACTATGTCGAACTCGCTGCTCGTGCGGGGGCCCGTATCATCGGATCGTGCTGTGGGTCGGGCCCGGCCCACATCGCCGCTATCCGTTCCGCAGTCGATGCCTATATCGACGGAGTGTCCACCAGTCCAGAGGAAATCGCCGAGAGGCTGGGCGGTGAGGTCCGGGTGGAACCAACCCGGGTACGTGCCCGGCGCCGATCCGGCTGACCCGTTAACGAATCCGGACGAAGTCGGCGATGCCGAACATCTCGGCCGTTGCTGCTTTGATCCCGTGCGGGGGACGCCTGCCCGTCGAGGCATGAACCGGCGCCAACCGTATGAGTGCCTCGATGTCACCGTTGAACGCCTGCACACATAATTCTGGAGCGGCGTTGGCCGCCGCCAGGATCACGCCCGGAGTTCCCAATCGGCCGGCCATGTGCACCAGCGCCGAGCTTCCCGGGTAGATGGGAGTGGAGTGCGCGGCGATTTCGGCCAATAATCGTCCTGCGTCACCGGTTGAGTCTTTGCAGGCGTCGATCTCGAGATCGTCGAGCATCTCGAGGGCAATGCCGGGTGCCGAGATTCCGGGGAAGTGGTAGCCACCCAACCACCGTTGCCCTGCGGCTCTTCGGAGAGCCGAGTAATAGGGACGGGGGTCAGCAGTACCGGGCGGCGTAAGCGCCAGCACGCCATCTGCCCCCGCATCGATGGCATCATTGGTCAGGGCGACAGCCTGATAGGTCGAAGGGGCTCCGGTTCCGGCGATCACCGGGACGTCGACGGCCCCTTTGACGGCCTTGATCAGGGCAACCCGCTCCTGACGGTCGAGCGAGAATGCCTCGCCCGTGGTGCCCGATACGACCACTGCGCTCACACCGCGCGCCTCGAGGACGTTAGCCAGATCGGCGCTGGCTTTGGCATCGATCGAGAGATCGGCATTGAAGATGGTGACGAGCGCGACGCCCACGCCTTCGAAGAGGAGCATCGAACGATCTTAGATCATCCGAGCGTGAATCCCCCCAGCGCTTCGGTTCCGGTGAGGTAGAGCTCAACGGTGCTACCGCCATCGACACCAGTGGCGAGGTAGATGTTCGATGATGGCGTGACCCTTATGGTCGGAGACCATGACCAGGTGCCGGACGCCGGCACATTGAGCTGGGCCTCCACCATGCCAAGACCGGGTTCGTCGAGGCTGAGCATCAGCGTGCTTCCCGGTGTCGCGCTTCCTGAGATGGAAGTACTTGTCGCGCTTACAGAGATGGCCGGGATCTCGATGACTGCCGTTGAGATTCCGTCTTGGGCAATGATGCGATCGCCCGGCGCCGGCCGGGCGGCCGGAGCGAACTGAAAGGTCCCCGTTGGCGTGACCAGCGACTCCGATGCCGTGGAGCCGGCGGTGATGAGTGAGATCTCGACGGGACGTTCGTCCGAAAAGTCGAATCCGCTGACCTGGGTCGCCGCAGAGCCAATGGACACGACGAGGGCCCCGGTCCCGGAAGGCGTCAACAACGTCGTGGAGTTGGGTGGTGTTATCGAGGCGACCACCGCAACCGCAACCAGCACCGGTATCACGAGGACGGCAAGGAACCGAGCAGGCGTGTCTGTGAGCCAAGATCGGCTGCCGAAGTCGGGGGCGAGACCGATCTCGGCTGGATATGGTGCTGCCATGGGATACCTCCGGAATATGGGGTGCCATAGCTAAGTATGATTTTCGCGTTCTCGATGGTATTTCGCGTCAATCTTGATTCGGCAAACGGCATCGGCTCAGTAGATGCTTCGTTATCGTGTTGCATCGAGTTCGGCCCGCCTCGCCGAGATCGTTTCCGCCAATTCTGGGAACGCCGGGTCGATTTCGTATCGGTAGTCGTCCCAAAACCCGTCGAGCTCGGGTTGGAAGCGGCGGGTGGCAGGTCCTCGAAGAGCGGTCGTTTTGATCAGGGCGGACACACTGGCAGCCGTTGCATACGGATCGTCGACCGCAACCGGTGGGAGTACCGTCATGGTCATGGCGCAGCCGTACCTGACCCGGGGCGAGAATGGATAATCCCAAACTCTGTGACCACCGCTCAGTGCCACGGGCAGCACTGCCACCCTCTCTCGGGAAGCGAGTTCGAATGGACCCACCGAAAAGGCGGTTTCAATACCGAGGACGGTCCCCTGAGGGAACGCGGCGAGGCTCACCCCTCGTCCGAGGATGCGGGACCCCTCGCTCAGCAAGGTGCGAAGTGCCGAGAGTCCTCGCTCGGGACAGAGCACCACGTTGTGGTCACGTTGCAGGTACCGGTCCAGAATCGGCCAGTCGACCAGCTCGTCTCTGGCAACAAACCCGATCCGGAGCGGTAGTTGCAGGAGAGCGAGGGGGTCCAGGAAGCTCTCGTGATTGGCCACCACGACATACGTGGTTCTCGGATCGATGTTGTCGAGACCGTGGCTCGTCAAGCGGACATCGAGGTGCGACAGAGCGGCAGCGCTCCAGCTTTGTGCGTTATTCCTGACCATGCGGCCGCGAATATTGAGCAGCCACCCGGCGCCGTAGCCGAGCCGAACGAGGTCGGCAGGAGAGTCGCAGCCGAATCGGCCACCCGGGAGTACGAAACGGGGTGTCACCCGCCGAGGTTATGTCGAAGCCGGGGTTAGCTCGCGGTCTCGAGGTCCAGCAGACTCACCTTGGCGTCCAGCCCCCCCGCAAACCCGGTCAAACTCCCGTCTTTGCCAACCACCCGGTGGCACGGAATCACGATCGACAGCGGGTTGCGACCAACCGCGGCTCCCACAGCCCGGGCCGCAGTTGGTTTGCCGAGACCTTCGGCCATATCTCCGTATGACGTCGTCTCGCCGAATGGGATCTGCTGCAAAGCTCGCCATACCGAAATCTGGAAATCGGTACCCACCAGATCGAGGGGAACATCGAACGTCCGGCGGCTACCTGCAAAAAACTCATCGAGTTGCTCGGACGCCTTCCGAATGTAGGGATTCGAACCATCCTCGACGAGATCTTCTGGAAAAGGAACACGACCAGGCTTGTCGTCTGGCCAGAGAATGGCTCGCAACCCTGCATCTGACGCTATCAGAGTGAGATCGCCGAGAGGGCTTGGTTTTGTGGCAACGGATAACTGATTCATACTCCTCCAGAGAACCATAGATGGGCCGCCGCGGTCGCCCGGTACGGGCGCCACGCTTCGGCCACGTCGGTCATCAACTTGGCGTTCAGTGGTTTGGTCTGTCCCATCAAGGCTGCTCCGGCCTTGCGCAATCCCAGGTCAGAGGCCGGGAAGGCATCCCGGTGCCCGAAGGCGCGAGCGGCGATGAGCTGCGATGTCCAGGGTCCGATGCCTGGCAACTCCTCGAGTTCGCCGGTGAGCTCTTCGAGCGACCGGCCGCGAAGCGATTCGAACCCGCCGGATGCGACGAAGCCGGCCAGGGTGCGCAAGGTCTTTTCCCTCGACCTGGTGAGACCCATTCCAGACAGATCACCTGTGGCGATAACCGCTGGCAGCGGAAATGTGTGGGTGAGTCCCGGAAAGATCGCGGCTTCGATCGGCTGGCCCAAACGCTCGACCAGCCGGCCGGTGATGGTCGTTGCTCCCGGCACCGAGATGTGCTGGCCGATTACGATCCTTATGGCGATTTCATACGGGTCCCAGGCACCGGGCATGCGGAGGCCCGGTCGACGCCGAACCACCTTTCCCAGGAGAGGGTTCTCTCGCAGATGTCTGTCAGCCGCGAGGTCCGGCGCTGTCCCAAACAACCTTTTTACGGCGGCGATATCGTCGACCAACGATGCGAACGTGGGCAGGTGGGCGGTCACGGACATCTCACCCCCGCCAGTGATTGTCACTTCCATGACGCCGGGATGTCCGCACGACACGATGGTTCGCCGATAGCGACCGTCAACTACCTGCTCGACGCCCGGAATCGATCTGGGACCCAGGTACTCGATGACCTCGCTCGTGCTGGGTTGGGCTTCCAGCGTGAGCGTCAACCCGCCGTCGGTAGCCGTTCCCTGGTTGCGCCTGCGCTTCGCCCGGAGCTCGGTCGGTGTGAATGCGAAGATGCTCTTGACGACGCGATTCATCTGCCTCGGGCTGTTGAAGCCAGATGCATAGGCGATCTCGGTGATGGTGAGGTTCGTCTCATCGAGCATTCGCCGGGCAAAATGAGCTCGCCGCGACCGTGCGACAAAATCGGGTGTCGCCCCGACGTGTTGCTCGAATAGCCTGCGTAGTTGTCTAGGCGAGTACCCGACTGCGTGAGCGAGTTCGGTCTCGGTATGCCGGTCCAGATAGCCGTCTGAGATCAGCGACATGGCACGTGACACCTCGGGAGACGCGACGTGAGGATCGGCGTTTACGCGATCAGACCGACACTTCAGGCAAGGACGAAAGCCGGCAGCCTCTGCGGCGACCGGCGTGGTAACCGGCCGGACGTTGTGGACAGCCGGTCGTGCCGAACAACCGGCCCGGCAATAGATGCCGGTGGTGACGACAGCCTGTAGCGCTTCTCCGCCGACCTTGGCCCGGGCTTCTCTCGCGGCCTGTTTCATGAAACAAGTTTCGCACAGCAATGGGGCAAAAGTCGGACATATTGGGACATTGCTGTTCGAGCCGGTGCTTTCACTGATTTGTCGCACGCCCCCGGTAGGGTCGCATCGGTGAGAACACGATGAAACAACATGTGGAGAATCTGGCGCCCGCCGGATCAAATGCCGTGGTCACGGTATCGAAGTCATTTGGCCTCGCCGGAATCGAGCTCGCGTCGACCGTGGCATGGGCAGTCGAATCGGTCCTTGGCCCGAATGCAAGGCGGGTGCATGTCAAGCTCAAACGCGCCGGAAAGGTAGTGGCGTTCGGGGTCGAGCACCGTGGACGTCTCGTGACGTTCAAGCAGAAGAAGCGCGCCATCTCCTACGCCCGGGCAAACGGCGTCCGATCGATGTCAAAACTCACCGGCCCTCCCGACCCGGGCGTGAAAGGCTGGGCGTACGACGGCATCCCTTTCTCGGCTCTACCAGGATGTGACTATCTGGTCTCGATAACGATCGGATCTGATCGGCCGGCGTATCCGGCCACCCTTCGGTACCGAAAAACAGTTCCGATCGAGGTCGCAGACCCGGTCGAAGAACTCGTTGCGATCGCGGCTCACGAGTCGTTCCACTGCCACCAATACATCAATTCGCTGTCCCGCTCCGAAGTCGCGTGTGACCGAATGGCCCTCGAAGTACTGGAACGGTTTCGATCCCGCTAATCGCTCGAGAGTGCCGGGGAACCTGATTCCGCTCCGGTAACGTCACAGGCTCATGCGACGCTGGACAGCCTTGATCGTGAGTTTGACAGTCATCCTCGCGGCCTGCGGCGAGGCCCCACCGGTCGGGGAGCCAACATCGACGCCATCAACCACGTCGACGACCTCGACTACGGTTTCGAGTTCGGACGGGTGTGGCGATCGGTTTCCGATCTTCTATCCGGGGCTCGAGCCCGTCGAGGGGATACCGGGTCCTGGACCGGACGGGAGCCCACCATCGGACGGCCAACTAGCCCGGCACTGGTTTGACGAGTCGCTGGGGCTATCCATCGATGCCCGCTGGCCGGCCGAGGCAACGGACGACGCACCGGACGACGCGGAGACGTACGAAGAGTTTCCGATTGTCGAGCGTGAACAACTCGAAGATGGGGTACGGATGATCGTCAGGATTCCCGGCCCCGAGGGATGTGATCACCTGGAGGTCGAGGTCCACGCGGGAGAAAAACTCGACCCGGTACAGGATTTCATGTATTCGTTCGCGCAGGATATCCGTCCGATCGACGAGCTGGATGCGTACCTCAATCCACCGCCCCCCGAGCCGTTCCTCATCCCCTCCGACCTGGCGGTGATGGTTGTCGAGCAGTTTCTGGAAGCGGCGGGGACCGGCGCCTGGGATATTGCGGCCGGGCTCCTGATCAACGAAGGCATGGCACCGGAGGTCGAAGCAAAACTGGGCGGTGGCCTCGGCGGGGATGTGTCGATCGAGGAGTTACTCGAGGACTATTGCGTGAACGCCCTGTGCTCTGCGCCCTACGAGATCATCGACGTAGAGCAGTTCGACGGCGCGAGCGTCGTAACCGTTGGATTCCAGGCATCAGGCGGCCGGCTTGAGTGGCCGGTGAGGGTCGGCCAGTTCGAAGGGATTCTCACCCTGGGAGACTTACCGCCCCCCGGTTCGGGACCTGACCGCACGAGTTTCTCGCAACGTATCTTCGGATCCGAAGAACGCTTTGCAGCTATCTGGTATAACGCCGCGCAGATAATCGATGGTTCGAGTGGCCAGTGGGCTCCTTGGTGGTTGGCCCGATTCGGCAACCCGGATGTTCTGAATCGTTGGGGGCTCT
>JAHEJY010000160.1 GCA_024638625.1 Actinomycetes bacterium
TACTCATAGGCCTCGGATTCATCAACTGGGTGTACCTCAGCAGCCGAACCAAAGCCCTCCGCTGGATTACCCCCGGCATGATCTTGATGATCATCTTCGTCATGTGGCCGATCGTCTTTTCCTTCTATCTCTCGCTCACCAATTGGGCGACTGGCAACATCCTCACGCAGGACCAGGTGCTCGAGCAGCTCGAGAGGGTGCCTCTCATCAGTTCGGAAGAAGATGCGCCCACCGTCGACCTTCTCGTCTACCGCAATGCTGCAGGGACTGTCAAGTTCCTGGTCACGACGCCGGCCGGCGCGCAGTTCTATGGAGAGCCCCGGCGGAGGTCGGAAGAGCCAATAGAGCGGCTCGAAAATCTGGCCACGCTGGACGTGGTCGATGCCGACGCCGACGGAACCCCGGAATCGATTGACGGCTTCGAGCTGCTGCTCCTCCGGGACCTCATCGGCATCTCCGACTCCCTCAACACACTCGTTCTCGATGTACCCAACGGGGCGGTGACTCCCCAGACCATCTCGCAGGCCAAGCTGGTGGCGGCAGCGAACCGGTACACATACGATCCGGCCACAGACACGCTGTACGACGCCCAACTCGATCGGACCTGCGTTGTCGAAACCGGGAATTTCGTGTGCGACGGGCGTCGCCTCGATCCGGGGTGGCGGGTTGTCGTCGGCGCCGAGAACTACACCAACGTGCTTGGCAACGAGAGAATTCGCGGGCCGTTCCTCCAGGTGTTTGTGTGGAACGTGGTGTTTGCCGGGCTGTCGGTCGTACTCGGCCTCGCGGCCGGTCTCTTCATGGCCATTGCTCTCCAGGACGATCGGCTCAAAATGAAGGCGTTCTATCGATCGTTGCTCATCATCCCCTATGCGATTCCCGCCTTCATCTCAGCGTTGGTTTGGCGCGGGTTCTTCAACGATCGATTCGGCCAGGTGAACCGCATCGTCGAAGCCTTCGGGGTCGACGGCGTGAATTGGTTGGGAGATCCGTTCTGGGCCAAGGTTGCGTTGATCGTTGTGAACGTGTGGCTGGGCTTTCCCTACTTCTTCCTGATCTCAACCGGTGCCCTGCAGTCAATCCCCGAAGACTTGAAGCAGGCTGCCCGGGTCGACGGCGCGTCGTCGTTCCGGGTATTCAGGTCGATCACGTTCCCACTGCTCATGGTGTCGTTGGCGCCGCTTCTCATCGGTTCGTTTGCGTTCAACTTCAACAACTTCGTGCTCGTGTTCCTTCTGACCCGGGGAGGGCCGCCGGTGCTCGATTCCGCCGTGCCGGTCGGACACACCGACATTCTCATCACCTTCACCTTCGAAACGGCGGTGAGCGCCGGCCGCGGTAACAATTTCGGGCTTGGCGCGGCGTTATCAATCTTGATCTTCATCATGGTTGCCACGATTTCTGCGATCTCGTTTCGAACTACCAAACAGCTCGAGGAGACCTACCAGTGAGCATCGATTTCGAAGCCGTCAAGACAGAGCCGGTCGACACGCCGAACCTGAACCGAATGACGAGCCGCCGCTGGGTTCGAGAGATGTCGTGGCGCCACCTCGTCTTGATCATCGCCTCGATCTTCGCCATGTTTCCCGTCGTGTGGATCGTATCGGCCTCGTTCAATGAGATCGACAACCTCACGACAGCCCGTTTGATACCGCGGGGCACGACACTCGACAATTTCACCGAGCTCTTCACCAATGACCTGACTCCGTTTGGGAACTGGCTGTGGAACAGTTGGAAGGTGGCGCTGGCCGCGGCGGCCTTGAACGTCTTCATCGCAGCACTCGCCTCCTACGCGTTCAGCCGGCTGCGCTTCAAAGGACGCCGGGTCAGCCTTCTCACCCTGCTGCTCGTCCAGGTATTTCCCCAGTTCCTGGCATTTGCCGCCATCTTGTTGCTCATGCAACAGATCGGTGAGGTCTTCCCCGCCTTCGGATTGGACACGCACCTCGGGCTGATCCTTGTATATACCGGCGGGGCCATTGGGTTCAACGCATTCCTCATCAAGGGATTCATGGACACCGTGCCCGCCGCGCTCGACGAGTCGGCGGCGGTGGATGGCGCTACCCCGTTCCAGGTGTTTTGGCAGATCATCCTGCCCCTCGCCCGGCCGGTTCTTGCGGTCATCTTCATCATCACGTTCATCAACCTGTACGCCGAATATCTGCTCGCCGCCATCTTGCTCAATTCGAACGAAAACCTCACACTGGCCGTCGGTCTACGACTTTTCGTCCAGAGCGAATACGAGGCAAAGTGGGGTCAACTGGCCGCGGCCGCCCTGCTGGGCTCCTTTCCCATCGTCTTGACGTTTCTGGTCGCACAAAAGCAGATCATCTCCGGACTCACCCAGGGCGCCGTTAAAGGCTGATGATCGAGTTCCCTACCGACCACAGCGTGTTCGGCGAAGGGAGCATTTTTCCTTATCGGGTCGCCTTCGACCCTCGGCAGGCCGCCCACTGGTGCCGGGTTTCCGAGGATGATCAGCACGTACGGGTTGTCACCGAACCGGCGATAACGTCTGCCATGGTGGTGGCCAGGGACGAGAAGGTTCGGGGTTATCCGCTTACAGCAACGTTGCGGGCCACGGATCAAACCGTCTGGGAAGCCCGGCTCCCGATCGCCGATCAGACCTTTGAGTTCTCATTGGCGCTCCAGAACGAGAGAGGCGACGGCGTCTACGTAACTCCGGCCGGCATCAGTAATGCGGTCGAACGGCTCGATCGCTGGCAGCACAGCCCCCAGCCGATCTTCGCGACCCCGGAGTGGGCAAAAGGCGCGTTGATCTATCAGATCTTCCCCGACCGTTTCGCAAACGCTGATCCGTCGCTCAACCCGGTCGAGACGGATTCGTGGGGTTCGAATCCGCACCACCTCAACTTCCAGGGGGGTGATCTGGCGGGAATCACGTCCAAGATCCCCTACCTCAAAGACCTCGGCGTCGAACTCGTCTACCTCAACCCGATCTTCGAGGCGCCTTCCAACCATCGGTACGACGCCATCGACTACTACTCGGTGGATCCGGCGCTCGGTGGCAACGGAGCCTTTGGCCATTTCGTCGAGGAGCTCCACCGCCAGGGCATGAGGGTGATGCTGGACGCTTCTTTCAACCACGTACACCCGAGGTTCTTCGCATTCGCCGATCTCGTCGAAAACGGGCCCGACTCCCGCTATGTGGATTGGTTCGTGATCAACGAGTGGCCACTCCGATTTGGATACCGCCCCCATGCTGCCGATGCCGGCGCCGCCCGCAAGCGCCTCGAATGGTGGGCCGAGCATTATCAGGATTCGACGGGTTTGCCGATGGAGCTACTGTCCGATGAGGGGCGTCCCTGGCAGACGTCATACGAAGCCTGGTATGGGCTTCCGCACATGCCCCGGGTCAACCTGGCCGACGGAGAAGCCCGTCAGTACATGCTCGACGTCGCCACCCATTGGGTGCGCGAGTACGGGATCGACGGATGGCGCATGGATGTGGCCCGCTATGTCGACCCCGACTTCTGGAACGATTTTCGGACAGCCGTGAAGTCCACTAATCCGGACACCCTGCTGCTATCCGAGATCATGGGAGACGCCGGCGACTGGCTCAACGGTCGCCGATTCGACGGCACGATGGATTACACGTTCCGGCAGCTGTGTGTGGACTATTTCGCCCGCGATGCGATCGACACGGCGCGTTTCCGGGACGGTCTGGTCCGGCTGCACTCCATGTATGCGCCCGCGGTGAGCGAGGTGAATCAACACTTGCTCGACAGCCACGACACGGCCCGATTTCGGACGGAGGCGGCCGGAGATGCTCGCCGACTGGTATTGGCCACGGCCTTTCAGCTCACCTACCCGGGCTCCCCTGGCATGTTCTATGGAGGAGAGCTCGGCCTGGAAGGCGAGAACGATCCGGCCTCGAGAGTCGCCATGCCCTGGGGAGAGGACCTGTTCGACCACCATCCGGCAGTTGACCTGCGCTCACTGATGCGTCTGCGGGCGAGCATCCCCGATCTTCGAGCGGGAGAGTTCCGAATGGGAGGCGTCAGCGACGAGGGGCTCTGGTACCACCGGGGGCAGCACACGATTGCGCTGAACCGGTCGGAGCAGCTTGCGACGTTTCCGATCGGTGGCACTGTGCTGTGGGGCGAAGCGATTGAATCGGGCGCCACCATGGAGATCCCGCCCATGAGGGCTGCCATCGTCGCCAACGATTAGCGTGGCACCATGACGCTGCTCCGCCAGGCTCTGTACGCCAATGTGATCTTTACCGCGTTGACAGCTTTGGCGGCCCTGGTGTTCGCCGCTCCCCTCGCCGAGGAGTTCGAAGTCGCCACGTGGGTGATGGTTGCCGCCGGGGCCGGGCTGCTCGCCTGGGCGGCGCTCGTGTGGGTGTTTGCCAGGCGCGACCCGGCAAGTCGTCAGGAGGCCTGGCTCGTCATCGCCGGTGATGAGCTCTGGGTGATCGCTGTGATCGTGCTCCTTGCGGCGTTTCCAGACGCGTTGAGCGATTCAGGGAAACTGATACTCGCCATCCTCACCATCGTGGTGGCGGGGCTGGCGTCAGCGCAGTTGCTGGGACTTCGCAAGCTCCGCGACCAGGATCCGATCAACTAGCCGACGCTGACTTTCGGATAGAAGGCGACGTAGTCGCGAATCTGTTCCGCCTCCGACTTGGGGTCGTGGTAGGTCCACGCCACCCCCCGGGCCGATTCGCCGGCCACCGCCAGGTCGAAGTAGTCGGCAACACCTTTCCATGGGCATACCGTCTGGCGGGCGTCGCTTTCGCTGAAGTAATCCCACTGAACCGAATCCCTGGGAAAGTAGTGATTTCCTTCGACCATGATGGTCTCATCGGATTCGGCGACGACGACGCCATTGAACGTTGCAGCAGGCATAGAAAGGATGCTCCTTGGATGGTTACTCAAACGTCAACGCCAGGTCTGCCAGAATCCTTCCCGATGTATCACCTTGCTCAATTCAATGTCGCCCGTTTCCGCTATCCGTCGGACCACCCCGGGCTCGAAGGATTCACGTCCCGGTTGGATTCCGTCAATGCGCTGGCCGAGTCCTCGCCAGGATTCGTGTGGCG
>JAHEJY010000035.1 GCA_024638625.1 Actinomycetes bacterium
AGGACAAGCTGGTGGATTTGGAGCACTTCGGACGTGACGTCCGATATGCCAGACACCCACTCGTCGATGAACCGGTCCCTGGCTTCGAGCGCCAGGCCCAGTCGCGGTGTGACATAACCGGCGGGCTTGCTCTTGAGATCGATCGCCTGGTCCCATTGGATTCGTACCGGGCTATGGGCGAGTGCTCGCTGCCACTGTGTCTCGGTGTCGAACACAGCCGAATCAAAATCGGAAGAAACCGCCTTATCAAGCGCCCATTCGAGCCCGTTTCGTGTCATGTCGAACGACAGGATCCGTTGTTGCCCTGGGCGCATGGCCCATTGTGAGTCTCGCAGCGCATCGAGAAATGATGTCGTGATCCAGATGTTGCCAGTCGCTTTTCGGGCAAGAACAAGCATGCCGGCGGCGAGGGAAGCATCAGCGACCGATTCCGTTTGGCCCTGATAGACAGTCAGCCGATTCTGGCTGAACCGCGCGCGGATCTGGAATATGCTCATGGCACTGTATCGGTCGACGTTGCGACGTTCTGATGCGATCTTTCGGTACGCGCGGATGAGCGTTGCAGGATCTCCGGGGACCGGTCCCATAGACTTGATCTGTGCAGACCCTTGATCCAGCGCGGCCAGACAGGTTCTCGGTCGGCGACATCATTGCAGGCATTTCGGTTGCCGTAGTCGTCATTCCTCAGGCTCTGGCCTATGCGGAGCTGGCCGGCATGCCGGTCTATACCGGTTTGTACGCGGCGGCACTGCCACCTCTCGCGGCCGCTTTGTTCGCCTCCTCTCGATATCTGCAAACGGGGCCGGTGGCGATGACGTCGTTGTTGACGTTCGGGGCGCTTTCGACGGTTGCCCGACCCTTCAGTGCCGAGTACGTTGGCCTGGCACTCGTCTTGGCTCTGATCGTGGGAGCGATTCGCCTCGCACTGGGCCTTGTCGGCGGGGGTGGTATCACCCATTTCATGTCAAATCCTGTGGTGCTCGGTTTCACGACCGGCGCCACCCTCCTGATCATTGCGTCGCAAAGCGCGGTTGCTTTTGGCGTCGAGAATGCTCCGGATGGTCTTGTCGAGCGCCTGTGGCATGTGCTCACCAACCCGGGGGCATGGAGCTGGGCTGCCATCGCGCTGTCGGCTGTCACCATCCTGCTCGTGCGAGGCGCTCCGCTGATCCATCCACTCTTTCCGGGCGTGTTGGTGGCCGTGCTCATCGGGATGGCAGTTGGCCTGATCGACGGGGCATTTGCCCTCGTGGGAGACATTCCCTCTGGACTTCCGCCGTTTTCGCTCGACCTTCCCTGGGGGGAGGTTCCCGCCCTGCTGATCTCTGGTGCGATTATTGCCGTTGTGGGCTTCGCCGAACCGACGGCAATCGCGAGAACCTTTGCTGCCCAGGATCGCGTCAGGTGGGACGCCAATCGTGAGCTGGTGAGTCAGGGTGTCGCCAATCTGGCCTCCGGTCTCACGGGCGGGTTCCCGGTCGGTGGTTCGTTCTCCCGCAGCTCCATCAACAAACTCGCGGGAGCATCGAGTCGATGGAGCGGTGCTATCACCGGGGCAGCTGTCCTGGCATTCACCCCCTTTGCCGGCGTCGTCTCAGGCCTACCGCGGGCCGTACTCGGAGCGATCGTGATTGCAGCCGTTCTCAAGCTTGTGCGGATCAGGGCCCTGTGGCGACTGATTCGTGTCTCGTGGGGTCAGGCGGTGATTGCCTGGTCTACGTTCCTCGCAACCCTCCTGCTCTCGCCACGCATCGATCTCGCCGTGCTGTTGGGCATGGCTTTGGCCGCTGCTGTTCACATGTACCGGGAGGCGTCCCGGCTCAGCGTGGAAACGCACATCGACGGGGCGACGATGACGATGGAGCCCGAAGGAGTGCTGTTTTATGCGTCGGCCGACGCATTCTCCGAAGCATTCAGCGACGCGGTGGCAGAGAACCCTGTCGTTCGCCGCCTGGTACTGGATCTCGAAGGTCTCGGAAGAATCGATCTTCCCGGCGCAATGGAGCTCAAGACCTTCATCTGGGATGCGGAGGCAGCCGGTATCGAAGTTGAGATCGTCAACACCCCGGCTCATGCCGAGGGCATCCTGGAGCGAGTCACAACGGTGCTGGAGGCAGAGGGTGGGCGTCCCCGACCGATGGGCTGATCGTTTGCATCAGATTCGCGCGCGCACACCGACGCCCGTCGATCCCGGTCGAGCGGACCGATGCGGGAACCTCTAACCGGCCAACGCTTGCTGCAACGCTCGTTCGGTGAAGACCTGAGCGAGATGCGTTTTGTACTCCACGGATCCGTACAGGTCTTCAATCACCGTGATGCCATCGGTTACCAGGCCTGCGGCTGCGCGTATCGACTCCTCGCCGCCGTCCGTTCCAATCAGCGAGGCGGCGGCTGCTTCCGCGAGGGTTGGCCTGGTTCCGACGCCAGTGACACCAATCCGGGCATCCGTCACGGATCCATCGTCGCCGACATTCACCCACGCTGCGATTCCGGCGACCGCGTAGTCGGTGTGACCTCCGCGCCGTCCGAGTTTGTCGTAGGCGGAGCGTGATCCGTTCGACGCTTTCGGAACTCGTAACTCGACGAGTATCTCGTCTTCAGATAACGCCGATGTGAGCGCGTCCACAAAGAAATCGCTTGCGGCGATCTCCCGTTGACCGGATGAAGATCGAGCCATCATCGTGGCGCCGAGGGCTATGGCCGCAGCCGGCTGGTCAGCGGCGACGTCGGCGTGGGCCATCGCACCACAGGTCGTGCCGCGATTGCGAACCTGGTGATCGCCGGTCCATCCAGCCGCCTGGCTGAGCGCCTTCGCGTGCGCCGCCACGGTGGGGTCGGAGGCGGTTTGGTTGTGACGAACGAGGGCGCCAATGGAGATGTGATCATCCTTTTCGACGATGTCGGCAAGCCCATCGATCCGGCCGATATCGATCACGGTACCCGGACTGAACAGTCTGAGCTTCATCATCGGAATGAGACTCTGGCCGCCGCTCATGACTTTGGCCCCCGGTGTCGAAGCCAGGGCCGATAGAGCTTCGTCCAGGGAAGCGGGCGCAACGTATTCGAATTGTCTCGGGAACATCTTCTACCCTCCGTTCCGGTGGATTGCCTGCCACACCCGCTTTGGTCGGAGGGGCATATCTATATGGGTGACCCCCATGTGGGCGACTGCATCGATCACGGCGTTCACGACTGTCTGAGCCGATCCGATGGTTCCCGCTTCTCCGATACCTTTCACACCCATCGGATTCACGTCCGTGGGGGTTGTCGTTCGATCGAGCTGGAAGGACGGAAGATCGCCGGCAGTCGGAATCGGATAGTCAAGCAGTGAGCCGGTCAGCAGGTTCCCGTCTTCGTCGAAGATCGCATGTTCGAACAGCGCCTGGCTGATGCCCTGAGCCAAACCTCCATGGACCTGGCCGTCGACAATCATCGGGTTGATGACGTTGCCGCAATCGTCCATAGCGAAGTAATCCATGAGCACGACGTCGCCGGTGGTGTCGTCGACCTCGACAACGGCCAGGTGAGAGCCGAACGGCCAGGTGGCGTTGGCGGGCGAGAACACGGCGTTGGCTTCCATTCCGCCTTCCATGCCCTCGGGGAGACGATGCGGTTGATAGGAAACCTCGGCGATTTCGGCCCACGTGACCGTCTTGTCTGGCGAACCGGCAACGTGCGCACCTCCGTCGGCGAACTCGATGTCGTCCGGGGAAGCTTCCAACATGTGGGCCGCAACCCTTGCCGCCTTTGTCCGGACCTTCTCGGCCGCTTGGGCCGTGGCCGAGCCATCAACGGCGAGTGATCGCGAACCGAACGTACCAATTCCCATAGGTGAATCGCGGGTGTCTCCGTGTCGCACCTGGACGTTGTCGACTGAGATGCCGAGGGCGTCGCTGACGATCTGTGCCCAGGTTGTCTCATGGCCCTGACCCGATGGCCCGGTCCCGATCATCACCGTCGCCGTCCCATCTGGATTCACTCTCACGAGGCCTGACCCGTTGAATGCGGCCGGCAAGCCATACGCCGCCCAAGAGAACCCACCCTCGGCCAACGCCGAAGGTCCGAACCCGCACACCTCGACATACGTGGAGAGCCCGATGCCGATGTTGCGGCCCTCTTTGCGGGCTTCTTCCTGCTTCTGCCGTAGTCCCTGATAGTCGGCCAACTCGAGGAGCTTGTCGAGATTGGCGCGGTAGTCACCAGAATCCATCAGCATTCCAGCTGCCGTTGCCGCCGGGAACTCCTCGAAAAAATTCTTCTTGCGCACGTCCGCTGGATCCATCCCGATCTGGCGAGCGAAGGCGTCGATGATGCGTTCCAGATAGAAGATCGCCTCGGGACGACCCGCTCCGCGGTACGCGTCGGTCGTCGGCGCATTCGTGACAACGCACCCGATCTTCCAATGAATCGGAATGTCGTATTGGCCGGGCGCCACATATTGGCCGAGTAGGGGAATCGCTACCGTGAAATTCTGCGTGTACGCACCCATATCTGACAACGCATCGAGTTCGTAAGCAAGGATCTTCCCGTCGCTGGTGCCGATGATGGTGGCCGTCCCGACCCAGCCGCGTCCATGGATGGTCGCTACCGACGCCTCGCGGCGCGTTTCTGTCCATTTGACCGGGCTACCCAGCTCCCGAGAAGCGAACGTAACGAGCGCCTCTTCGGCGTAGTAGTTGAGTTTGGCTCCGAAGCCGCCGCCCACTTCGGGGGCGATGACCCGCACATTGTTCGAGGTGAGGCCAAAGGTTTTTCCGATGGCCCCCGCAACGGCGTGAGGAATCTGAGATGACGAGTACAGCGTCACGCTGCCATAGCCGGCGTTGTAGTCAGCCAGTGCGGACCGCGGTTCGATGGCCGTAGGTATCAAGCGCTGGTTGATCATCTTCACGCTCACCTCGATCGCCCCCTCGGAGGCGCGGGCCGCTGCTACCGCGTCAGCGTCGCCCACTTCCCACACGTGGATGACATTGGACTCATTGCTGTCGTTGGCAATCACGCGATCGGAAGCGGCGTCTTCGAGGTCGACAACTGCTTCCAGTGGTTCGTAGTCGACGTCGACCGCTTTGGTCCCATCCTGTGCGATATAGCGGTCGGAGGCAACCACCATCGCCACCGCCTCACCGACGTGGTTGACGACCCCATCTGCGAGCAGGGGGCGTAACGCCCCGATGGCGACCTGAGCGAGAAGCGGGCCGAGGTCGCGAACATCGTCAGCCGTGTACACCGCGTGCACCCCTTCGATAGCCATCGCCGCTGAAGCGTCGATACCGACGATCCGGGCTTTGCCAAACGGGCTGCGTACGAATGCGGCGTGGAGCATCCCCGCCATCTTCATGTCATCCGTATACAGACCCTTGCCCTGGATGAGAGCGGGGTCTTCTTTCCTTCTGATGGCCTTGCCGATCACCCCAGCCGTCACGATTCGTCCTTCCATTGAGACGCCGGCGGATCTTCGCCTCGCATCGTTGCGGCGGCGTACTCGATCGACCGAACAATGTTGTGGTAGCCCGTACAGCGACAGAGGTTCCCCTCGATGCCGTGGCGGATTTCGTCTTCCGATGGGTTGTCGTTCTCGTTGAGGAGCGCAACAGCAGACATGATCATGCCGGGGGTGCAGAAACCGCACTGAAGCCCGTGGCGTTCCCAGAATCCTTCTTGGACCGGGTGCAATTCGCCGTTTGCCAGTCCTTCGACTGTGGTGACATCCGCGCCTTCCGCCTGGACTGCCAGTACCGTGCACGATTTTGTGGCCTTGCCATCGACCAGCACCGTACAGGCACCGCAGTACGAGGTCTCACACCCGACGTGGGTGCCGGTCAGGTTGAGTTGCTCGCGGAGGTAGTGCACCAACAGAGTCCGGGCCTCAACATCTGCAGTCCGCGTGCGACCGTTGACGGTCATGGAAACCTGCATGGGTCCTCCCTCGTCGTATTTGTTCCTCGGGATCGACGCTAGCGCCTCGCCGGCTCCTTTGCTGGGCGGAGACGCTCAAAGATGGGTTGATCCTGATCTGTCGTAGTGTTGGCCCATGTTTGATCGATTCCGACGACGACAGGCGTCGCCACAATCCGACGAAACGACGGTTAGCTCGCCGTATCAGTTTCTCTGGGCAATATTGGCCGGGGGCTCGGGCGTCCGAATCGGTGGAGACAGAGCATTGAAGCGGCTATCTGGTGTTCCGCTGGTCGAGTGGGTCGCAGGCGCGATCCGCAACGCTGGGGGCGATCCCTTGATCATCGGAAGGAGCAGCTCGATCTCCGGGATCGCGGCGATACCGGACTTGACCCCTGCATGCTCGGGATCACTGGTCGGGTTGATCACGGCGATGGACGCAGCAGAGAACGCCGCAAGAGTGGGGGATGGACCGGCGATGGCGATCGTGGTGGGCGTTGAGCTGCCCCTTGTGAAGTCCGGGACTCTCAGATTCATGGCGGCGTTGGCAGACGAGAGGCGGGCGGTGATCCCGGTGGTCAAGGGAGAGTTGTTTCCGATGCTGGGCGTGTATCCAGCCGGGTTGCTGAGGGATGCACTCTTCGTCTGCAAACGCGGTGGATCCGTTGAGAGTTTTCTCGCCAAAGCGCCGGTGCGGCCTGTTGAAGAATCGGAATGGCGTCAATGGGGTGAAGGCGGATCATCGTTTTTTGAAGTGAAGACACCGGCTGATTTGATGGAGGCCGAGAATCTGATCTAGCCGGCCGGTAGTAGACGCAGCGTGGATGCCGCATTGGCAATGACGGACTCTCGTTCCCACCACATCGGGTAGTACTCGCCATTCGCCCAGGGCTCGATCAGATCGTCATAGTGCTCGTGAAACGCATGACCGGATTGGCCCGTGGTGTGGACCGTGATCGCCGAATCGAGATCTCCCATGTCGATCACCATGCGCATCGATGGCACCCACGTGACGCCAAAACCGTTCGTTGCGTCCCACGCCGTCGCCGTGACGAGGTCTCCGCCACCGCCGACGGCCTGGGGCCCCCGGTTGAACAGGAGTTCGATCGGCGCGACTCCAGATTGGCCGAGCGTCTGATTCTCAAACGTGGCACCGTGCAGCTCTCCCCACGCCCAATTTGAAGGATTCTCACCGAGACTGTCGACGAGATAGGCGACCGCTTTGGAGAACGACTCGCTGATGATTGCATCGCGGTCTTCCCTCACGTCCGTGTCGGCGTGGTCCCAAAGCCAGTGATCCGGTTCGGCGAGAATCAGCTCGGTCACTCTGAACCACCTCCCGCCGCCGGACGGCGCGAGCTCCTCGGGAAGATGATCGGCATAGGTGTTGGCGAGCAGTTCCTGCCAGGTAGCAGCCATGATCGCTGCGGCCGGCGAATCACTTCCGGTTTGAAGATCCCATGCCGCAACCAGATCGATGGCAAGCTTCTCTGCGTCATCGTTTGTCTGAACGGACATGAGATGTGGCACGAGCATCTCACCGACCGGGTCGAAACCGTCGTTTTGTATTGATGCCATGTCGTCGGGCGATACCGGCTCCGCTTCGCGAAGGAGCTGATCGATTCGATCGGCCCGGTGGCCGTAGTTCCAGTCGGTGGTGAGCAGATACGGAAACGATCCGTCGGTCACGGGATTGTTGGCGGTGACGATGTATCCCTCAGACGGGTTGAAGGCCGTCGGCAAGTCGTCGAACGAGATGAATCCTGTCCACTCGTATTCGCCCGTCCAACCGGGCACGGGGCTTCGTCCGTTGCCCGCCTGGCGGATGGGGATCAAGCCGGGCGCCTGGTATCCGATATTGCCGCTCGTGTCGGCGTAGACGACGTTTTGAGACGGCACGTCGAACGTCCGCAATGCCTCGCGGAACTCCTCGAAGTTCGAGGCCAGATTGAGGGAACGGATCGTGGTGCTGAGCGAATTGGTCTCTTCCAGTGCCACCCACTGCAGTGCCAGTGCGTATTCGGAGGGGACGTCGATCCCTGATTGTGTTCCGAAATCACCAAGCCGGCCGTAGGCATCACTGACGATCGGTCCGTGATGGGTTGCGCGAATCGTTGCTTCGATAGGTCCGGCAGGGGTGACGATGGTCTCGGTCCGGACGTCCATATCGAGCCAGGCGCCTTCGAATTCATATTGATTGGGATTGTCGGGGTTGATTTTTTCGATGAAGAGATCTGCCACATCGGGCGCGAGATTCGTGAATCCCCACGCAATGTCGTCATTGTGGCCGATGATCACGCCCGGCAGGCCTGCGAACGAGAACCCGCCGACCGAGTACGGGCACGCATCTGTCTTGGGCTCACAGTGAAGTGCGTTCTGATACCAGATCGAGGGCATCTGAATAGCGAGATGGGGGTCGTTTGCCAGTAGGGCAGTCCCCGTATCAGACATCGCCGGACCCACGACCCAGCTGTTCGACCCGATGCTGCTCGTTCCGCCTGGAGCCCAAACGTCGATGCTCTCGAAGTTGGCGTTGGCGGACTCGAAAAGCCCGACCAGGCCGGAGATTGGTGCCGGATTGGTCGTTTCTCCGGGAATGTGGGGTCGATTGGCTCCGACAATCAACGGATGATCCGGGGGGTAGGGCGGATAGAGAGCCTCCAGCTCGGCGGGAGTCAATGAGCCGAGCGCGAGGGCTCGATCGATTTCTTCCTCGAGATTCGATCTCAGCTCCCAGGCCATGACTTTGCCCCATACGAGGGTGTCAGCCGGGTGCCATGGTTCGATTTCGTAGCCACGGTTGATCAAACCGAGCACGGTATATTCGAGACCGAGCATCGCCTCTGATCGATCCCCGATGTACTGGTTGACGCCTTCCGCGTAGGCATCCAGCAGCAGCCTGGACTCTCCGGTCGAAGACTCGTACTGGCGCTCGGCGAGGGGGTACCACCCCATCGTGCGCAAGAAGACGTCGGTTTCAAGCTGGCTTTCGCCAAACATTTCAGAGAGGCGACCGGCACCGATGTGGCGCCAGGTGTCCATCTGCCAGAAGCGGTCCTGGGCGTGAACGAATCCCTGAGCCAGGAAGAGATCGTGGGGGGTCGTGGCATAAATATGAGGAACTCCGGCGCCGTCTCGGACAACCTCCACGGGACCGTTCAGGCCGCTGACGGTCAGAGTTCCCGAGACCCCGGGGAAAGGGCGCCGGCTTGACCACGCCAGGAACGCCGACGCGAGGATCACGAGGGACAACCCGAGGCGGAATCCCCACTTCCCAATCCGACGCAACCACATCAATCAGACAGGCTACACGGTCGTGGCGAGCGCATACTGCGCCAGGAAATAGAGCGGTAATCCCCAAATCTTGTTGGCAAGAGAGCTCCGAAGGAACCGCTGACGGGCGACGGCTATGTCGGAAACTGCGAAGGCGGCAGCCGGGAGCCAGATAGCCGGCATACCGGTGCCGGCAGCCGCCCCCACCATCAAACCGATGATGACGATGTAGCTACCAACGGCCCGGGCCAACCTATCTGAAAGATGAGGGCGGAGCCGGCCAAAAACAACCAAACCAATGGCGAGCGTGGCCAAGCCTCCCGTGAGAAAACCGGCGAGTCCGACTCCGGAGGTTTGGAAGGCCACAACATATGCCAGGTGGGCCGTGGCGAACGAGATCAATCCGGCCAGAAACGCTCGGTCAAAACCAAGGATGAGGTCTCCAGCCCACGACAGCAACAGGGCAACCAGAATCCAACGGCCGTATACGGAGTCGATGGCGCCGTGATCCCACGCAACCAGGAGGAACCCTGACGAAAGGGCCATTTTCGGAATCAACTTCCACGAACGCCCGGTCGCTTCGGCGTACAACAACGCCGCCAGCACCGTGAACACCAGGATCGCGAATTCCGGAATGATCACGGATCGAGTTGTTGCGCAAACTCCAGGCAGCGTAGCTCTTCGTCGGTTTCTCCTATGGTCCCGGCGGCATGGCCCAATCCTCTGAGAGCCATGAGGAATCCCCGGTTCTCCGGATGCGAGGATCGCACGAGGCCGGATCCCCGCCACCCGGACTGGCGCAGTTGGTCGAGGCCCCGGTGATAGCCGACACGGAAGTACGCATACGCTTCCACCGGATCCGACGCAAGGTTTCCGAGCTCCGCCCAGGCCTCAGAATATGTTGGCCACCTCCGCGCAACCACGCCGACGGCCTGCTTTCGCAATGCCGGATCAGAGTGCTTCCGGGCTTCTTTCAGGGCGGCCCGGGCTTCGTCCGGCATCGCCGGCACAACAGTTTCTGACGCCCCGGCCGGCGACAACGAAAGCGGTTCATCCATAAGTTCGATCCTAGGGGGTGCGCTTTGGCCAGAACTCAATACATTGATGACGGGGGCACGCTGAGGAGGAAGATGGAATATCGATTCAATGAGCAGGCGACATCTGTGCTCCGGCGCGCCGAGAAGGCTGCCCAGATCAGCGATCATACCGTTATCGAGGCCGATCATCTCTTGATCGGAATTCTTCTCGAGCCTGCCTGCACTGCCAGGCGGGTCCTTGATCTCGCAGGGGTTGACGCGGCTGAACTCGGATACGGGATCTTTGGAGACACACCGGTGCGGATCGATTCGGATCCGACAGAACCGGTGTGGAGCCGCAACACTCGCAAAATCATACGACGAGCCTTTTTCGAAGCATTCTCGATGGAAAAGCGTCTCATCGGCACGGAACATCTCCTCGTCGGGATCTTGAGCGTCAAAGACACGCGTAGTTCGGTTGCCCTTGCCCGGAATGGGCTGAACCTCCAGCGAGCCGAGGAGTATGTTCGCGCCCTGGCAGGTGATCCGCTCGTGGTTGCCCAGCAAGAACTGACGACGGCTCCGGCGGTCGAAGCCGTGCGAAGAGCTGTCGAGCGGTCGGTCCTGCTGCGCGCGACGGCCCTCGAAGACGAGCACCTCCTATGGGCGCTCGGTCAGATTCATGCCAGCAACGCAGCTGCAGTGCTGGCCGCTTACCAGCAGCACAGCAGTGTTCGGGCCATGACCATTGTTTCGCGAGTCCGCGGTCCTGTCCCTGATGCGCGACATCTCATCGAAATCATCCGCAAAGCTGAATCCTGGGCGCGCCGGCTCGAGCATCGCCATGTTGGATCCGAGCACCTTCTGTTGGCTCTCGTATGTGACAAATCGTCATCGGCCCGCAAGCTGCAGCGACTGCTCGACACCACACCGGGCGAGATCCAACAGCTGGTAGTCCAGCGGGTTGCTGAGGAAGGACAGGAGGCCCGGTTTCGCCGGCCCGAGGTCGATGTCGCACTTGCCGGGCAATGGTTCAGTCGCTATTCGGGGAACGTCATTCCGACCTGACCGGGCACGACGCCGGTGTCACGGACGCGGCCACTGCGCTTCGTTTTTGATATGGTGAGGCGGGAGGAGGCAAAAGCCCTCGTCGGGTACCCCCGGCAAGCATGATGTGGGCATGAGGAATGTGGGACTCCGGAGAGAAAGTTTCTCGAAATGTCGTCCTTTTTGGCAAATGCGTGCCACAATCCAGTCCCGAATTGCGGACGTTGCGGGTTCGAATGGACGTTCGGCTGGATCAGTTGATAGGATCGAACCGATCTGTAAGTTTGGGAAAAGTTTCACAAGAAAGATCAACCTGTTTATGAGACCGTCGCGTATACTTTGTGAAAGTCCTCACAAGACCCTCTCAGGGATGGAAGTTCCGGAAATCACGAGTATCGACGACCGGGCCTCCATCGATGGTCGGGGTGTGTGGGCGACAGGTCGCATCCCCTCCTCCGGTCCCTCACAACAAGGCCCTTCGAAACAGTACAAGAGCCTCCACCCGGGGTTGTTCTCTCTCGATCGGCGGCTCGATCTCACACGTCACACATACGCCCATCACCCCCCATTACCGCATTGCAATCTTCGCAAATCATCCAATATCCAAGCAAGCAACACCCGCAACACAAGACGTCTCACCGGCTGGAGGGATAGGCAATGGCAGTAACCGTCACAGGGCGTGACACGTCCGAACTCGATGCAATCAATGTGTATATGTCCGACGTAGGACGGTACGCGTTGCTCACCGCCGAGGACGAAGTACGACTTGCCCAGACGATCGAAGCCGGTCGCGAGGCGGAAGAGAAGCTTGCAGATGACTCCAAGCTCGCCCCGGCGGAACGACGAGTATTGATGCGTCAGGTACGCGCGGGGGAACGGGCGAAAGACGACTTCTGTAACTCGAATTTACGGCTCGTGATCAACCAGGCGCGGCGATATTTGAACACCCCGGGCATCGACTTCGTCGACTTGATCCAGGAGGGCAATCTCGGGCTCATCCGGGCGGTGGAAAAATTCGATTGGCGCAAGGGCTTCAAATTCTCGACCTATGCGACCTGGTGGATCCGCCAGGCTTTGTCCAAAGCGATCGCAGAGAAATCTCGAACCGTTCGCATTCCCCTCCATCTCCACGAAAAACTCTCGACCGTTCGGTCAACCGCCAGTCGTCTCAATGCTGAGCTCGGTCGAATTCCAACTCCCGAGGAGATCTCCTCCGAATCTGGGATCGATCTCAAAGACGTCATCGACTCGCTTGCCGTGACCGACGCAGTGTCGCTCGATCGCCCGATTGGTGAAGACGGGGCAGTGCTAGGCGACTTCGTGGAAGACGCCGATGGTTCCGACCCGGTAGTTGAGGCAGTCCAATCAGTTGTAGGAGATGAGCTGCGGACGGCGATTCTCAGGCTGCCCGAGCGCCTGCAGCGAATCCTGCTGCTCCGATACGGCTTCGCGGATGGGGTTGCCCGGACGCACGACGAGATCGGTCAGGAGTTCGGATTGACCCGGGAACGAATCCGGCAGCTCGAAAAGATCGCCCTTTGCCGCATGCGGCATCCGACGTTCGGGATGACGTCTTTCGACGAATAGCCGCCGTCGCGTCCCGCTGAGCGAGCTGTCGGTGTTGCGGAACTCCAAAAACGCCCGTGACGCGGGTGCTCACACCGGTGGTCAAGTACGGCCGGGTTAATGTCGAATGTATTCACATGCGTAGTTCATCATTGGGGAATGCTCGAGCGCTCTGGCTGACGGTTCTTACCGCGACGCTGCTTGTTGTCACGGCATGCTCGAGTTCGCAATCAGATCCTTTTGTCCCGGACGAATCGGCGATAACTGCGACGACAGCCGCGAACCTCCCGACCCAGGATGAGTCGACCACCACGGCTGCTGAGGCAGATGTCGTAGAACCGATCGAGGGGGACGACGCGCCGGAGCAATCGGACGTCGGAAACCCCGGGTCTGTTCCGGTGGCAGATGAACCGCCTCCCGGGAGTTTCATCATCCTCGAGGAAGAAGTACTCCCGCTCGTAGATGCCGTCGTGCCTCGACTCGATCGACCTTCGGGCCCGGCGTACGCCGACGGAGCCGGAGGACTCGTGTTCCAGCCGCCCTGGGGTGTAGACGATGTCGTCTTCCATATCGGTCCGGAGGGCAATGGGCCGGCTCCTTTGCTGGACATTGAAGGAGGCCGCCTGCTGCGGTTGTGGGGGGCGACAACGGACGGCGACGCGCCTCGCCTGCTGGCGACAGTCCTTGACAACGCCGACAGCGTAGATCAGGTCGAAACGCTGCTCTGGTGGGACCGGGAAGCCAAGGAGAGGTGGGTTGCCACAATCGGCGACTCATCGACGAGGGTTGACCACGTCGACTACGGCCAAGGACGTTACGTCATCGACAAGACCACGTCCGACGGCTCCTCGTTCGTGTTTCTCAATGAAGACGGTGAGACGGTGGAGCTGCCCACAAACCCGAAGCCGCTGTGTCGCGAGGCTGTCATGTGCCGACGGCTTCCGGTTCTGTCGCCGGGTGGTAGCAGGTTGGCGTTTCACGATCCGGCGACGTCGAAGGTCGTGGTTCTGGAACTCGATCTGGCCGAAGAGGTTGCCGCAGTCGAGCTCCCGGACGGAACCGAAGTCGCTTCGCTCGACCTCAGCGAGCGATTCCTGGTGATCAACCACGCGTTGGCGGGAGAAGCCCAACCGGCTTTCGTCGTCGATCTCGATGCAGTGCGACCCGAAATGATGCAATTGGCGGTTTCAGGCGACGTGTTTCTCGGGGTAGTGGGGAGCGGCTAGCTTGGCCCCGTGAATCTCCGGGAGCATTGGACCAGCCACATCGAGAAAAACTCGGCCGGGCAGTCGGGCCGCAAGCCCTACGACCCGCCGATTCCGGACAGATCCATTGTTGATCCAGTTGGTGTCTGTTGAAGGCCGAAGACCTCGCTGCCCGGGTTCATGAATGGATTGAGGGCGATCCGGACCCGATTACCCGGAGCGAGCTGACCGAACTGCTTTCGGCCCAGGCGTGGGAAGAACTGGCCGATCGATTCGCCGATACTCTCGAGTTCGGAACCGCCGGCCTGAGAGGGATAGACGGCGGCGGTCCCAACCGGATGAACCTGGCGGTCGTCACGAGAGCAACATTTGGTTTGGCGGAGTTCCTCACCAGCCAGGATATTCGCGGGCCGGTCGTGGTGGGAAGGGACGCTCGCGAGCGGAGTCTGGACTACTTCGACGCAACGATCGAGGTCCTCGCCGCCGCCGGATTCGAGGTGCAGTGTTTTCCCGATCCGATTCCTACCCCCATCGTGGCCTTCGCTGCTCGCGAGCTGGAGGCTTTGGCTGCCGTCGTGATCACGGCCAGCCATAACCCGCCCGAGTACAACGGCTACAAGGTCTACAACCAGCATGGCTCCCAGATCGTTCCACCCACAGATCAGGAGATCGCCCATGCCATCGCAATGGCACCACCGGCGTCAATGATCGCGAGAAGTAGAGAGACGGTCGTTTCTCTCGACCAGGAGATCGTCGAGCGCTACTTGAACGCAATCGCACGCCCGACCGAACCTGCTTTGGCGATCGCGTACACGCCTCTTCATGGCGTGGGCGGCAAGTATGCGAGGTCGGTACTGGAACGATCGGGCCACAACGTCTCGATCGCCAAAGACCAGTTCCGGCCCGACCCGGAGTTTCCGAGCGTTCGATTTCCCAATCCCGAAGAACCTGGAGCGATGGACGAGGTCATGGAGCTCGGTCTCGAAGTCTCTGCAGATCTCGTGATGGCTAATGATCCTGACGCCGATCGTCTTGCCGTCGGCTCTCCAGCACGTGGCATGTTGACCGGTAACGATCTGGGAGTACTCCTCATCGACGGCGTTCTGAGCCGTTGGTCGTCTGAGGCAACTCCGATCGTGGCCTCGACCGTCGTGTCAACCCCGATGGCGCGACTGGTTGCTGAAGATCGGGGAGCGCACTTTGCCGAAACGTTGACAGGCTTCAAATGGATCTGGAGCGCAGTTCTTGCGCTGACCGATGAGGGTGTGGGGGAGTTTGCCATGGGGTTTGAAGAGGCCCTCGGGTATTCGGTCTCGCCGGTGGTTCGGGACAAGGATGGACTGTCGGCGTCAGCCATGGTGGGCTTGATCGCTTCTGAACTTGCTCGCGACGGTCTGACTCTCTGGGACCGCCTTGCCGAGTTGTTCTCCGAGTTCGGCACCTGGCGTTCCACTCAACGTTCGATTGTCCGCACGGGACCCGACGGGCATGAACAGCTGGTGAAGGCCGTCGATGGGATAGCCTCGAGGCCGCCGAGCGAGTTGGCCGGTCGGACGGTAACCGGGTTGGTCGACTTCCGATCAGGTGAGGAGCAGCGTCCGGGCTGGTTACCCAACACCGACATGGTCATTCTCCACGTCGAGTCTGGCAGGGTCGTGGTTCGTCCCTCCGGAACCGAGCCCAAGTTGAAGGTCTACGTGGATCTGGCGTCGCCCGACGAAGCCGATCTGGTCGCGCTCGCTGACGCAGCAGTCAGCGGGCTCGAGATTTGATGCTCGTCAATTGGACGCATAAACCAACCGATAACGCTCAATCGATGCCGATGGCCGATCGGTCGATTTCGTAGCGCTTTGCGGTCGCCGCCCGCCAATCTTCAGTGGTCATGTCCGGCGTGATCGTGACCCTCATGGTCGTGTCCGCCGTCGCCGTCACCGTGCTCCTCGATCTGGCGGCGCACATCATCCATGTCCAGCGCGTTTACCTGTGAGATGAGATCGCTCAGCATCTTGGGTGGAAGAGCGCCCGCTTCGTTGTACAGCAAGACTTGATCCCGGAAAACCATCAAGGTCGGGATTGAGCGAATATTGAATTCCTGTGCCAGGGCCTGCTGATCTTCCGTATCGACTTTTGCGAACACGATGTCCTGATGCTCTTCGGAAGCCGATTCGAAGGTAGGCGCGAATCCGCGGCACGGCCCACACCATTCAGCCCAAAAATCGATGATCACTGTGTCGTTCTCCGTGATCAAGGACTCGATGTTCTCGGACGTGGCTGTGATTGTCGGCATATGAATACCTTCCTGGTTATCGGTGCTGCCACGCGTTTTTTCCCAGCGCGGCACCGCTACCAACCTGCACAGCGGACCGGATATTCCCTGAATGGCCGGTGCAGGGACCCGGTCGCGGCCAGCGAATCTGTCGCAACTTTTTGGCATTGCGAAGCGTCTAGAACCTGATACATATTCGGAGTACAAGCTATGCACGATCGCCACGATGACAAACGGCGTCCGCAAAGCACCAAACCAGCAGGATAGGAATTTTGAGCACCTTCGCACACCGTCGGCGACGGGGGTTGTCCAGATCTGAGAGAACGATCGTGGTGATACACCTGCTGATCGCTCTCGCTTTCGGAATCGCAGGGCTCCTAGGCGCAACCGACCCGGGGTGGGGCGACCTCCAGCGGCTTGTCGTAGTCCTGTTTGTCGGTGTGTGGCTGTTCGGTGTGCTCGTCATGGGCGTTCTGACCCGGTTCGTGGACAACCAGCGTGCACGCTATCTGATCCTGCTGACGGGACCGGTGCTGGCCATTGTTCTCGTTCTGGGATGGATCAGAATCTCATAAACGACCGACAGCTGGTGAACCAGCCCGCCATCGCTGGCATCGGTGCGGGCCACCATGGTTATCAGGCCTGAGTCATCCAACTATGAGCTATCCGGCAGCAGCAGAGCAGGAGCGGACCCTCTGGAGCTGCGCTCGGCGCGAACGTGAGACGACAATCCTTGTTGGGCCCAATGCCTGGATACTCCCCACAGATCGTTACGATCTGGGTACGACAGGCACAAAGAGCGCGCTGGGCAACGCAGTTCACAGCTGATTCTCAGGAACTTCCCCGGATTTCCTCGTAATTGGGCCATACGTTGCCAACACTGCCAGCATGATGATGGGGAAGCCATGACCGATCAGAATCAACCTCCTGAAGACCTCGAACCGTCGCGGCCGGCGCGCGGACAAACCTGGCGAGATCTTCCGCCGGTGCCACCACATGGGCCCATGCCTTCGCCTTTGCGTCGCATGTTCGCGAAACGGTCCGACGCCGGCGAACCAGAGCCCTCGTCTTTTTCGAAGTTGGAGTGGGCACTTCTCGGCGCGGTCCTGGTTGCAACCGTGTTGGCGGTTTGGGTCTTTTTCGGGCGCGAGCCCGGGTCGGTGACGGCAGAGTCACCAACCACCACCGAAGCCACAAATGAATTCGTCCCATCATCCCCCGATCCGGTCGAGGATCAGGCCGGCGAGCAGCGATCTGGCAGCGCCGACGAACCTGCGCCGGATGAGCAACCGATCGTTGAAGAGGACCCTCAAACCACGCCTACCCTTCCCGCTTCTGACGAGCCGATCGCTGAAGTCGCCGAGGCCGTCCTGCCAGCGGTCGTTCAGATCGAAGCACCCCGTGGGGGCCTGGGGTCAGGGTTTATCTACGACCCGGACGGGTTCATCTTCACGAATGCCCATGTTGTTGGTAACTCTTCGAGTGTCACAGTCGTTCTCCAGGACGGCACTCGCCTGCGAGGACAAGTCGTCGTGAATCAACCCTCGGCGGACGTCGCTGTTGTGAAAGTCGAAGCGACCGGTCTGACCGCGGTCCCGCTGAGTGAAGACGAGCCACGGGTCGGGCAACTGGCCATCGCCATGGGCAGTCCTTTCGGCCTCGACCAGACGGTCACAGCAGGAATCGTATCGGCGCTCGATCGCGATATTCCGATCGGTGGAGACATCCTCAAAAACGCAATCCAGACAGATGCAGCCATCAACAGCGGGAACTCGGGGGGGCCACTCGTGAACCGTAAAGGTGAAGTGATCGGCATCAACACCGCGATCTTCACGCCATCCGGTGGATCTGATGGTGTCGGATTCGCGATTCCGATTCAAGAAGCCCTGGAGATGGCTGCAGCGGCTACCACTGATACCGATGTCGGCGGATCCCTCGAGGGCGCCGGGGTTGGCTCAGGCGGCATCTAGGCCACCGGGAGGAGACACATGATCGAAGACCATCATTTGGCCCTGGAGCGGGCGTTGTTCGAGGTGCGACGTGTCATCGTCGGACAGCAGCGGGTCGTGGAGCGCATTGTCGTCAGCTTGCTCGCAGGTGGCCACTGCCTGCTCGAGGGTGCCCCTGGTCTCGGAAAGACCCTCACCTTGTCCACGGTTTCCAAAGCTCTCGGCGGCACGTTCTCGCGGATACAGTTCACGCCTGATCTGATACCGTCCGACATCACCGGAACCCGGATCTACCGGGCTTCGCAAGAATCATTCGATGTCGAACTGGGCCCGGTATTCGCCAACTTCGTGCTGGCCGACGAAATAAATCGCGCACCGGCGAAAGTTCAGTCGGCGCTTCTCGAAATCATGGCCGAACACCAGGTGACCATCGGCGGTACCACGTATGAGGCTCCGAACCCGTTCTTCGTGCTGGCGACGCAAAACCCGATCGAGTCGGAAGGCGTATATGAGCTTCCGGAAGCTCAACGCGACCGATTTCTGATGCGAGTGCCGGTCGACTATCCGTCTCCATCTGAGGAGCGGGAGATCGTCAATCGTATGGAGGTCAATCCGCCCTCCGTACAGCAGGTTCTCGAAATCTCGGATGTGGCACGTCTCCAGAAGATGGCTGCTTCGGTTGTCGTCGATCCCAAGGTGAAGGATTACGCGGTGCATCTGGTGTTGGCGACACGCAATCCTGCCCAATACGGTCTGGCCGGACTGGTCCGTTACATCGGATACGGCGCCTCGCCCCGAGCCTCGATCGGACTTGTCAAATCGGCACGATCAATGGCGTTGTTGCGAGGCCGGTCCTATGCCGTGCCCCAGGACGTGTACGACGTTGCCTATGACATTCTCAATCATCGGGTGCTTCCGTCGTACGAGGCGATGGCAGAGGGCGTGAGCGTCGACGAAATGCTCGTGGAGTTGCTGACCACAATTCCCGCGCCCACGATCAGCCCACTCGAAGCGCGACTGGTCGAGGGAGAGACCGAGGCGGGTGATGGAGGCTTCTAGCCGCCTCCGCCAACTCGAGCTCGCTGTTCTCAATCGGCTCGACGGCATCTTGCAAGGAGATGTGCAGGGGTTGCTTCCCGGCCACGGCTCCGATCTGGGCGAAGCGCGGCCGTACGCCATCGGCGATGACGTACGACGCATTGATTGGAGCGTCACCGCCAGGACAACGGAACCCTATGTGCGCGACACCATTGTCGACCGTGAGCTCGAGACGACGCTCGTTGTCGATGGGTCAGGATCGATGGATTTTGGAACCACGAACCACACCAAGCGCGACCTGCTGGTCGAGGGCGCAGCCGCGATGGGCTTCCTGGCCACGAAGGGGAGCGGTAGCCGGATCGGCCTGGTTGTGGGACGGGGGGAAGATGTCGATTTCATCCCGCATCGGGGTGGCCGGCCTCATTTGTACGCGGTGCTGCGGAACCTCGAGACCGGTCCCGAAGGGTCCGGCCCGACCGCACTCGGTCCTTTGCTCCGGCATGCCGGGCGCCTCGCCAAACGTCGCGGCTTCGTGGTCGTGATTTCGGACTTCCTGGGAGATCCTGGCTGGGTGCCGGAGCTCCGGGGGCTCTCCGGGCATCATGATGTGTTGGCGCTCGAGGTGGTCGACCCTCGCGAAATGGACCTTCCCGACGTGGGGCTCATCACGGTCGAGGACCCCGAGACCGGCGCCAGAAGGATGGTGGACACGGGTCGCCCGGCCACCCGCGAACGATATCGCCAGGCGGCTGCCCGCCAGCGCAGCAGGATCGCAACCGAGATTCGGGGAGCGGGCGCCGATCACCTCCAGCTCCACACGGACAAAGATTGGATATCCGATATCGTCAAACACGTGTTGACGCGACGTCGGCTGCGCAACGCCCGGCGGGTGTTCAACCAATGAACCTGTTTGGAGTCGAGTTCATGGAACCGCAGCGATTGTGGCTGTTGGTTGTCCCCGTTGCCCTGGCCGGCGGGTATGTGTTCCAGGCACTCCGGCGTTCCCAATACGCACTCCGATTTACCAACCTTCAGCTGCTGGGAGCAGTTGCCCCGAACCAACC
>JAHEJY010000036.1 GCA_024638625.1 Actinomycetes bacterium
CTCGCGCTGCACGTTTGAAGTAATGGTATTCCAGTCGACGTCGGGCGACTGATGTCAGAAGAGCGCACTCGCGAGCTGTCGGCGGTAGGTCAGAACCAGCGGGTGTTCGACGCCGAGAACTCCAAAAATGTCGATCATGGCCTGGCGCGCGTTTTCACGCTCGGGTCCCGCGTTGCGAACCACGTTCAGGAGGTGATCGAGGGCAGGCTCAAACTCGGCACGCCCCGCCAACGCCGATGCAAGCTCAACACGTTTGGCATCGTTTTGCGGGTCATCCTCGAGCTCACGAGCAAGGCCGCTCACGTCCTGGTCCCGGTTCTCCGACAACCGTGCAGCTGCCCGGAGTCGATCGACTTCGGCTGTTGCGCTCATCGGAGCGAGCACATCCAGTGCTTCGTCCGTCTTGCCGGCGGCAATCAGCATCTGGGCGAGGCTGGTGCCCGCCTCCTGATGGTCGAGCTGCTGGCTCAGGACCAGACGGAAGGCCTCTTCGGCTTTGGCGTCGTCACCTTCCAACAGCGCATCCCGGCCCTGCTCCACCATGTCGTCCAACTCATTCGGAAGTAGCGGGTCCAGCCAGGCACGAACCTGGCTCTCCGGAAGGGCCCCTGTGAACTCGCTTACCGGCTGGCCGCCGGCAAAAGCCATTACGAATGGGATTCCCTGAACGCCGAACTGTTGGGCGAGCGCCTGGTTGGCGTCGACGTCGACCTTTACGAGCCGGAATGCGCCGTCGTATTCGACGGCAAGGCGCTCGAGGACGGGCCCGAGGGTCTTGCAGGGACCGCACCACTCGGCCCAGAAGTCGACGACGACGGGTCGTTCGTGGCTTGCCTGAAGAACCTCACGGGGAAAGTCAGGGGCATTCACTTCAACGATGTTGGGGGACTGCATGGGCACGATATTACGCCGACAGTCGCATAAGTGGTCGCAGCCCTATTGTGGGTCTGTGGCAGATTCTCCGATAACGGGTCTTCAGGAACTCCAGCCCGTAAAACCCCAGCCCAGCTCTCCCCGGGACCCGCCGCCGCGCTGGGTCGGACTGGCGGGCCTCGTGGCGGCATTGATCGTGGCTGCCGTCGGAATCGGCATGTTCGGAAGGGGAGCTCCGGATGCGGCCGACGTCGCGTTCGATCTGGATCCCACGACAACCTCCACAACGCTGACCGCCGTTGATTTTCCGGACGTGCTCGTCGCATCTCCAGCGGGTGTGCGTATCGAAGGGGCCCGGTCCCGTGCCGTAGCGTTCGAGTGCGCCGAGCGCGCCATCGATGACCTTTCGGGCGGCCTCCTCGTAGATCTTTGCGAAGGTGGCATCGTGCATCTCACGAGCGACGGCGAGCAGGTCGACGTCGCGGGGGAGCGGTTCGAACTCCATTTTGTGGAGCACCTGGGGTTTGGCGAGACCCCGCTGGCCGTGGCCTTCGACAAGTACCCGTTGATCGATTCGATGGACGCGGTCGGCTACGACGTCGAGCAGCGGAGCGGTGAGATCGATTCGATTCCACGTTTCAGCTGGTATGCCGCCAGCCCGCGTGTGCAAGCACTCGTCGGTTTCGATCTCGGTGGTTGGGTGGTGGCCGAGGGCTGCATGCAGATCCAGACGATTGAGGATTCCGATCAAACGACCAGCATCGGTTGTCGGGATACCGAAGATCCAGTCGTCGCGGCCGCCGTGAGCGATAGTGGCCGAGACCTTGCCTATGTCAGCCGAACCGGGGTCGGGAGGTTCGTATTGAGAATTCTGGAGCTGGAATCGAATGAGACAACGGCCTCGGTACGCATTGAAGGACAACCACTCAGCCTCAGTTACGATGGGCAATTCTCAGCATTTGCGATCGAGGACGCCTCGGGTATCCGATCCACCTTGATCGATATGGACTCGTATGCGAAACGAGAGTTCGACGGGCTGGCCACCTTGATACGCGAGCCCGTTGTCGTGGATCGCTGATCCGATGGCGCGTGATCTTCAGGAAATCCGTCCGCTCAATCAAGCCGCGAGTGGCGACGCGCCCGCCCGGCCCCCGTTGTGGTTCGGATTCGGAGCGGTACTGCTGGCGGTTCTGACGCTGGCTGCGTCATTCTTTTTGGTTGGCGAGGACAGGGAGGGCGGAGGAACCACGACGACGGCTTCCGTGTCCGTGTTGCCGGCTCTGCTCGTTTCTGGTCCCGACGGCGTGCGTTCCGGGGTCACCGGCAACATGTTGATCGATGACTGTGCGGTCAAGGCGATAGCTGACCGGCTCGGAGGCATTGTTGCCGAACTCTGCGACGGAGAAGGTCTCGTCCATCTCACTGCGTCCGGTAATCGACGCCAGCTGGTTTTCGATCCCTTTTACCGGCTCGACGCCCATTATGAACAGCCTCCCCAGCCCGGCGTCGTGGTGATTGCCCTGGGCGACCCCGGCTTGGGCGACACCACTGCCACGTTTGTATATCTGACCGGGTCCGAGACACATTTCAGCGTCATCCTTCCGTCGTATACCGACCTCGACCAACGGAATCAGCTGGTATCTAGCGTTGGAATCGGCGCCACCGGAGATCCCGATGATGGATGTCTCAGGGTCGAGGCGCCCGGTTTGGCGTATCAACAGGGATGCGGCAGCGAGACTTCGACCATCACCATGTCCGCACTCCATCCTTTTGAGGACCGGGTTGCTTTCGTGGAACGTGTTCCGGCCGGCACCACGTTCATAAGTGTTGTCGACCTGACGACGGGCGTCGCCGGGACCCGGTTCGCATTCGAGGAAACGCCGATCGAGCTCGACTTCACGGATGATTGGCTGGCGATTGCTTTTGAACTCGACGGAGGGGTGGTCACCCGCGTGCTGCAAATTGACACGTATTATTTCGAGGACATCGACGGTCTGGCCATGTTTCAGCACGGTCCGATCACGCTCTAGTCGATACACCCGGGTCCTGGCCGCAAGACTGACAGGACATGGACATGAGATCAGATGACGGGATGAGCCCCGAATGAGACTGCTACCGTGATGCCCATGCGACCTACTCCTTTTGGCTCTGTCCTCACCGCGATGATCACACCTTTTGACGGCAACGGAGAGGTGAATTACGAGACAGCCTGGGAGTTGGCGCGTCATCTGGTTGATACGGGCTCCGAAGGGATAGTGGTGTGTGGCACCACCGGCGAGTCACCGACGTTATCCGACCTCGAAAAGGTGGCTCTTTTTCGAACGATCCTCGAATCGGTTGGTGACAAGGCCTACGTAATCGCCGGAACCGGTACCTACGACACGGCTCATTCGGTCTCGATGACACGAAAAGCCGCAGAACTCGGATGTCACGGGGTCATGGCCGTGACGCCGTACTACTCAAAACCACCCCAGGCAGGCTTGCTCGCCCATTTCTCAGCGATCGCCGATGCCACGGATCTACCGGTTTTGCTCTACAACATCCCTGGTCGAACGGCCCGTCTCATCGAGTTGCCGACGCTCAAAGAACTTTCTGTCCACCCCAACATCGTGGCCGTCAAAGATGCCGTCGACGACCTCGACTTCACCAAGACCGAGCTCGTCGGCCTGCCAGAGGATTTCGGTGTCTATGCGGGCTCGGATGCGTTCACGTATGACATCGTGTCGATGGGTGGATCGGGCGTCGTGTCTGTTGCCTCTCATCTGGTCGGCAATCAGATCTCGGAGATGATCGAGGCTATTCGAAAGGACGATGGGGCGGCGGCCGAGCGTCTGCACGCTGCGATGATGCCGCTCTTTGAGGCGTTGTTCCTGGAGCCGAATCCCATGCCGCTCAAAGCAGCCCTCACCCGCGTGTGGAAAGATGTCGGCCGCCCGCGCCTCCCGCTGGTGCCGGGTAGCGACGCCGTAACCCAACGGGTTCTCGAGGCGCTGGGTACCGTTCAGCTCGCATGAGCATCTCGATAACCTTTCTCGGTGGGCTCGGAGAGATTGGCCGCAACTGCGCAGCCATCGAAATAGACGGCAAGCTGGCTCTCATCGACTGCGGACTGATGTTCCCGGAAGAGGACATGCTCGGCGTCGACCTCGTGCTTCCCGATTTCAGCTGGATGATCGATCGAGCCGCCGATGTCGTATGCGTGATTCTCACCCACGGTCACGAGGATCACGTCGGGGCGCTCAGCTACTTTCTTGCCGAGATCAACGTTCCCGTGTACGGGACCGAGCTGACGGTGAACCTGGCCGCGTCTCGACTCGAGGAAAACGGAATCGACGCGCAGCTCCATGCCATGGAAGACAACGAATGGCGAGAAGTGGGACCATTCCATTTCAAGCTGGTTCCCGTGTCACATTCGATCCCACAAGGGTCGGGCGTGGCCTTCCAAACGGATGAGGGAATCATTGTTCATTCCGGAGACTTCAAGCTCGATCCGACTCCCATCGATAATCGACCGACCGATCTGCCGACCTTTGCCGAGCTCGGTCGAGAAGGCGTCAGGTTGCTGCTCGCCGATTCGACGAACGCAGAGCAGCCGGGCTTCATCGCTTCCGAGTCCTCCCTGGGAAGAAACCTCTACGACATCATCGCTTCGGCGGAAGGACGGGTGGTGGCGGCCTGTTTTGCGAGTCACATCCACCGGGTGCAGCAAATCGTCGACGCGGCGCTTGCCGATGATCGAAAGATCGCCTTCCTCGGGAGGTCCATGCTTCGGAACATGGAGATCGGGCGCGAACTCGATATCGTCGACGTGCCTGAAGATCGGGTGATTGCGATCGATCAGGTTTCCAACCACGACCCGGAATCCACGATCGTGATTTGCACGGGAAGCCAGGGGGAGCCGTTCGCTGCCCTCTCACTGATGGCCGCAGGCGAGCACCGGAATGTCAAGATCGGCGACGGTGATACCGTGCTCATCTCGGCAACTCCCATTCCCGGCAACGAGAAAAAGGTGTCGCGCGTCATAAACGGCCTCTTGAAGACCGGCGCCGACGTATTCCATGGTCGTAATGCGAAAGTGCACGTTTCCGGGCACGCAGCCGAGTCTGAACTGCTGACGTTCCTGAACGTGGTGCGCCCTCGAGCGTTTGTTCCCGTGCACGGCGAATACCGGATGTTGCGCGCTCACGCGGCGCTTGCCGAGGCGATGGACGTGCGAGACGTATTCGTGTGTGAGGATGGTGATCGAATCGTCGTGGACGGCAAGAGGACTTTTGTCGAACGTCGGGCGGTTCCGGCGGGCTACGTGTATCTGGACGGGTCGATGGTGGGCGATGTGAAGCGCGCCATCAGGGACCGCCGGCATCTGGCCGACGAGGGCGTCGTCGTCATCACGGTTGGCGTGGACAGCACAACCGGCGAAATCGTGTACGGCCCCGATTTGGACAGCCACGGACTCATGGATCAACCGGAGGACATGCTGTCGATGGTCGCCCGGGAGATCGAGGCTGCCATCGCCAGCGGTAACCCGGATCCCGACGCGGTTCGGCGCCATGTGTACGACACCGCCCGCAGGATCATCAAGAGTGAGACCCGTTTGCGTCCTGTGGTCTTGCCGGTGGTGATCGAGTTTTGACGGACCGGCTGGGCGAGTATCGCGAGCGGCTCGTGGGGGCCGTCAACGAACACCTCGACGATGGCGAGAAGGCCGAATCGGCGGTGCTCGTTCAGCGGCGAGCTCGATGGGCGCTTCCGCTTGGCATCGTCGCTGCGTTGGTGGTTTCAGGCTTTCTCGGTGAAGGCAACGCCCTTGTGCGCGGGGGGCTCATTGGTCTGAGCATCGCGGGCGTTCTGATGTACGGAACTACGTTCTTCGCGCTGGCCCGGACCGATCGGGGCCTCGTGCTCGCCCGCACGTCGAAGTGGAGCCAGAACCGGGTTCAAGAGGTTGTTGAGCGCATGCCGGCCGATATCGGCATCGTGCACAAGCCGGGAATCATGACCGATCGGATCAAGCTCGGAGAGAAGAACTACTTGATGAATCGCCAATTCCGATCCGTTCTCCAGGACATGATCGGCTCACCCCCGGCGCCTGGCTGACACCGTGTGGGGCGGTGTCTCGTGACCTCGCTCGATGGGCGCGTTGCGTGGCCGCAGAGCGCGAAAATCCTCCTTACTTTCTGAACCAGTCGGTAGGGTTCGCCACCGAATGGCACGCACTACATCACCTCGTAGTGGGGGCTCCGGGCGGAACCGGGTGCGACGGAAACCAGCAACCAAGAAGAAATCCCCGACCTCCACGGGCGTGCTAGCGCAAGTACGCCTCGCGGTGCGAGGGCGATTCGACCGTCAGGCCGATGACATCTGGGGCCTGCTTATGCTCGTGGTCGGCCTGATCCTGCTGCTCGGGTTCTTCAGCTTCTCGGGCCCCCTCGGTAATGCCGTGGTCACGGGACTCCGGTTCTTATTCGGGGTGTGGGCGATCCTCGTTCCCATTGCGATTCTGCTCGTCGGTCTCACGCTGATCCTCGGCAAAGTACGAGACGACGATCACGCCCGGCTGCCTCTGGGTCTGGGGTTTCTGTTTTTTGGTAGCCTGGGTCTCTTCCATTTGTTGAGCGGAACCGAGCCTCTGGCAGCAGGGGTTGAGGTCGTATCCGGCCGGGGTGGAGTGATCGGGGCTCTGATTTCGTTTCCCATCCGGCGCATTGTTGGATTGCTGGGAGCGTTCATCATCCTCTCGGCCGTCATCGGAGTTGGCGCTCTGATCATCACGAAAGCGACACTTCGGGAGGCGGCGCTGGCCTTCGGTGAGCTCGGTCGCAAGGTCGGCCGTCGGGCCAAACGGGCATGGCAGGCCTACCGAAGACCGGACCGGCCCCGGGTGCAAGTCGCTACTCCCGTTCCGGTCGTGGCGGCCAAGAAACCTGAACATGACCGTCCGCCTCGCAGCGATCAGAAATCAAAACGCCCGCCTGTCAAGAAAGCAGAACCGGATCATCAGCCCGTACCGCGCATTGCGGCTCCTAAAAACAAGGCCTACGAGAAGCCCCCGCTCGAACTCCTGTCTGCTGGTCGGGGTGGGACCCAGGACAAGCGATCACTCGAATCCACCGGACGCGAGCTCGAGGCGACTCTCCGCCAACACGGAGTGGATGCACGGCTCGCCCGGATTGTTCCCGGACCGACCGTCACCCGGTACGAAATCGAGCTCGCGCCTGGCGTGAAGGTCAACAAGATCACGAGCCTCACGAACGATATCGGCTACGCCCTGGCAACCCCGGATGTGAGAATCCTGGCTCCGATACCCGGAAAATCAGCCGTCGGTGTCGAGGTGCCCAACAAGAAACGCCGTTTGGTCACCCTCAAAGATATCCTCGACTCGCCCGAAGCACGAGCGAACGACAACCCCCTGGCTGTTGCTCTCGGCATGAATATCTCCGGCAAGCCCGTCATGGTGAATCTGAATGAGTTGCCGCACGTACTCATAGCAGGCGCAACGGGCGCCGGGAAATCTTCGTGTATCAATGCACTCGTGACCTCTCTCCTCGTCCGCGCTCTCCCGGAAGAAGTTCGCCTGATCCTGGTCGACCCCAAGCGGGTGGAGATGGGACAGTACGACGATGTACCTCACCTGCTCACCAAAGTCATCACAAATCCCAAAAAGGCCGCCGATGCCCTCAACTGGGCCGTCGACGAAATGGATCGTCGCTACCAGTTGCTGGCCGATGCCGGGGTTCGGGACATCACGGGATATCACGAGAAGTGGGATGCCGGTGGGCTCGAGACCGATTCGTTCGACCGTTTCCCGTACATCGTGATCGTGGTCGACGAGCTGAACGATCTCATGATGGTCGCAGGAAAAATCGTGGAAGCGTCGATCGTTCGAATTGCTCAAATGGCCCGCGCGATCGGTATTCACCTCGTACTCGCAACCCAACGGCCGTCGGTCAACGTGATTACGGGCGTGATCAAGGCAAATGTCCCGTCCCGAATGGCATTCTCGGTGGCGTCTCAGGCTGATAGCCGGGTGATCCTCGACAGCGTGGGTGCTGAAAAGCTGGTCGGTCTGGGTGATCTACTGGTCGTGACGGCCCGGGATCCGAAACCCGAGCGGATCCAGGGTGCGTTCGTCGAGGAGGCTGAAATCGGCGCCGTTGCCAGCTGGGTGCGCGAGCAGGGCAAAGCACAATACGACGAGCGAATGTTCAAGAAGGTGGAGGCCCAGGCCAAAGCCGCTGAAGAAGCCGACGGGGAGGATCCGGCTCTGCTGCAACAAGCCATCGAGCTCGTCGTGCGGTCTCAGCTCGGGTCGACCTCGATGTTGCAACGCAAGCTACGGGTCGGCTTTGCGCGAGCCGGCCGCCTCATGGACATTCTCGAACGCCGGGGCGTCGTAGGCCCGTCAGAGGGATCAAAGGCTCGAGAAGTGCTCATACGGCCTGAAGAGCTGGATGACTTCGTGAGTGAGGCCGCCACGACCTGATCTTCCGGACGATCGGTGAGCCAATCGTCGAAGAATGACACGGGCGCGCAACGCAAAGCGGGCGCAAGCTCGATATCCTGTTGTCAGGCGATCGGACACAGGTCTGTCCGCATGCCTCCCGAAGAACTGCTCACGGACACGCAAGCGGGGTCAGAGCGCAGGCGGGGTGACGGGAGAGACGGGCAGAGACGGGCAGAAGGGCCACAATCCCGATGAAACAGCGAGGCATGTATCGATGATGGATGGATTCCACAGCGCGGCTCACGGCCGCCTCAAGATATCCAAGACGGACGGATCGATCACCGAGTTCACGCTCGGGAAGCACTCCGGAGTGGTGAGCCACCCATCGGGTGTCGACACCCAGGTGGTCAGTGGCACCCTCGGAGAGGCCTCGATGGGGCATGGACGGAATTCCTCGGACTTGATCCCGGAGATCATCGGCGAGATCAACGACGTCAAATTCGTGCTCAAGGAGGTGCCGTTTGGATCGGTCATTGCCTTCCGACGGACGCTCATCATCGACCTAGACGGCAGTGATTATCGAGTCTTCGGCGTCGGTAAGAAGGGCAAACCCGTTCTCGAAGACCCTCACGGTCGCCGACTGGCCGAAGCCGGCCGGCGGGCGATTCACGTCCACCGGGTCAAGACCCCGGAGGAGGCGCTGCTAGTCATTCTCATCGCCGCCAGTGGACTCCTCGACGTGGTTCGTAACCAGGAATGGCTACCCCGGTCAACTAGCTAGTCCTTGCGCGATCGGAACTGTTGTGTCTGTCCAAATCGGGTCGGCTTGCCGATCCCGGGGTCATGGATACAGAATTCTCCGAAGGCGATGCTCGGGAAGAAGCGGCGGCTTCGATCTTGATGAGCTGGGTGGGGTTTTGCATTCTGGGCCTGATCGCAGTCGCGATGGGGCTCAGCTATCTCGTCTAGCTCCTCGCAGCCAACCGTAAACTTGGTCGTCGATGACGAGTTTGGATGACCTGCTGGCGGAAATGAATGCCATATCGCGTGCGCTCGACAGTCTCGACGAGTCCGATCCGGAGCGGGAACCGATGGTTGCCAAGCAGGCGGAGATTCGGGCGTTGCTGCGATCTTTCGATTATGACCTCCATCGGCCGCGGGCCGAGGTGGAGGCCGAGTTGAAGCATCTCTACGCCCAGCTCAAGGCCGCCAAGGGAGATCGTATCCGGACGATCAAGGGCCGCTTCACCGGGGCCGATTTGGCTGTCGGAGGACGTATCCCGGCAACGGACATCAACGACCGAATCGACGCAAACAATCGCCTGGCGGAGATCGAGGACCGCATTGGTCACCTGGAGCGCGTCCTGGCCGATGGGTGACTATCACCTTCATCTGTTCGGCCACGGTCCGTTGGCGGCGTCACGCCAGATACCCAACGATTATCCATCCTGGCTCATCGAGTCCTATGTCGAGTCGGCTGCGGCGAGGGGAGTCACGGAATTGGGTTTTACCGAACACTTCTATCGATGCTTTGAATCGACAGATTTGTTGGGACGTTTTTGGGAAGGTGGACGCCCCGAGTTGGCGGAACAGACCGAGGCGTTCGTGAAAGAGGACCGTGTTCTCAGTCTGGAGAGGTACGTGGACGCCGTGCAGACAGCCAAGGACCGGGGGCTGCCGGTGAAACTCGGCCTCGAAGTCGATTTTTTCCCGGAGTCCATTGACGCCGTGTCGGAGCTGTTGGCAGGCTATCCGTTCGATTATTTGATCGGGTCGGTCCACTGGGTCGGGGCCTGGTCGATCGATCATGAAGATGCCGTATCCGAGTTCGACCGGCGGGGTGTTGATAAGTCCTATGAGGATTACTTTTCTCTCGAGACGCAATTGGCCGCCTCGGGGAAGGTGGACGTGCTGGCGCACGCCGATGTCATCAAGAAATTCGGCCACAGGCCGCGCCGTGTTCCGACCGCGATGTACGCCGGGGTCGTCGCCGCCGCGGCCTCATCGGGAACTGGTGTCGAAGTCTCGAGTGGCGGTCTCCGCCAACCGGTCGCCGAGTTGTATCCGGCCGAGAGTTTCCTGGCCATGTTCTTCGAAGCAGGAGTCCCGATCACGCTGGCCAGCGACGGCCATGAGCCTTCCCACGCCGGATACGCCCACGCCGACGTCGTAGCCGCAGCCCGTAGCGCTGGTTACACCTCACGCCTGTCATTCGAAGAGCGAACGCCCACGGCCGTACCCCTGTAGTCGTCTCCTCGCAACCTACCGAAGCGCAGTCGCCAGAGCTTCCCGGGCTGCGTAGTGGCCAGACATGCCATGTACCCCCGCCCCCGGGCTGGTCGCAGCACTCCCGATGAAGATGAGTGGGTTGCCTGTTCGATAGGGACTGGTCTTGATCCCGGGACGCAAGAACACGCGACTTCCGCGGTTGCTGCCGCCGCCGACGTCTCCCCCGATGAGGTTGGCGTTTGAGGCTTCGAGTTCGGCGGGCGTCCAGGTGCGTTTTGCGATGATCGTGTCGGTGAATCCGGGTGCGAACCGTTCGATCTGGTGTTGGATGCGCTCTGTCATGTCAAATCTCGACGAGTTTGGTACGTGGCAGTAGGCCCAGGCGGTATGGCGCCCCTCCGGGGCCCGGGTGTCGTCGAAGAGAGAATGTTGGGCGAGGAGCACGAACGGTCTGGTCGGAGGCACGCCGCTGCTCATCTGAGCCTCTGATCTGGCGACTTCGGCGAGCGTGCCTCCGACATGAACGGTGGCGGCGCGGGCAACGTCGGGGTTCGTCCAGGGAATCGGTTGGGATAGCGCATAGTCAACCTTGAACGCCGCCGGCCCGTAGCGATATCGTCTCATCCAGAGCCGGGTGTGTTGGGGAAGCGCTTCCCGGGCGATTTCGCCGACCTGGGCCGGCATGAGCGAGAATATCGCTGCGCGGTGGGGTGGAAGGTCATCGAGATTCTGAATTCGGGTTCCTGTTCGGATTTCGCCGCCGAGTGATCTGAGATGATCGGCGAGCGCATCCGACAGCGCTTGGGCACCGCCTTTCGGGAAGCCCCACCCGACCGTGTGTGCGGAAGCTCCCAACATGAGGCCGAAGGTGGTTGTGAATGGATACGAGAGGGGCAGCAGGCTGTGTGCTACGTGGCCCGCGAACAGCGCCCTGGCTGCCTCGGTGGAGAATCGCCCCCGGGCGAATCGATCGGCCGGGAGAGCACCTTTCGCTCCCAGGCGCATCATCAGAATTGGACGGCGGGGAACCCGGGTGAGGGGCGCCGTCGAGAAATCGGTGATGTCATCCCACTTGCTGATCAGGAAGTCGTATGTTTTTCGATAGGCTCCAGCGTCTTCTCCTAGTCCTGCTGCCGTTTGTTCGAAGTCCCGCCAGGCGATCGCCGCCACCCCGTTCTTGAGCGGGTGAGCGACACTGGCCTCCGGGATGATCCACTCCAGCCCGTGCTCCTCTAGCGGAAGGGAGTTGAAGAACGGCGAGCCGAGGCCGAGGGGATGGATCGCGGACGCTAGATCGTGGACGAAACCAGCTTCCGTGACTTCGGCCGAACGGGCTCCGCCACCGACCGTGTCGTTCGCCTCCAACACGACCACAGATTTGCCTGCCTGGGCCAGGGTGATGGCAGCCGCGAGGCCGTTCGGGCCGGCGCCGACGACCACCGCGTCAAACTCTTGCCTATCAGCCATGATCGGAGGCAGCGTGAATATCCGGTCGTCCGGGCCCGGTGCCCACTCGGAGTGTCATCCAAAAACAATAGGGCGCGGCGACTACAGTCACGCTTCATGACGATCGACCCTCAGGCCTTCAGAGATGTTCTGTCCAATTTCGCAGCATCGGTGACCGTGGTGACGGCCCGTTCGCCAGACGGTCCGGTCGGCCTCACAGTCTCGGCCTTCACGTCCGTCTCGCTTGATCCACCGCTGATCCTCGTCTGCATCGACCAGAAGGCCGGGAGTCTCTACTCCATTCGTGAGGCCGGTTGGTTCACGGTCAACTTTCTCAATGCAGGCAGTGCCGAACTCGCCTTGCTGTTCGCCAGCAAGGACGTCGACAAATTCTCGGGAACTCCGCACCGCCCACCCGCCAACGAACTGGCAGGGCCGGTATTGACTGATGAGCACGTGGTCTCCTATTTCGAATGCGAGATCGAGCAGTGGATACGGGCTGGAGACCATGACATTTTTGTGGCCCGCGTCCAGGCCGGCGCCCTGGTCAACGACACCGTGCTACCTATGGTGTACGTGCGGCGGCGCTTCGCCCATCTCGAGTTCGATACATAGGTCTTTCGGTGCCACAAGAGAGCCCGGAGGTTCCGGTCCGGCGTCAGCCGTCCTTAGATCAACCGCGAAATGCAGAGATTCCGGTGACGGCTTGGCCCAGTACGAGTGTGTGGACCTCTTCCGTTCCTTCGTAGGTGAGAACGGATTCGAGGTTCATCATGTGGCGGATGACCGGGTACTCGAGTGAAATGCCGTTGGCTCCCAGCATCGAGCGGGCGGTGCGGGCAGTATCGATGGCCGCCCGGACGTTATGTCGTTTGACCATCGAAACGTGGACGGCAGTAGCTCTTCCTTCGGCTTTCATCTCCGCCAGCCGGAACGATTGCAGGGACGCATTGCTGATATCGGTCAACATGTCGGCAAACTTCTGCTGACTGAGCTGGAATGAGGCGAGAGACCGGCCGAACTGCTCCCGCTGGCCCATATAGCTACGCGCGGCCTCGAAGCAGGCGATGGCAGATCCGATCACGCCGAACGTGATACCGAAGCGGGCCTCGGTCAAACACCCGAGCGGTGCCCCGATGCCGATTGCGTCCGGGAGGCGCAACGACTCGGGGATCCGCAGGTCATCGAAGAACAGCGCGGCGGTTGCGGATGCTCGTAGCGACATCTTCTGTTTGATCTCGCGTGCTTCGAATCCGGGGGTGTCGGTCGGGACGATGAAGCCTCGGATGCCGTTGTCGGTTTGCGCCCACACGATGGCTACCTGGGCGATGGTGCCATTGGTGATCCACAGCTTGGATCCGTTGATGATCCAATCGTCACCATCCCGGCGGGCGGTCGTTTTCATGCTGCTTGGGTCTGAGCCATGGTCCGGTTCGGTCAGCCCAAAGCACCCGATGACCTCACCTGCGGCCATTCTGGGAAGCCACTCTTGTTTCTGTTCTTCCGAACCCCATTTCCAGATAGGAAACATGGCGAGTGAACCCTGCACGGAAACGAGGCTCCGTAACCCGGTATCGCCACGCTCGAGCTCGCGCGACGCCACTCCATAGGCGAGCCCACTGGTACCGGCACATCCGTAGCCCTCGAGATGCATCCCCAGCAAGCCCATATCGGCGACCTGGGCGATCAGGTCCATCGGAAACGTGCCGGCTTCGTAATGGTCGGCCACGATCGGCAGGAACTTGTCGTTGACGAAGTCCCGCACCGTGTCACGAATGAGAGTCTCTTCGGTCGACAGTTTTTGGTCGAGTTCAAATAGGTCCGGAATCATCACATCCATGCCGGCCATGTTACGGCACGTGTTCGAGAGCGGCATCAGACATACGGACGACCGCGTCCGCGAATGCCTCAACGTTCTCGCCGTGATCTTCTCCGTAGGCACCCTGCAAGAATCTCGCATAGACCCCTTCGACGATGCATCCCATGCGCCAATACGCGAACGCCCGGTAATACGAGATGCCTGACATGTCGAGGCCGGATCGATCGCCATACCAGTCGATCATCTCGGTCCGGGATGCGAAGCCCCCGACGGCGGTTGGTGCCGAACTCCATTCCGCGTGTTCGCCTTCTTCCGCCCAGTTATTGATCAGGTACCCCAGATCTGCGAGTGGGTCCCCGAGGGTGCAAAGCTCCCAATCCAGCAGTCCGGCCACACGGTCGCCGTGCACCATCATGTTCCCGAGCCGGTAGTCGCCATGGGCAATGACGGTCTTCTGTTGATCAGGAACCGAGTTCACCAATCGCCGGTGGGCCTCTTCCATCGCCGGGAGCTCGCGTTGCTTCATGAACTCCCACGCCTGTTGCCAGCGGCGGAGCTGGCGGTCGACGTACCCGGTTCCGCGCCCTAAGTCAGCGAGTCCGACTTCGCCAGGATCCACGTCGTGGAGATCGCCGAGCACGTCGATGACGTGGCGAGACATGCCGTGGCGGTCTTCGATTGCTTCTGCTTCCGCTTCGGTGTGGGGAACGTATCCCTCTACGAAGTCCATCACGTAGAAGTCGGCCCCCGTCACAGATCGATCCAGACAGAGTCCCCGTGCCCGGGGCACGGGAACACCGGTGGTTCCCAGCGCCGCGATGACCCTGTGCTCTCGCGCCATATCGTGCGCCTTCTCGATGACGTGAGAAAGCGGCGGTCTGCGGAGTACCAGCTTGCGTCCCCGGGCGTCTGTCACCTCGAACGTGAGATTGGAGCGCCCGCCTGCAACCCGCTCGTAGGTGAAGGGACCCTCCAGCCCATCAACGTTGGCGACCAGCCAATCGTGGACCGGTACTTCGTCGATTCCCGCTGTCATCCTGACAGTCTGGCAGTCCATCCGACAGGCCTCCAAAAGACGTTCGAGAAATAACCCCGGTTTTCGCGACCTTGGCCTAGCCTTGCCGATCCCGGGCGGAGAACTCGGGAGGTTTAGACAACTGATGAGCGCACCCATGAAGCGCCTCTCCGCCTCGGTGGTTGGGCTGGCGTTACTCGCGTCCCTCGGCGCAGCCTCCTACACGGTGGCCCCCGGGGATTCTCTGTCACAGATTGCTGAAAGCAATGGGATGAGCACCCTCGCCCTCGCCGACGCCAACGGGATCGCAGACCCCGACCTGATCCGGATTGGACAGATTCTGGAGATACCGGTCGGCGCCATCGCCGCCGCTCGACACGAGGTGCAACCGGGAGACAGGCTCGCAGACATTGCCAGGGCAAACAACACAACCATCAAGGCGATTGCCGCCGCCAACGGCATCAACGACATCAACCTCATTCGCATTGGCCAGGTCCTGGAAATCCCCGGGTCAGCATCTGCAGGCGACGGCTCTGACAGCGCTCCCGTCAGCTATCGGGTGACGTCAGGCGATGCCCTTTCGTTGATCGCGGCCCGATTTGGACTGCCGACCGTCGTCCTGGCCGAAGCCAACGCGATCACCAACGTCGACAAGATCCTCGTTGGCGCCGTCCTGAACATACCCGAATCTGCAGATGCGGCCTCCGCAGAAGAACCGGCCCCTGCACAACAGGCGGAACCGACCCCAATACCCCCACCGGAACCGGCTCCAGAGCCTGCGCCGGAACCGGTCGCCAAGACCTACGTGGTGGCAGCCGGTGACGCGTTGTCCCTTATCGCCCGTGATCACGGTGTGACGACAGATGCTCTGGCGGCGGCCAATGGCATCACCGATCCGGGCAGCATCTTCGTCGGACAAACCCTTTCGATTCCCGGGACTCCGGCGGCGGTGCCGGCCCCGGATCCCGAACCAGCTGTAGAACCGGCGGCGACTCCGGCGCCGATTCCGCTGCCTGATCCGTCAGATCCCAAGATCGTGCTCGAGCCCACCTACTACGAGGTCAAGGAGGGCGACACGCTCTCGGCGATAGCGGCCTCGTTCCTCAATATGCGGTCAGAGGACATTGCCTTCGCAAACGGGCTGGGCGGTGACGGCGACCTCCAGGTCGGGGCAACCCTCGTGATACCTGTCTTGGAGCGCAACACGAGGGGCGTCGTGTCACCCGATGCGTTCAAGGCCAACACCGAGACGTTTTATACAGTCACCGACGGGGAAACGATGACGTCTATTGCCCAGAAGTTCGGTGTCGATGTCAACCAGCTCGCCGAACTAAACGGTATCGGAGACATCCGATATGTCGCCGTAGGCCACGTACTGGAGATCCCGGCGAATCGATGGGTATGTCCTTTGCCGGAAGCAATCTTCATAAACGACTGGGGCTTCCCGCGCACCGGCGGTCGGACCCACGAAGGCAACGATCTGTTTGTGGCGATCGGTACCCCGATTGCAGCACCGGTATCTGGAGTGTTGACGAACAAGGAAGGCCCGGTCGGGGGACTGCAGTTCAACCTGGTCGGCGACGACGGCGTCACCTACATCGGAAGCCACCTTTCCGGGTTCGGCGAAGCGGGTCAGGTAGCCGCCGGCGCGATCATCGGCTACGTCGGCGATTCCGGCAACGCCGCCGGAGCGAAACCCCATCTCCACTTCGAGATGCACCCCGGTGGCCTAGATGCCCCCGTCAACCCTTATCCAACCCTGGTGCGAGCCTGCCGGTAATTGTCGGCGGCGGGAACCATGCTGGTTCCTTGGGAGTTGCTTCGCAACTCCACTTGACGCAAAGGGCTTGAAGGCTCTGCGCATGCCACCTATAAGAAGACGAGGCGCACGTTGGAGGTGGTCTACGTCGGCCGTGGTCGTGATTGAGTGCTACCGCCTTTGTGGCCGGACATCGATGTCACGAATAGCAAGGGCCCTCAGTGCGTCAAGGCCACAGTGAGGTTGTTCGTGCTGGTTTGCCGAGCGCTCGTCAAAACCTTTCGCGGGAGTTCGCCGAGCGCTGGTTGGACGCTTTCGTGAGAGATCGCCAACTGAACATAGATGCGAAGGGGCTTCAAGACTCTGCGCATGCCATTAAGGAAAGGAGCCCTCAGTGCCTCGGGGTCGCGGTGAACGCTTTCGTGGTGGTTCACTGAGCGCTGGTTGGACGCTTCTGGTGTTTCACCGATCGGACGCTGCCAGGACTCGTAGGGCGTTCTCTCCCAGGACCAACCGGATGTCGGTCTCGTCCCAACCGCGGCGTAGTAGCTCCTCGGTGATGTGGGGATATGCCGACACGTCCTCGAGGCCGATGGGTAGGTGGGGCACGCCGTCATAGTCGCCACCGATGCCGACGTGTTCGACGCCGATCAGGCTCGCGATGTGTTCGATGTGGTCCACGACCGCTGAAACGTCACCCGACGGTGGGTTCTTGGAGAGCATCAACTGGCGCGCCGCTTCTTGGAATTCGGCCTCCTCGTCAGGTCCGAATTGGGACCGCAATTGACGCTGCTCTTCAAACATCTTCATGGACACGTCGGCACCCTCTTGAACGACGAACGCCGGGACGAACGTGACCATGACGACGCCACCAGTGTCGCCGACCATCCCGAGCACATCGTCCGGGACGTTGCGAGGATGATTGGTGACGGCATAGGCGCTGGAGTGGGATGCGATCACGGGCCTGGTGCTCGCGCGGATTGCATCTCGCATCGTGTCGGCTGAGACGTGGGATATGTCGACGAGCATCCCGAGTTTGTTCATGGTCGCTACCACGTTCTTGCCGAAAGCTGTCAGTCCGCCGTGGTGGGCTTCGTCGGTGGCCGAATCCGCCCAGCTGATGGTTGAGCCGTGGGTCAGGGTCATATACCGAACCCCGGCTTCTGCGAGCGCTTCCAGGTTGTCCAGGGAGTCTTCGATCGCATGGCCGCCCTCGGAGCCCATCAGCCCCGCCATGCGTCCGCTGCCGGTGATTTCCCGGGCGTGCTCCGCCGAAGTCGCCATTTCCGTCGTGTCCGGCGACAGGGCGGTCATTGCCTTGACCAGCTCGACCTGCTCCATCGTGGTCTTGAATGGATCAGGCGTCCACGCAGGTACGTACACCGACCAGAACTGCGCTCCGACCCCACCGGCCTTCATCCGCGGGAAGTCTGTGTGGTAGCCGTCGAGCTCCCTTCTCGGGTCAGCCTGGTTCAAATCGGAGCCGGCCTTCATCCTCAGCGCCCATGGAAGGTCGTTGTGCCCGTCTACGACAGGCAGCGAGGCGTGGATGGCGCGTGCCCGTTCGGCGTACGAGGCCATTCAGGCCTTCTTTGCGATCACGCTGATACTGATCATGGAGCCGGCGGCGGTGTCGATGATCGCCGCCGGCACTCCCAGGTCTTCTCGCAGAGCCTTCTCGACAGTGGGGTCAAAGGCCAGCTCGGCCGGGATCGGGGCCTGTTCGACCACCTCTACATCGGAAAAGCCGGCGTCAGCGATCATGGCGACGTAGTCATCGACCGATCCAGCCGCTGTCAGGTAGGCGACGGCCGCAACGTCCGGGTTCAGATCCATGTCCTCGAGGTCAGGTAATTCGGCGGTGACGAGCGTGTCCGACACTGTCATCCTGCCTCCGGTCTTCAGCACCCGGTACGCCTCGCGGTAGACCCGCAGACGATCGGGGACGAGGCTGATGACGCAATTGGACGTGACAACGTCGATCGAATCGCTCGGGACCGGCAGGTCGTCGATGCTTCCCTCTCGAAACTCAACATTGGGGTAGGCGTTCCCATTGGCCCGGGCGCGTTCGATCATGGCCGGGGTCATGTCGACACCGATCACGCGGCCGTGCGGGCCGGTGCGGTCGGCTGCCAGAAAACAATCGAATCCGGCGCCGGATCCGAGGTCGAGTACCGTGTCGCCCGGCTTGATCTCGGCCTGTCCAAGAGGATTACCACAGCCGAGGCCCAGGTTGGCTCCCTCGGGAACTGACAACATCTCGCTTGTGGCGTAGCCCCACAATGTGCCGGCGTCGGTGCTGCTGATCGTATCGGTCGCCTTCCCTACTTTGGCGATGGTTCCGTACGCCTGGCTGATCGTCTTCTTCACATCTGCCACCACGCCTCCTAACGCTGTCCGAAAACGCTGCGTCGCAATGTACCAGCCTCTCGTCTCCGCGGGCTGGACGTAGACTCGCACAGCGCCCCGAACACGTCGGGAGTACGAACGCTCGGAATCATCGATGCCCCGCATTCACCTCACAACGCTTGGCTGCGCCAAGAATCAGGTCGACTCTGACAAGCTGGTGTCGGTGATGAACGCATCCGGTTACGGCACCGATGCTCTGGCCGGGGACGCCGATGTCGTGATGATCAACACGTGCGCGTTCATCGAAGACGCCCGGGAAGAATCAATCGACACGATCCTCGAGGCCGAGCGAGCCAAACGACCAGATGCCAAACTCGTCGTGATCGGCTGCCTCGCCCAGAGATATGAGACAGAACTGGTCGAGTCGCTACCCGAGGTTGACGCGGTCGTGGGGCTGGACCGGTACGGAGAGCTCGTGGGTACCCTCGACGAGTTGACCGGTCTCGACATCGAGCGCCCTACCGGGTCATCAATGGACATCCTGTTCGAGACCAGTCGCCCGACTCCCAGCACACCGTACGCTTATGTCAAAGTTGCTGAGGGCTGTGACAAACCGTGCACCTTCTGCGCCATTCCCCTTATTCGGGGTGGGCAGCGCTCCCGCTCGCCAATCAACATCCGCCAGGAGATGTCGCAGCTTTGCGACGCCGGGGTCGGCGAGATCGTGCTGGTTGCTCAGGATCTCGCCGCATACGGGCGCGATATTCAGGCGCCAGGGGGAATTACCGAGCTCCTCGAGTTTGTTGGCGACGTTGAGGGTTTGCGGCGGCTGCGCCTGCTCTATTTGTATCCGAAAGAAATCCGCCCGGGCCTGATCGAGGCCATGTCGACCAACGCTGCGATTGCCCCCTATTTCGATCTGAGCCTCCAGCACGCCTCCCAGCCTCTCCTGCGGGCCATGAAACGGCCCGGTTCGGGCGAGACGTATGCGTCTTTGATCGAACAGATACGGGCAGCCAGCCCCGCGGCTGCCACCCGTTCGAGCTTCATCGTCGGGTTCCCAGGCGAAACGGACACCCAGCTGGAAGAACTCGCCGGATTCCTTGCCGCCGTGCGCCTCGACTGGGCGGGCTTCTTCCCGTATTCGCCTGAAGTAGGTACCCCGGCCGCCGCGCTGGAGGATCA
>JAHEJY010000161.1 GCA_024638625.1 Actinomycetes bacterium
ATATACGACTTTGACGCCTATGTCCCGGTGAGTGCCCGCACGGGTGAGGGCATCGACACGCTCGCGTCCGAGATCATGCGACGGCTGCCGGAAGGCCCGGCATTCTTTCCGCCGAATATGCTGACCGACCAGCCCGACCACTTCCTTGCCGCCGAGATCGTGCGAGAGGGCTACTTGCATCGACTCCATGAGGAGCTCCCTCACTCGGTGGCTGTCGTCGTCGATGAAATCGAAGAACGCGAGAACGGCACGCTTTTCATATCCGTGTTCGTTTATGTCGAGCGCGATTCACAAAAGGGAATGGTGATCGGAAAGGGCGGGAGTCTCGTCAAGGCGGTTGGCGAGCGCGCCAGGCCTCAGATCGAGAAGCTGTTCGGAGCGCCCGTATATCTAGATCTGCGCGTCAAGGTGGAGAAGGACTGGCAGCGCCGCCCTGAGTTGATCGACCGGCTGTTGCCACTCGACGACTGACGGTCAGAGCAGCTTTCTGTCGGCGGCCCAGCGGGTGAGTTCATTGCGGTTGGAAAGCTGCAGTTTTCTCAACACCTTGGAGACATGGGTTTCGACTGTCTTCACCGATATGAAAAGTGCTTCTCCAACCTCCCGATAGGTATAGCCACGAGCGATGTGGCGCATGACTTCTTGTTCGCGGTCCGTGAGGAGGTCGAGCTCCGGATCGACATCGGCGACGTCGATGTCCGTGAACGTGTCGAGAACGTACCCGGCCAGCTTTGGGGAGAAAACGGCGTCACCGTTGTGAACCCGACTGATGGCCTCGACCAGCTCCCCGGTGGCGATGGTCTTCGTCACGTAACCACGGGCACCGTGGCGGATGAGCGCAATCACATCTTCCGGCGCGTCCGACGTCGAGAGTGCCAGGAATGCGGTGTCTGGCTCGACCTCCAGCACCTTCTTGACAACACGGCGCCCACCGCCGCCCGGCATGTGCACGTCGACGAGTACGACGTCGGGTTGGCGCTCGAGAATCAATTCGATGGCCGCGTCGACCTCGTCGGCTTCTCCGATCAGGTCGACGTGATCATCCAGCTCGGAGCGAACCCCGGCCCGAAAGAGGCCGTGGTCGTCGACAACGAATACCCGGATGCTCATACGGTTTCCCCGGGCACTCGCATCGACAGCTCCAATTCGGTTCCAACACCTGCGCCGCTATGGAATTCGGCAGACCCACCGTAGCGCTCCATCCGGCCAATGATCGACTCTGTTATTCCCTTGCGGTCGGGGCCGATCGCACGGAGGTCAAAACCCGGGCCCCGATCGCGTACGAATACGTGCGCCCGTTGGTTTCTGATCTCGGCAAACAGGTCGACGCGATCCTGGCCGCTGTGTTTGGCGGAATTCGTCAATCCTTCCCTGGCCGCGGCAACAAGCGCTTCCAGGGCCGAAGTCATGGGCGCGTCGCCGACGGTTACGACCTCGACGCCCACGTGGTAGGCGTCTTCGATGTCGGCCGCGACCTTGCGGATCGCTGATCCGAGCGTGCCGTCCACCCGCCGATCCACGCCAAACAGCTGATCCCGCAGAACTCGCTCCTGCCGGCGGGCCAGTGAACTGACGGTGTCTGGCTCGTCGGAGTTGCGCTGGATGAGGGCCAGCGTCTGGAGCACCGAGTCGTGTACCCGGGATGCGATTTCGGCGCGTTCGTCGGCCCGCACGCGAGCTGCTCGCTCCTCGCGCAGCGCTTTCTCGGCGCGACGGCGGGCCCGCTCGCTACGCTCGAACACCTGCTGGCCCCAGCCTGCGACCACGGCCGCGACCACGTAGATCAGCGACGTGGTCACCTTGCCTGCGAAGTCGTACTCGCCGCTCAGGGCGATGACCACTCCGGCCAGGACGGCGGCCACGAGGCCCCCGGAGATGCCACCCACATATCCCCAAAGAACCACGGATGCGATCGGATAGCCGGCCCCGTAGTTCACACCGTCGGCCGCATCGAAGAGAGGAACGATCAGCGTGATGAGGCCGATGGCGAGGTCGGTGAACATCCAGCGCATCGTCGCCAGCGTTTCCGGCCGGTTGCGGGCGGTCCGCCATGTGAGGAACGCGAAGACCCAGGCGAGGGTGATGATGGCGATCACGATGCCGGTGGCAGGCGGCGGTTGATCGTTCTGAAGCGCGAACAGTGCAAGCACCGTCAACCAGAGAGCCGTTATGAACCGGAATCCACCGAATATGCGGGCGAGGGTGCGATCGGTTTCGAGTCTTTCACTCATGGCGCAAGTATGGTCGCATCGGTCGAAGGAAAAGAACTGTCCCGGTTCGGGAGTAGCGTTGGCTCCATGGGTATGAAAAAGGACCACGGCATCGTGTTGCGGGGATACCCATTTGGCGATGCCGATCGGGTTGTGGTGATCCTGTCGCCCAATCACGGCAAGCTCCGGACCGTCGCCAAAGGTGTTCGCAAGACCAAATCCCGGTTCGGAGGACGGCTGGAGCCCTTCACGCATGTCGAAGTCGGTCTCTATGAGGGTCGTAATCTCGACACCATCACGTCGGTGTCCGTAATCGAACCCTTCCCGCGCTTGCGCGAGAATCTCGACAGCGTCATGAAAGGTGGGACGATGCTCGAAGCCGCCGACGCCATTGCGTTCGAAGGTGAAGGCGCCCACCGGCTGTTCTTGTTGATGCAGCGCGGACTGCGAGCTCTCGACCGCGGCCACGACCATCCAGATCTCATTGCCGCCTATCTCTTGAAGGCCGCCGAGATCGTCGGTGTGGCACCGTCGCTTCGTCATTGTGCATCGTGCGGAACGCCCGGCGATCATTCTCTCTTTTCGTTTCCCGCAGGTGGCGTGCTGTGCCAGTCGTGTGGCATCGCAGGTGCCGCCCGTTTGCGCCCCGGCGTTGCTCTTTACATGGCCGAGCTGGCGGCGTCCGATTTCATGAAGATGCCCGATCATGATGCTGCCTTTTCGGGTGAGGCCATGGGCATCACCCGCCGGTTCGTCGAGTATCACCTCGACCGCCAATTGCGCAGCCTGGCCTTGCTCGGAGAGTGATGCTCGATCGGGATCGCATCCCGCGCCATATCGCAATCATCATGGACGGAAACGGGAGATGGGCCAACCAGCGGGACCTCCCCCGCACCGCAGGCCATGTCGCGGGAGAAACCACCCTGTTCGACACCATCGATCGGGTGAGCGATCTCGGTGCCGGGTGGCTGACGGTGTATGCCTTCTCGACGGAGAACTGGTCACGCTCGGACGAGGAGGTGGAGTTTCTCATGGCGTTCAACGAGAGTCTCCTCGTTCGCCACCGGGACCACGTAGCCGAACGCGGAATCCGCATCCACTTCATGGGGCTGACCGATGACGAGAGGATCCCCGCCAACGTCCGACGACAGATGAGGGAATCGGAAGAGATCACGGCAAACAACCGGGGGATGCGGCTGGTGTTCGCGTTCAATTACGGCGGCCGGGCCGACATCCTCCATGCGGTTCGCTCGATTGCCGGCGAGGTGCGGAAAGGGGCGGTCGAGCCGGATTCGATCGACGAGGCCATGATCGCCAGACAGCTGCTATTGCCGGATATGCCCGATCCGGAACTGGTCATTCGCACGAGCGGCGAACAACGTCTGTCGAATTTCCTTACGTGGCAATCGGCGTATAGCGAGTTGGTGTTCACAGATGTGCTGTGGCCTGATTTCGATGAGCAGGCGCTGCACGATTGCCTCGTCCAATACCAGGGCCGGAAACGCCGATTTGGGGGTGTGGCCGACGGGTAACCTCCGGCCACCTATGACTGTCTCTCTCGAAACGATCGTCAATTTGGCCAAGCGGCGCGGTTTCGTGTTCCCGGCCTCGGAGATCTATGGGGGCCTGCGTTCTTCGTGGGACTACGGGCCGCTCGGCGCCGAATTGTTGCGCAACATCAAAGAACAGTGGTGGAAGTCGATGGTCCGCGATCGGGACGATATCGTTGGGCTCGACTCGGCCATCATCCAGGAGCGGCAGGTCTGGAAGGCATCCGGCCACGAGGAGTCGTTCTCCGATCCCCTGGTCGAATGCGCCAACTGTCATCACCGGCACCGGCTCGACAAACTCGATGATCCAGATCTCTGCCCGGACTGTGGCTCCAATGGCACGTTTGATGAGCCACGGGAGTTCAACCTCATGCTCCAGACTCACCTGGGGCCGGTGGCCGATGCGGGTGCGCTGGCGTACCTGCGTCCCGAGACCGCCCAGGGCATCTTCATCAACTTCGAGAACGTGCGCCGGACCATGCGGCTCAAATTGCCGTTCGGGATTGCCCAGGTGGGCAAGGCTTTCCGAAACGAGATCACCCCCGGCCAATTCATTTTCCGGACCAGGGAATTCGAGCAGATGGAGATGGAGTTCTTTTGCCGGCCGGAGGAAGCTCAACGGTGGCACGAGTATTGGCTCGAGACCCGGCTGCAGTGGTATCTGGAACTTGGCATGAACCCCGACAACGTGCGGCTCAGGCCCCACGATCCCGAGGAGCTCGCCCACTACGCCGCGGCGACCAGCGATGTCGACTTCCGCTACCCATGGGGCTGGGACGAGCTAGAAGGGATCGCCAACCGCACTGATTTCGATCTGAAGGCCCACTCCGATCTGAGCGGCCAGGATCTGCGGTACTTCGATCCCGAAGCCAATGAAAGGTTTTTCCCGTACGTCATCGAGCCCGCGGCCGGGGCGACCAGGGCCGCGTTGGCTTTCTTGTTTGACGCGTATCACGAGGAGGAAGTGAGGGGGGAAAAGCGGGTGGTGCTGCAATTCCATCCGAAGCTGGCGCCGATCAAGGTTGCCGTGCTGCCGTTATCGAAGAAGGACGAGTTGCTACCCGACACGAATGCAGTCGCTGCAGCGCTCCGCTCGAAGTACAACATTGAGGTGGATATCACCCAGTCGATCGGTAAGCGCTACCGCCGGCAGGACGAGATCGGTACTCCGTTTGCCGTGACAATTGATTTCGACACACTCGAAGACCGGGCTGTGACTGTCCGGGACCGCGA
>JAHEJY010000162.1:0-1194 GCA_024638625.1 Actinomycetes bacterium
GTGGTCCTTCGGCTTGTGGCTTCTCCTGAGATCGCTCATGCTCGCAAGCCTGAGGAGAATCTCGCCAATCTCGAGTTCAGAAGCGAGTCGGTCAGCAACCTCACGTTCCCGTATGCCCGACGGATTATCGAGATCGACGCGGACCAGGATGCCCACGACGTGCTCATGCAGGCTAAGTCCCAGCTATGGGCAGATCTGTAGGCGACGCCGCGCCTTGATGTATGGCGAGACCGGCATTATCTGATGTGAAGGCCGTTGAGGTCTTCGGTTGTGCTGATTCCAAGGTTGGATAGGTCGAGGACCAAGGCTGCGGTTCCGCTCGTCGCGCTACCAAACGCTCCCACGAAGGTGCTGGCATCCTCGTCGTTTGCCGATCCCCCTGCTGCCGAGTATGAGCCGGTGGTAGACAGATACATCATCGTTTCAGACGCGTCGAACGATGCAGCATCGGTGTCATGATTACCGTCGGCGTCGAATCCGACGTCGCTGCCGTCGAAGAGCATCGTGAATTGACCCGAAGTGTCGGCTCCGAATGTGCCGGTGAATCTGTGAATGTCTTCATCGGAGCCGTTGGGAACGCCTGCTCCGGGCTTGAACGAGCCACGGGTGGAAATCCCCAGGGATCCGTCTGCGAACTCGTGGACTGCATCCACGTCTTCGGATTTCGACTCGAGACCCATGTCGCTTCCGTCGAAGTAGAAGGAGAATGATCCGGCCGTGTCCGCTCCCGTGCTGCTCGGGGTGAAGAGGATCACATCTGATTCATCGACGTTGGTTCCATCGGGGCCGCCGGTGATATCCGGAACGCTCAGATCTCGATCCAGCGACATCAGAATCGTTCCGTTGCTGCGGATGTGGATCGCGTCGACGTCTCCGGTCGCGATTCCCACGTCCGATCCGTCGAAGTACAGAGCCCAGGTTCCGGTTGAGGAATCAAAGGTGACGATGTCTTCGTCCTGCACCGACCCCACGCCGGGGATGCTTGTGCTGGACGTGAACGTCAGGTAGTAGAACTCGGCAGCCGCCGGTTCTACGGTGATTGACATGGTGTCGGCTACGGGTGCCCCGCCGCCGTCGTTGGCGGTGAGGGTGAGTTGGTAGGTGCCTGCTTGGGTGAAGGTGGCGGTGGTGGTTGGGTTGGTTGGGTTGTCGAGGTTGACGGCGGCGGGTCCGGTGGCGGTCCAGTTGGTGCTG
>JAHEJY010000162.1:1294-4992 GCA_024638625.1 Actinomycetes bacterium
GTGGCGGTGGTGGTTGGGTTGGTTGGGTTGTCGAGGTTGACGGCGGCGGGTCCGGTGGCGGTCCAGTTGGTGCTGAGGGTGCCGGGGGGGTTGGGGAGTCCGTCGTCGGTGACGGATCCGGTGAGGGTGGCGGTGTCGCCGAGAGTGATGGTTTGGTTGGTGCCGGCGTCTACTTGGGGGGGTTGGTTGGAGGGCTCGGGTTGCTCGCCGACCGTATATTCCACGTCCAGCCGCGGAGCTCCCGAAGGATCACCGTCGTATGACTCTGCGATCCTCTCGCCTGTCCCGGTAATGATCAGCACGACGGGATTGCCGGCAGCCCACCCTGGTCGATCGATTATCTCCTGGATCACTCCGCCAAGCGAAGACGTGCGCTGTTCTGGTCCGGCAGCTCCCACCGTCTCCCAGGGGGTCGGCGACCAAACCGTGAATGCGACGGTGGTAGGTCGCGAGGAGATATTGCCAGCTTCAGCTGTGAATACGGCGGGGTTGTCGGCGGCCTCTGCCCGAATGGTGAGTTCAGTCGCAATCGATTTCGTTTCGTCCGCCTGAAACTGGACATGGGCGTCGATGATCGTCGCTCCCGGCGGAACGTTGAGTGCGGCGAATCGAACACCGACGGTCTGATTACTTCCGTCGTACACCAGCTCGAGATCAGAGCTGTTGAGGTCAACCTCGCCCGAATCGCTTTCTTCGGCGTCGTCGGTGCTGTTACTGACGTTGGTTGCGATCGCGAACTCGCCGCCCGGGCCGCTCACGTCGACGGTCGTCTCGTCGAACGATTCGATGCCTCCGTCGTCCGCACTGAGGCGGAGTACATATGAGCCCGGGTCGGAGAACGAGGCGGTCGTATCGATGGCATTTGAGTCATCGAACGTGACTATTCCCGGACCAGAGACCATTGACCAACCGGTGACAACCGCGCCGGGGGGATCGGGCAGCCCGTCGTCGGTAATCGTCCCGTCGAGATTCGCCGATGTCATGAATTGGATGGCCTGGTCGGCTCCTGCATCGACTGTCGCTGGGAAGCCGGTGATGTAGGCCGTCGGATTATGGAGCCGTGTGCAAGCTTCGTCGATGGTGGTGCAGCCGTGTCGTTGCTTCCAGGCGGCTACTGCATTGTCCCAGAAGGATCGGTCGGTAGTGAGCGTCATCCCGGGGAGAATGCTCATCGGAAATGGGCCCTGGCCTTCCCAGACGATAACAACGTCGGTGGCAATGGTTCCGGGCGGCCAGTCTTCGCATGTTGTGTGACAATCTTCCTCGAGGAAGAAGATGGACTCGCGGATCACGGGCTCGTGGCGCCCCCCATCATCGAATTTCTTGAAGAAAGATCCATGACCGAGGACCGACGGATCTTCGGTGCCCTTTGGGCCGGGTTCTCGTGGTCCCGGCATGGGTTGTAGACGAGCCAACACTCTCTCGAATGTCAAGGACTCTCCAGTCACCGAGCCGAGATCCTGTTCGCTGAAGAACGTGTAGCACCCGTCGAACAGGCTGTCGATGACGATACCGGCACGCCGTTCGTCGTTCTCGATGCAGTCGTCCCGAATGTATTCCGTCCACATGTTGCGGATTTCGAACGACTCTCCCTCGCGCGGATCGAATGCATCTTCCACGTTGTAGGCGCGAAGGCCATCGACCACGTAGTTGGATCCGTGGACCCGCAGAGCCGATCCACCGATATCGTCGTGCATCTCACGCCAGGTGAGCGTGGTTGACTGTTGACCCAATGTGGTCCATCCCAGAATGCAGGCCCCGTCTGAGGTCTGACTGGATCCGATTTGCAGGGCCCGTTCGCCGGCCGTCAAGGAGAATCCGTTACGTGCGTCGATCGTGTGCCCGTCGGGTGGTGAGATGCTTATCCCCTCGGTGTAGACGCTGTCCAAAACGGTCACAGAAGTCCGGGAGAGACACTCGTTGACAACCGGAGGCGGAGGCGACGTCGAAGCATCGGTTGCACTGGATTGCGCCACGGACAACACCAGAAGCGCGGCGATGACCATCAACCATGGTTTCCGATTCACCTTTCGAATCAAGGCGTGCTTCCCCTCTCCGTGTCACGCGCCCACTCCCGATTCCGAGAACTCGTTTCTCGGAACGTGCCCAGCCGGGGAAGTCGCCACATCGGAACCGCGCTAACCAAGGATCACCGATCCGGCCGACGCCGCATATCAGGGTTCTGCTGAAATCGCGGATCAAAGCGACCGAGGGGCTATCAGCCTGGTCGGGCGTCCGGAGTCGTGACAGTCCGACCCGGCTAGCTGAAGTGCATTCCGTTCAGATCCTCGGAAGGGTCGATTCCCACAGCAGATAGATCCAAGTTCAAAGCGGCACTGCCGGTCGTTGATGCCCCGAACGTACCGACAAAGCTGCTGACGTCCTCGTCATCGCCCGATCCGCCTGCAGCTGAGTATGTCCCCACGGTCGAGAAATACATGACTCCTGAATCGTCAAAGGAGAAGGCGTCGTTGTCGTGGTTGCCCACACCACCGAATCCAACATCGCTCCCGTCGAAGTACAGGGCAAATTGTCCGGCCGTCACCGCTCCATAGGTTCCGCTGAAGATATGCACATCCTCATCGCTGCCATTTGGTCCGCCGGTTGGTTTCAGGGAACCGCGGGTAGAAATCGCCAACGAGCCATCGCCCAACTCGTAGATACCGTCGATATCTTCGGACTTCGATTCGAGGCCAAGGTCACTGCCGTCGAAGTGGAACGAGAACGATCCGGTGGTGTTCTCCCCGGTGCTGGTCGGAGTGAAGAGGATTACATCTGATTCGTCGACATTGGTTCCGTCGGGACCACCGGTGATACCCGGAACCGCCATATCCCGATCAAGCGACATCAGAATCGAACCGTTGTCGCGAACGTGTATGGCGTCGACATCTCCCGGCGCAATTCCGACGTCAGATCCGTCGAAGTAGACCGCCCACTCTCCGGTCGAGGGATCGAACGAGACGATATCTTCGTCCCGCACCGAACCGACCCCGGGGATGGCGGTAGTCGAGGTGAACGTCAGATAGTAGAAGCCGGCCGGCGCCGGGCTGACCGTAATGGTGACCGAGTCGGTTGTGGGGGTCCCTCCTCCATCGTCGGCGGTGAGAGTGAGCGTGTAGGTGCCGTCGGTCGAGAACGTGGCTGATGTGTCGACCGCACCGGCATCGGTAAAGTTGACGGTTCCGGGTCCGCTGGCGGTCCAGGTAGTCGTCAGGGCCGGCGGGTTCGGTAGACCGTCGTCGTCGACCGTCCCATCGAGCGCCACGCCGGATGGGAGCGTGATCGACTGGTCCGGGCCGGCGTCAACGGTGGGTGGGGCGTTGGGCGGCTCCGGATTGACGGTGACGAGCAAGGAGTCAGCTGAGGTGAGGTCGCCGTCGTGGGCTGTCAGCGTAAGCGTGTACTCACCATCGGTTGAGAACGATGCGGTGGTGTCGACGTTGTTCAAATCACCGAAGGTGACGGTGCCGGGGCCGGTGGCGCTCCACAGGGTTGTGATGTTTGGTGGGGTCGGGAGCCCGTCGTCGCTCACCGTGCCGTTTAGCGTTGCGCCGCCGGGAAGCGTGATGGTCTGATTTCCACCGGCATCCACCGTCGGAGCCGAGTTGGCCGGCTGATCGATTACGTCGATGGTGACGGTGTCGGTCGTTTCCAGTTCGCCGTCGTTTGCTGTCAGCGTGAGCGTGTACGTTCCCGTT
>JAHEJY010000163.1 GCA_024638625.1 Actinomycetes bacterium
CTCAATGCGGCGATTCGCGCTATCGGTAAAACCGCGTCGCGGGCTCACAACATGCAGGTGGTCGGTTATCTAGACGGATTCCGGGGCGTCATGGAAAACCGAATCATTCGCCTCGAGGGCGACCAACTGTCCGGGATTCTGACCAAAGGTGGCACCATTCTCGGAACAAGCCGCGACAAGCCACACCGGATGGAAGTAGGCGGCCAAATACTCGACATGACAGACGCCATGATCGCGAACTGCCGCAAACTCGGAATCGAGGCCCTGGTATGCCTCGGGGGCGGTGGCACACAGAAAAACGCATACCGGCTTTCGAAGAAGGGGATGCCGATTGTCACACTTCCGAAAACGATCGACAACGATGTAGCACTCACAGAGCGAACGTTCGGATTCGACACCGCTCTTGCAATTGCGACCGAGGCCATCGATCGTCTGCACTCGACCGCACACAGCCACCACCGCATCATGGTCGTCGAGATCATGGGCCACAACACCGGCTGGCTGGCGCTCGGATCAGGCATCGCCGGCGGTGCCGACGTCGTGCTCATCCCCGAAATCCCGTTCAACGTGGATCACATTGCCGAGTCGCTGCTTGCTCGCAAAGCAGGAGGGAGCAGGTTCAGCATTGTTGCGGTGTCGGAAGGTGCGATGTCACGACTGACCGCTGATACCCGCGTCGAATTGAAGGCCCGCAAGCGGGCGGCAACCACCCCGGAAGAAAAGGCGGCAGCGGTCGACGCGATCGATGTGTTCGAGGAGAGCAGGAGCGATCACACGGCCCGCGTAGCTCGGGAGCTAAAACGCCTTACCGGCCTCGAGTCCCGCGTCACCATCCTCGGGCATGTGCAGCGCGGCGGAACACCAACCCACAGCGACCGGCTGCTGGCCACGCGACTTGGCGCAGAAGCAGCCCAGGCCGTGGCCGACGAGGACTACGGCAAGATGATCGCCTCCCAGGGTGGTGAGGCCGTGCGGGTGCCGCTCAAAGATGTCGCTGGGAAGCGCCGCACCGTCCCGCTGGATCACCCGTGGATTCAGACCGCACGCCAGCTCGGCATGAGTCTCGGAGATTGAGCGACGCGCCGCGATCAGTTGGCGTTGATGATTGATGCCGAGTCGGATTGGGATCTCACGATCTGCATACTCACATCTACCGATGAGTCCAGCCGATCCGCCAGGTGCAATGCCAGATCCTTCACCGTCGGTTCTTGCTGGGGAGCCGCAATCAAGACCACGCTGACATCGGGAACGTCTCCTTCGACGTCGACGGACACATCGACTACTTCGGCGGTGCCTTCATCGATTTCCACGAATTCCTCCACGGCCGCCAGGATGTCGGCTGTTTGGTCGGTTGGGGGTAGCACATTTCCTCTTCCGAACTGGAGTGGCATCACAACGATGATCACCCCAAGAGCTACCCAGCGCAGACCGGAGGCGATGGATGAGTTACCGGTCAACAAGCGTCGGCCGGGCACGAAGCCAGACGCTATGAACGTGATCGAGGCGCTCGTCACAATGCCGGCTACGTTCACGAAATACAGAAGAAGGGCGCCGAGCGCCATCTGCCACTCTCCCATTTGCAGTGTGATGCCGACGGCCGCCAGAGGTGGCACAAGCGCCACCGCCACGGCAACACCTGGCAGAGCGTCGCTCGCCTGACGCCGGACCTGTCCATACGCTCCCGCCGCCCCGGCCGCCAGGGCGATACCAAGGTCCAGGAGATTGGGTGATGTCCGGGCGATCAACTCGGAGGGAAGCGGGGCGGGATCGCCTGGTATCGCGAACGATATGAGCGCAGCAAGACCGATCGACAGCACCGAACCGATCGTGACGATCACTGATTGCCGCAGCACGCGCATCGGCCACGCCATCACAACCGCCGCCGCAATGCCCAAGACCGGGGCCATGAGAGGAGCTACGAGCATGGCACCGATCACGACTGCGGTGGAATTCGAGATCAGTCCCAGAGCCGCGATCGTTGCGGCAAGCGCCATGAGTGATGTGTAGCGAGCAAAGAATGGGCGGAGCCGGGCTCCCTCATGGAACAGCGCACGGATAACCCGACGGCGTTCATGGTGCTGAACCGGGTCCTGGCGTTCCAGGTGCACTCCGAGATGCCCAAGGGCGGACCCGATTATTCCTGAGACGCGGACCAACTGTGTAGCCAATGATCCCGCCCGGTCCTCCGCTGCCTCCTCAGCCCCCTCCGAGGATGAGCCCTCAGCTGGCCGGGAGAGAGTGTGAGCCCGATCGTCAACGCTGTGATCGGTCATCTGTGCTCTCTAAGTGGTCGGCGGAATGCTAATGGGGTCGATCCCGCGTATAGCAAATTGAGGGAACCAATTTTTCCACCGTGGTGGTCCGTGCGATGCTCGACATTCACGGGCGGGCAGCATAGAAGCATCCGTGGACTAGCGGCCGGGTCGGAAGTCGTGCCGGATGACCTCGTCGCTACTACACGATAACGCGAGCACGTACGGTCCTTTTGACCGTGAAAACCGTGCTTGCTATGAGAGAGCGGCATCATTCTCCCGTGTTGGCTGCTCCAAACGTAGAGATCGGCTGTATGCGGACTATCTCGGTGTCCGGTGGGTGCACCGGCGAACCTTGCGGCCATGCCCAGAGTGGTCGAGTGCCACTCACCGTCGACTGCTGGCTGGGCGCAAGCGCGTCTAGAGGTCGTACCGTACGATCTCGACGCCATTCGACGTCGTGTTCAGCACGTACAGAGCTCCAAAGCCATAGCGATGGATGTTGAAGTCGCCGACCGCGGACCAACGTTCGACTTCGAAAGACCAGGCAGACGTGACCAGCTGTCGGTCGAAATCGGTTCCCATGGCGACTGCAACGACATCGGCCTTGCCATCAACATCGAAAGCGGTACTGGTCACGACCAGCGCACCGTCGGCATGACGTTGGTAGCCAAGAACGTCCATGAAGGCCGCCTGGTCAGCCGCAACCAGCACGTCGTATGTGGAAGCAGCCGAATCACCGGCGGGCTGAACCGTGACTTCTACCCCGGCGTCGTAGAACACTGACATCGATGACTCACCGGGCAACACAGAAAACGAGCGCTGCTGCGTCGGCTCCAGCAAACCTCCGGTATTGTCGGCGACAGCAACCCACTCAGGATGAGAAGACGCCGCCGCCCAGAACACGCCATCAGACGTGGTTCTGAGATCGCCGGGTCCAGCTACCACAGACTCGACCCGTTTCAGGAGCTCTCCGGTCTCCAGTGAGAATGCCACCGCGTCATATGGCCGCTCCAGGCGAGGAGTCTCCCCGAGAACGATCACGCGGTCCGCAATCACGGCGATCGCATCCGGGACAATGGAGGCTGCATCGAAGTTCATCAGGACGGTTGCCTCTCCCCCTGGTGCAAACCGAACGACCCTGTGATTGGCAGCGTCGAGCACCACGATGTCGCCCTCGCCAGAGACATCAAAACAGCACGGGCCCGAGCCGGTCTCGTCCAGGAAGCCGAGTTCGTCGGGACCTTGTCCGTATGCCGCGTTGACCACGGTGGTTCCCTCGATCGGCTCGATGGCAAGCCGGCCGATGTCAATATGAAACGATTGGGCGGTGGGATCGAGCGGCCGGGAAGTGCCACCGGCCAAGAGCACAACAGGGACGCTGAAGACATTGACGGGCGATCCGTCCTTGGCGGAATACTCGAGGGCAACGATCCGGGCCGACGTCGGTTGCTCGACGGCAAACATGAGATCTGCGGAGAACTCACCGAAGCAGCCGGTTCCGCAGGTTGCAGTGGTGAAGGTCTCGTCGATCGCGTTGCCGGCGACGTCCTCGAGACGGAGATTGACGGTTGCCTCGAACGCGTTTGCAAGACCGGACACCGTAACCGGGCTCTTGATTTCCTGGCCGGCGAGTGGGCCTTCGATCATGACCAGTGGCAAGAAGTCGCTGTAATCCTCCCTGGTTTGGGGACCGGAAAGGACCAGGCCCTCAGATGAAAACACATCGACAAGTTGGCCGTCAATCATGAACATCACTTCGTCAATGCCATCCAGGCCTGTCGTGGTAAAGACGAGCTGGGCAATCCGCGACGTAACACTGAAGGTGCCGCCACCGGACGCAAAGGCTTGATTGAAGTCCAGGGTCGCCCGACCGACCCCGGAGGATTCGTCGATCGTCACACCCAACAACTCCGCTTCGGGGGGAATGCTCGACGACAGACCCGGCACCCATTGTGAGTCTTCGTCCGCAGGCCCTGTGATGAGCGCCAGAACGGCCGACCGCACCGTGTCGACAGTCGTTGCGTTGACCGGCACCTCCACCTGGCGCAGAACTGGCATCAGATGCGGGCCCGGCTTGTTGGAGTCCTGAATATGATCGGCCAGGAAGTAGAGAACCATGGCGGCCGGCTGGGTAACCGGAACCGTCGTGGGAGGTACTGAGACCGGAGCAGTCGTCGACGGGCTTGCAGACGGCGCAGTTGTGGTCACCCCGGGGGATGGATCCTCCCCCTGACGACCGACCCAATACGCGGATACTCCAAGAATCACGGCCAACAGCACCGTTGCGATGGCGAGCCACATACCGATCGGTCGGTTTGGCTTGTTGTCATGGGGAGGTCGTTGCGTTGTGAGAGTTGCCATGATCCTTTCCTTTAGGAGGTGGCGCTGGCGGCGCCGTGTGGGTTGCCGGCTGTCTCGCCGGGTCGCTCGAGTGGCTTTACTTAACGGTCGTTCAGTTAGTTGCACTGTATCACGGACATCAACGAGCGGGTGCTCGAAATGTGCTGATCGGCGAATTGTTTTCCATCAGTCGTCGTAGACGATGTCGGTCCGATTGACGTCGTACTGAGCGATATGCACCGTCCCGTCCCCGTCCGTAAACCGCACATCGATCAGTATGCGGGGTGGCCCCGGCAACGATCCGGTAGCCATCTTCAACTCGACTTCGACAAGCTGACCGTCAGCCACGTCCTGAACAAACTCGTTGGACCACTCGCTCG
>JAHEJY010000164.1 GCA_024638625.1 Actinomycetes bacterium
ACGCGGGCGATGTCGCGTCGCAAGTCGAGACCAGCCTCGACGAGACCGTCGGGTCTGCGGAGCCAGTGGAGCTCGAGGACACCCACCTCGGCTGCGGCGGCTGTTTGCTCGGCTTCTCGCAGGGCCGCGAGCTCCGTTTGCGGAACAGTCATATCGTCATCGCCTGCGTCCCCCGATGTCACCAGACAGTATGCGACGTGGGATCCGAGTCGGGACAGGTGGGCGATGGTGCCGGAACAGCCGAAATCCACATCGTCGGGGTGGGCGACCACGACCAGCACGCGGGCTGGAGGATCGATGGGCCCACCCGCAGTCATCAGCTTCCCGGTCGCCATTCACAAAGGCTACCGGCCACACGCCATGCCATGACGGCGCGGCCACAATAGATTGCACCTGTGGAACCTCAGAACCCGTATCAGGATCAATTTGTCGCCTACGCCGACCGGGCAGCTTCGTTTGTTCCACGCCTGCTACCGAAAGAAGCCCTTGGCCTTCGATTATCGACGGTCGTCGACTTGCTGCGTATGCGATTCGGGCCGGCGATCGACACCGCGCTGTCCCAGGAGGCAACGGATCCCAGGGTTCCGAACTCTGGACTCTCGCGTCCCATTCGGTCGCCGGTGTCAACCAGACCTGACTCCAGCTGGATGCGAAGAACAAACATCGTGGGTGTGAACGTCCGCACCGTTTCGTCATTTGCCGGAGTCATCAAATACGCACTCACCGTGCCTGTCGCGTTCGATTCGATTCATCTTCTTCCGCTCTGGGAGCCGGGCGTCGCCGACAGTCTCTACGGTCCGGCGAGTTGGAATCTGAATCCGGAATTCCTATCGGACGAGATGTCGGCACTGGCGCCGTACCTGACCACGGCTGAGCGTCAACTGCGCGCAACGACCAATCTTCTCCATGTGATGGGCCGCAAAGTCGGCATGGATGTGATCCCCCACGCCGACCGTTTCAGCGAGATGGCGCTCGGCAAGCCATCGCGTTTCGAGTGGATGCAGGTGCGGGACGGCCGCATCGTCGATCATTCCGATGCAGTCGAGGAAGCGGTATCCGAGCTCATCTTCGAGTGGCTGGTGGAGTCCGGGCCTGCAGTAGGACCGGACGATGGCTCGTTGCCGGCGGATCGTGAGCGATTGTTCGATCTTGACGATCAAGATCGTCTCGAGCTGCTGTTCGGTGCCACCACTGATCGCGACGGTCGCAACGGGCGTCGACTCAGTCTCATACAACGGCTCAAATGGTATGGCTACGAGCCTGTGCCCGCCACGATGGGCGTGCCATTCCGGGGTATTCGGGTCGCCGACGCACCACCGGTGCGAGACCAGTACGACATGCTTTGGTACGACTACGACATGAACGACCCGACGTTCATGTCGCGGGTGTTCACCCCCTTGGCCAGGTACAAGCTCTATGAGCGTCTTGATGGCAATGATCAGTGGCACATCGATTTCGACAGTCCCCGGGTCAGCACCTGGAACTACGTGATCGGGAGGTATGCCGAAGCCATCACGACCGGGAATTTCGATTTCATGCGCGGGGACATGTCGCATGTGCAAATGAGGCCGGAGGGAGTGCCGGACGATGTCGACGCCGGCTACTACGACATCCTCCGGGCGGTGAAGGAGAAGGTGCAAGAGACAAGGCCGTCATTCGGATATTTCGCGGAGAGTTTTCTTCCGGCTCGCGACGTTTTTCAGTTCGGCGAAGAGCTGGATCACCTCGATGCATCGCTGGCAGATGCAACCCTGGGTGATCTGCAGTCCACCGTGGTGGGAGACCACGAGTATCTGCGGAGGTTTCGTCGGTACCTCGACGACCTGGCGACGCGGGCATGCGCTCCTGCCTACGGGGTTATGACGGCCGACAAAGATGACCCTCGCTTCGACGAGTTCTACCGGGCGGGCAATGCCCTCCGGTATCTCACGGCTCTGCTGTTGACCGACATGCCCAGCTACACCGCTCTCGGCTTCGAAACCAGGGACGTGCGGTACCGTCCGGCCGAAAACGAGCGCTACACCAAGCTCTTCGTGTTCTGGGAGCGGGGCGAAGACAACTTCTATCCCTCGAAAGCCCGTTCGGGATCCGAATACGTGTGGGGCGAAAACGAGGGTCTATTCGAAACGATCACAGCAATTCGATTGTTCGTCGAGTCGATCTTGCCACAGATCTCTGACGCAACCACCCGCTGGCTCATTCCTCCCGACGCAACCACCCTCCGGGGCACTGCCGTCTGGACTCAGGAGAACCCCCGCTATGTGATCGCTACGAACGCCGACCTCGATCACGACTCGGGTTTCTTCGGCATTCCCGCGCTCGATGGAGAACTCGTACTGACCGAGGTCTTCTCCACGCACGGCGGTACCGACGAAGGTGACCGGCGGCTCACATACAACGGCCACTTCCATCGCATTGAGAACCTGCGACCGGGCGAAGGCCGCGTCTATCAGGTGACGTGATCGCCACCTAACCCGTTCACGAGGGCAGCCGGTCCCGGTATCGCCCGCATAACGCGACGTTCGATCTGCATTCTGAGCTGTAGCCTCGCGCCCATGTCCACCCGCCTCATCTACGCCGTCAACTATCTCATGGCTGCCTCTATCGGCCTGGTGTTCGTTTTCCTCGCCGATCTCCAGGAGCGCAACGGGCTCGAGACCTGGGAGCTCGGGGTCGTAGCCGCGATGGGCTTCCTCGCAGCCCTGGTCGCCCAGCTGTTGCTGGCGCCCCTTGCTGACCGTGGACATATCAGCGTGCTTGCCACGATCGGCGTAGTCGCGGGTGTGGTAGGAACAGTCGGGTTTGTCTTCGCTTCACAGACCTGGACACTGGCTCTGACGAGGGGTCTGGTGGGCGTCGGCCTCGGCCTCTATGGAGTCGCCGCCCGCAAGGCGATCATCGGTATGGATACCGAGGGAGCGGGTGCCAAGCTCGGCACCCTGTTGTCGACCGGCGTCGCCGGCTTTCTGACGGGGCCGCCGATCGGGGCGGTGCTCGGGCGGATCTCATTCGAGACGCCTTTTTGGGCGGTTGGAGCCGTCCTCGCCGCCTTTGGCCTGCCAGCGATTCTCGCGATTTCAAAGACTGATATCGCGACGGCACCGGTCGACTACAGCGACCTGGCCGACCTCATCCGGCGTCCGCGTGTCCAGGCCGCGGTCTTGTCCCAGGTCGCCCTCTTCGGGTTCATCGGCGTCTTCGATGCCACGGTGGATCGCTACCTGACGGACCTCGGGGCAACTACCGACGCCACTGCGGTCGCCCTCGTTTTCATCGGCCTGCCATTGCTCGTGTTGCCGACGAAAGCGGGTGCCCTGGCGGAACGGGTTGGTGGAGCCAGAGTGCTCTTGCCTTCATTCCTTGTCATCGTTCCGGCGATCGTTCTCTTCGGCGTGCTGGGCTCGGTCGTCCTCGTCTCCGCCGCCGGAGTCGTCGAAACCATCGGCGAATCGTTCGCTTTCCTGGCCATCGAGATCATCCTGCTAGAAGTGACGGGAGCTGCCCGGGCCGCTGTCGGACATGCCCTCCTGGAGGCGGCAGGCCTCGTGAGTGCGACATTGACTGCCGGTTTGGGTCCCCTCATCTACGGGCTCGGTGGATCGCAAGTCCTCTTCATCGGATTCGCTGTCTTCAGTGGACTGCTCTTCCTATCTGCCTGGATGCGGCTACGTGTCGCATACGCACAGGAAGCCGCCGTGGGCCCACCCCCCATTCATGATCCGCACACCCCGCACTACGGCACGCGCGGACCCCAACGGTGAACCCACTGGTGTGGCACTCAGGCGGGCCGCACCCAATCGCTGACACGTAAATCCGCCGTCACGGCCGCAGTCGTAACCGCAGTGACCAGCGAGACCACGCACACGGCCGCGGTCCCCAAGACGAGGAACATCACGAGCAACTGGATTGCTACAGCTTCCACCGGTTCAATACCTGCCAGAAGGAGACCGGTCATGGCTCCCGGGAGAGCTATGAGCCCAACCACTTTGGTGCGCTCGACCTGTGGAATGAGGGCCGATCTGGCAGCTCGCTGGCTCATAAATCGGACCACCTGCCTGCGGTCAAATCCCAAGGCCAGTACGGCTTCGATATCTCCGATACGATCTCGACAGAGATTCATGGATTGGTCTACAGCCAGAACCGCCGACGGCACAGCGTTCCCGATCGTTATTCCCGCGACGACGACGAGGGCTACAGGCTCGTAGGGGAAAACGCCGAACCCGAATGTGAGCGCGATACTGATGGATGCTGTCGCCAGGATGGCGACCCCGGCAACGACGAAGAGCCGTTCTATCGGTAGTTCTGCTCTTCTGCGGACCACGACGGTTGCGATGATGACCATGACCACAACCCACAGCCACGCCAGCCACATCGCGCTGGACGACTGGAAGATGAAGGTGAACAACACACCCACACCGAGCAGCTGAACCGTCGCCCGGGCGGCTGCGACGATCACCTCCCGGGAGATATTGAGACCAATTCTCCATGCAAGCACCATCGACATGAAGACGAGTGACAACGACGCAAGAATGATCGGTAACCCGGTTGCTCCGGTACTCATATACGGGTCAGCTCCACCCGGCCACGCTAGTGAGACCCGGCCCCACCGGTTTCTTGCGGGCGTGTGGCACAGAGCGTCTCAGCTCTCAAATACGTTCGAAGTACCGCCACTTCTCCCAATCGGTGACCGAGTTGTCATAGGCATGCTGCTCCATGCGAAAGAAATGTGTGTAGTGGCCTTGAACATCTTCCCCAAGTGCCTGCGCAACGAACTCGCTGGCTTCGAAGAGGTCCGTCGCGTCTCTCAGCGTTCGCGGAACGCGGGGGAGCTGCTCGGCTTGATACACGTCACCGACGAACATGGCAGGTGGTTCGATCTGGTTTCGAATCCCATCGAGCCCCGAGGCCAGAACTGCCGCGTAGGCCAGGTACGGATTCACGTCGGCGCCCGGAATCCTGCATTCGA
>JAHEJY010000002.1 GCA_024638625.1 Actinomycetes bacterium
GAAGGCGAGGCAAAATAGTCCGCCATGTCAACCCAAACTGCTCCCTCCTCGACGTCAGCGTCGATGAGATCGCCGGGACCGTAGCCAGGGAGACCGCACATGAAAATGAGATTGAGGTCATCTACCAGCTCAGATTCCCTCGTGTAATCGAACCGTTCGATCACCTCCGCGATATCCGCCCCCGGATTCGCGATTACGTAGGGGAGCATGCCCAGAATGCGACGCAGGCGTTTGACGGTTTTTGGACTGGTCATGGCACCGCCACCTCCGAGATGTGTGCCACGAGGCGATCCCGCAGCGCCTGCGGCTCGAGGATCTCTGCCTTATCCACGAATCCGATGATCCAACCGATGAAGGCATCCGGGTTTGCGACGTCAAACGATGCCGTGGTCGAGCCATCTTCGGCTTCGCCCGTGACCGCCTGTGGTGGGAGTTCACGTCGCGCCAGCCAGGCAACGTCGGAGTCGAAGCGGACCGTCGCACGGTACAACTCGTCTCCGGCCTCCCATGGTCGCTCGATCATGGCCTCATCCACCCGGAACCCCCTGGGTCGGTCGAAAGCCTCATCTTGTTCACCTACCGCAAGGTTTTCGAGCCGATCGACCCGGTACACCCGAATGTCGTCGATGTCTCGTTGGCGCCCAACGACGTACCAATGACCATGGCGGTGTGCCAACCCGTACGGATCGACCTTGCGAGCTTTGTCCCGGTAGTCGAACCCGATACGAGCGTGACGCGCAACGGCATCGAAGAGAGCAGCAACTGTGTCGAGGTCAGCTCCGAGGTTGGCCGCCAGCGGCTCGCCGGTGGTTGACGCGGGTGCTCCACCCAGCTTGAACATCGCCTCCGGGCCGGTGGGCTCGCCACCGACGCGGACAACTTGTGCAGCCAGCCACAGCGCCGCTCGTTCTTCGTCTGTCAGGCCGGGATCAACCAGCTGGTACTCGGCTGGATCGACGACATAACCGAACTCGACCTCCCAGTGATCGGTCGGAGCCAGCTTCATAGGGATACCCAGGCCCCGCAACAAGTCTTTGTCCCGTTCGAACATGCGACGGAAGGCCTCATCCGTGGGCTGGTCGTAGCCGGCGACCGTGAATCTGATCTCCTCCGCCGACACGGGGCGGCCAACCGTGAGCAGGAAGGCGAGCAGATTGATGATGCGTTCGATGACTTTGTTCATGCTCGAATCCCGAATAGGTGCGCCGTAAGCCCGGCAGTACGGGCGCTGGAAGCGTATGTCATGGGAACCGGAGGATGAAGCACCCATGCGAGGAATCTCGCTACCGCGCTCGATAGCCCTCAGAGGCTGGCAATGAGGCGTTCTACCCGTTCGTCTACCGCCTTGAACGGGTCCTTGCACAGCACGGTACGCTGCGCCTGGTCGTTGAGTTTCAGGTGTACCCAGTCAACTGTGAAATCACGTTTGTTGGCTTTTGCCGCCTTGATGAAGTCGCCTCGCAACTTTGCCCGGGTTGTCTGAGGTGCCATGGTCATCGCCTTCTCGATGGCGTCGTCCGTCACCACCCGATCCATCATGCCGCGACTCTGGAGGATATAGAACAGGCCTCGCTGCTGGTTGACGTCGTGATACGCCAGGTCCAACAACGACAAACGGGGCGAACTCAGGGCCAGATCGTGCCGGGCCCGATACTGTTCGAGCAGGTGGTATTTCGCCACCCAATCGACCTCTCGTCTGAGGCCTAGAGGGTCTTTTTCCAAATTGGTGAGCAGGTACTCCCACATATCGACCGCTTTCTCGACCTGCGGAGGGAAACCGGTCGTCCTGGCATATCTGACAGCTCGCTCCAGGTATTCCCACTGCATATCGAGAGCCGACAGCTCTCGACCGTTGGCCAGACGAACCTTGCGGCGGCACGACATGTCGTGACTGATTTCACGGATGGCCCGGATCGGGTTCTCGAGCGAGAGATCACGAAACACAACTTCATCTTCGAGCATCTGAAGAATGGCCAGAGCGGCGCCTACTTTCACGAAATTCGTGTATTCGCTCATGTTTGAGTCGCCCGCTATGACATGGAGCCGACGATAGCGCTCGGCGTCGGCGTGTGGTTCGTCACGGGTATTGATGATCGGGCGGCTTCGCGTGGTGGCCGAGGACACTCCCTCCCATATGTGCTCGGCGCGCTGGGCCAAGCAATACACCGTTCCGCGAGCGGTGTGCAGCAACTTGCCCGCACCGGCAAACACCTGGCGACTCACAAAAAACGGAATCATGGTGTCGATCATCTTCTGGAAATCACCCTGGCGACCAACGAGGTAGTTCTCGTGACAGCCATACGAGTTGCCTGCCGAGTCGGTGTTGTTCTTGAAGAGATAGACATCTCCCCGGATCCCTTCCTCCTCGAGCCGCTTTTCGGCCGAGTCGACCAATGCCGCCAACACCCGTTCACCGGCCTTGTCATGGGCCACGACATCGAGGAGGTTGTCGCACTCGGGGGTGGCGTATTCGGGGTGACTGCCTACGTCGAGGTAGAGCCTCGCGCCGTTTTCGAGAAAGACATTCGACGACCGACCCCAGCTGACCACCCGCCGGAAGAGGTAGCGGGCGACCTCATCAGGTGAGAGTCGTCGTTGACCGCGCAACGTGCACGTGACCCCGTACTCATTCTCGATTCCAAATATCCTGCGATCCATTGCGACCAGAGTACCCCCTCCCCCGTGTTGGACACCGGACCAAGCCGTCCCGGTCGGAGAACGACCGGCCAGCTAGCTTCGGTTGCGGGCGGCCTCGATTTCATCGGCAGTCAAACGGCGGAAGGACCGGCGCCCGTTCTCCCTGTCGACCACGGCCGCCTCCCACTCGTTTGACGGGATGGTTCGTTCCTCGACGGCTTCGAAGGCTCCGATGGCCATCGCGACGGCCGCGTCGAGCGACAATCCACTTTCGTAGCGGTCTCGCAATACCTCTGTGAGCTCTTCTTCCTGCCCACCTATGGCACAGAAGTCTCGCTCATCCCCCAGCGTTCCGTCGTACCGAATCCGAAAGAGCCGGTTGTCGTCGGCTTCATTACCGACCTCGGCAATCAGAAGTTCGATCTCAAACGGCTTGGGTTGGTTCGTGAAGACCGTACCGAGCGTTTGGGCGTAGGCGTTGGCCAGTCCCTTGGCATTCACGTCTTCCCGCCCGTAGTTGAAGCCCTTTACGTCCGCATGTCGGATCCCTGCAACCCGCAGTGATTCAAATTCGTTGTATTTGCCGACGCCGGCGAAGGCGATCTTGTCGTATACCTCACCGATCTTGTTGAGAGCCCGGCTGGGGTTTTCGGCAACAATGAGAATGCCCGTTGCGTATTCGATGGCCAGGATGGACCGGCCCTTGGCAATGCCTTTGCGGGCGAACTCGGCCCGGTCCTGCATGAGCTGCTCGGGAGGCACGTAGAACGGCATCGTCATGATTGGCGCTCCAAGACTTCGCGAGAGATACGGGCAACTTCGGCTTCATCGACCTCCTGATACCCTCCGGCGTCTACGACTGCCACGATCGGAAATATGGCCCGTTGAATGTCTGGACCCCCGGTGGCAGTGTCTTCATCGGAGGCTGCGACAATCGCCTCGATAGCCGCCGCGGCGGCTTCTTCTTTGGAGAGGTCGTCGCGGAACACAGCGCGTAAATACGCCTTGGCATGCAGGCTTCCTGAGCCGGTTGCCGCATAGTCGACCTCCTCGTAGCGTCCGCCGACTACGTCGTACGTGTAGATCCGGCCCCGCTCGTCGCGTTCGTCATAGCCACAGAACAGCGGAACGACTGCCATGCCCTGCAGGGCAAGAGGCATCTGATTGCGCACCAGCGCCCCCAGGTAGTTGGCCTTGCCTTCGAGCGACAGCCGGTTGCCCTCGAGCTTTTCGTAGTGCTCCAGTTCCGTTTGAAACAGCTTGACGAGTTCCATTGCGATGCCGGCTGTGCCCGCGATGGCAACCGCTGAATGAGAATCAGCCGGGAAGACCTTGTCCATTCGCCTATGAGCGATGAGATTGCCCATCGTCGCCCGCCGGTCCCCCACCATCGCCACCCCGTCTGCAGTCTTGAGCGCAAGGACGGTCGTCGCCTCGGGGGCTCCTGCCAGATCGATCGCACCAACATCCCAGGTGGGCATCTGACCCGCCCGGCGCAACAAGTCTGTGAAACTCGATTCGTGCCGGTGGTCGAATCCGTTCGGGAGGTCCAAACTCACTCCCCGCCCTTTTGGACGTAGTTCTTCACAAACTCTTCTGCATTCTCTTCGAGAACCGAATCGATCTCGTCGAGTAGGTCATCGATCTTTTCGGTCAGCTCTTCGCCGGTTTCGGACGACTCGATTTCCGTCTCGACCTCGTCAGTGGACTCGGATCTCGATGAGCTCTGTTCCCGTTCGGTCATGCCGACTCCTCTTTGTACTACACGTCTGGATTATGGAAAATCTGGTTGACGGAAAATAGGTATCCGTAGATAGGTAGCAGTATGGCGCGTCTGACATTATGCCCCGGCTTTCGTCGGACGGGAACGATCAGGCCGAAAGTCCTTCTATGAGAGATTTCGGATCCGGCGAGGCATCCAGCAAGCCCTCTACCAGCTCCCGGTTGCCGTTGAGGGGTTCCATCATCGGAATTCGCTGATGGACATCGGTCCCGACGTCAAATACGAGAGAATCCCAGTTGGCCGCTTTGAGCCACTCCTGGTAACGGCGAACGCATTCGCCGCGGAAATAGGCCCGGGTGCGTTCGGGTGGCCGGTCAACAGCCGCTTCGATCTGCTCGTTTGTGAACAGCCGTCGCATTCGTCCGGCCCGGGTCAGCTTGTAGTGAAGGCCGCGTTCTGGCTCGATGTCGTGGTACTGGAGAGCTACCAAGGACAGCTTGGGATCGTCCCAGTCGAGTTCATCCCGGTCTCGATACTGATTGAGAAGCTGCATCTTGGCCGTCCAGTCAAGCCGGTCAGCCGTCAGCACCGGATCGGCCTCGAGGTCGCCGAGTAGTGATTCCCATTCCGAGATCACCATCGCGTAGCTCTCCGGTAATTCGTTGTTTTCAACGTATTTCGCGGCCTGTTCGAACATCAGCCACTGCAAGTTCAGGGCGGTGACGACATCGCCGTTGTCCAGCTCGACCGTGTGCTTGAGGGTCGGATCGTGGCTGATTTGCCAATGAGCGGTAACGGCATCGGCGAGCCGGGGAGGGGCGGTGAGAACCTCATCCTCGATCATCGACAACATGAGAGCCGTAGAACCGAGCTTGACGAGCATCTGGACTTCCGACATGTTGGCATCGCCGACGATGACATGGAGGCGCCGATACTTACTCGGGTCACCGTGCGGCTCGTCGCGAGTGTTGATGAGTGGCCGCTTCAGCGTCGTTTCCAGACCAACTTCTTCCTCGAAGAAATCGGCCCGTTGGGTGATCTGGTAGGGAACCGCAGTCCGACCGTTCTCTGACTTGAGTTTTCCCGAGCCAGTGATCACCTGGCGGCTGACCATGAACGGCAACAGATGGGAGACAACGTCGCCGAACGGAACCTGCCGGCTCAACAAATAGTTTTCATGGGCACCATAGGAGTTCGATTTGCCATCTGAGTTGTTCTTGTGGACGAGAAGTTCTTCACCGTCGTCGAATACGTTCACCGAACCGCTCTTTGCCCTCGCCATCACGACTTCGCCGGCCTTGTCGTAGAGCACAGCCTCCAGTGGATCGAAGCATTCGGGCGACGAGTACTCCGGGTGAGCGTGGTCGACATACAGGCGAGCGCCGTTTGCGAGAACGACGTTCACCAATCCGCTGTCGAGATCGGGTATGAAACCACCTTCGGGACCGTATCCGCGAGCATCACGACCAGGGCTTTCCTCTTCATGGGACCACTGAATGCGGGCCCGCAGCCCGGCGTACGAGTTGACGAGTATCGACGAGAGCAACACGGGATTGAATTCAGGATTGCCACGGAGAGCGATTCCAAACTCGGTTTCGGTCCCGATGACCTTGTGGATGGCCCTGGTCACTGTGTCCTCATGTCTTTGGCCGCTGCCCCATTCGTCGCCTCGCCACCAAACCTCCCGCAGTCCGACGTGCGACCTGCATCGTGGCTCGGGCGGGGAGGTGCCGAGCGCAGGAGGATCAGCTTAGAGGCGTCCCTAGAGATACTGACCGGTCGAGGTGGTCTCGATCGTCCGGCTCTCTCTATTGCCCTCGATAAGCGTGCGAACGTACACGATCCGTTCACCCTTCTTGCCACTGATCTTGGCCCAGTCATCGGGGTTGGTGGTATTCGGTAGATCTTCTTGCTCGCGGAATTCTCGAACAACGGACTCGATGAGGTCCGCGGCGCGGATGCCACCTAGCCCGGTTTCGATCTCTCGTTTGATGGCCTCTTTCTTGGCTCGCCTGACCACGTTTTCGATCATCGCGCCGCTGCTGAAGTCCTTGAAGTACAAAACTTCCTTGTCGCCGTTGGCGTAGGTGACCTCGAGAAACCGGTTCTCGTCGCTGACGTCATACATCGCATCGACAGCAGAGTTCACCATCGCGGTCATCATTTTCTGCCGATCCTTGCCGTATCTGTCAAGCTCCTCCGCGTCGAGGGGAAGGTTTTCTTTGAGGTAGATCGCGAAGATCTGTCGAGCTGCCATATTGTTCGGCCGATCGATCTTGATCTTCACATCCAGCCTGCCCGGGCGCAGGATCGCCGGGTCGATCAGGTCTTCTCGATTGGATGCGCCTATGACGATTACGTTCTTGAGCGCTTCGACACCGTCGAGTTCGGACAGCAATTGAGGAACGATGGTGGATTCGACGTCGGACGATATCCCCGTGCCGCGTGTCCGAAACAGGCTGTCCATTTCGTCAAAGAACACGATGACCGGCACACCTTCGTCGGACCGCTCCTTGGCCCGCTGGAAAATCAGCCGTATCTGTCGCTCTGTCTCACCGACATATTTGTTGAGAAGCTCCGGACCCTTGATATTCAAGAAATAAGAACGTGCGTCGGCGTGGCCTTCCTTCTCGGCGACGGCCTGTGCCAGATTGTTGGCGACCGCTTTCGCGATCAGCGTCTTACCGCAGCCAGGAGGCCCGTATAGCAGAATCCCCTTCGGGGGCTCCAGCTGGTACTCGACGAAACGATCCTTGTGAACGAACGGCAGCTCAACCGCATCGCGGATCATTTCGATCTGGTCCGTGAGACCCCCGACCTGGTCGTATGTCACATCCGGGACTTCTTCGAGAACGAGCTCTTCGACTTCAGGGCGAATCAGGCGCTCGAGAACGAGTCCCGTCTTGGGTTCGATACGCACGTGGTCGCCTACCCGGACGAATTCACCGAGCATCGGCTCGGAGCGGCGAACCACTCTCTCCTCGTCTCCCCTGGACAGGATCAGGATCCGCTCTTCATCCATGATGTCCTTGACAGTCACGACGTCGCCCTGGATCGTGAAGTCGCGCAGGTCGACAACGTTGTACGCCTCGTTCAACAGCACTTCTTGCCCCCGTTCGAGGCTCTTGATCTCGATCGTCGGCTCGACGTTGACCCTGAGCTTCCGGCCGCCTGTGAACACATCTGCCGTACCATCAGCGTTGATGCCCAGAATGGTTCCGAATGGATTTGGCGGTGATGTGAGCTTCTCGACCTCATCGCGGAGGATTGCCAGCTGCTCGCGAGTTTCCTCGAGCGCAACGCTGAGCTTGTCGTTTTGAGAGGCAGCTTGGGAAAGCTGGCCTTTGGTCTCGAGCAGGCGTTCTTCGAGCACGCGGACCCGTCGCGGTGAGTCTTGCATGCGGCGGCGTAAGATCATGATCTCGTCTTCGAGATTCCGGATCGTCGCCCGGAGCTCGGCCACGTCTCTGGCTTCGTCGCTCATAGGTTCCTTATCGGTCGGTCGGCTGCCACGGATAAGCAGTATACGAGTGGGTCAAGATAGGGAATCGGTTCGCGAAAAACGCGGTAATAGCTTCCAGAATCTACCACAGCATGGCAGTCAGACGTGCGTGGAAGAGGGGGCCGGCATGAATTGTCGGGCGCGAAAAAGGCGCCACCAGGGCGCCTTTCGCTACAAATCTCGTCCAGTCGGACGTCCGATCAGGGTTCGATGAAAATACACTCACCCGGACACTCTTCGGCAGATTCGACAACCAGATCTTCCTGACCGGAAGGTACTACCGCCAGTCCCTCGGCGCCCTCAGGATTGCCCTTCTCTGCCGCGAAAACCTTTTCGCCCTCCCGAACGTAGGCCAGACCATCGTCGAGCAATACGAACACATCGGGTGCAATCTCCTCGCAGAGACCGTCTCCGGTGCAGAGGTCCTGATCAATCCAAACTTTCACATCGAAACCTTTACGTCGAAACCTTTACGTCGAAACCTTTACTACTGACCTTGCAGGTACAGCTACCACCTTTGCAGCTACGGACTGAGATCGGTCTCAAGCCCGGCCTATCGGCCAACGACGATTGTACCCCGTTCTGTGCACTGTCCCGATGGTTCTCTTTGCTCTGAGTTTCATGGAGCGCCCGCCAGCTTACGAGCGAACGTCAGGAAACCGGTATGCCCCACCATCCGATGGTCCGGGCGGACCGATCGTCCCGTGACATTCCATGTGCGCTGCATGACTTCGAGGTGCATGACATCGGCAAAGCACCCGGCCTGGTCGAGTGCGTCCTGGGTCTGTTGAAGCTGCGGCACGGTCGGCACGTAGGTCGTCAGCACGCCTCCCGGCTGCAGGCCGGTAGCCACCGCCGGAACGACCTCGAATGGCTCAGGCAGGTCGAGCACCACCCGGTCGGGGCGGGTTTCTTCAATGTGGTCGGCGACGTCGCCGATGGTCAACTCGATCCAGGACGGAATCCCTCCGAAGAATCGCTCGATGGTCTTCGCAGCGTGGGCTGCATGGTCGTCCCGGCGCTCTACCGAAACCAGGCGACCGGTGGAACCCACGATTCGCCCAAGGGCGCACGTTAGGGCTCCCGAGCCGGTTCCGGCTTCTACGACCGTCTGCCCGGGTGCGATATCGCCCCACACAATGATGTGCCCGATGTCCTTTGGATAGACGACCTGGGCGCCTCGTTTCATCCTGAGGATGAAGTCCGCCAAACGTGGATGAAGCGCCGTCAGCTTCGCTCCCCCGCTCGATTCGACGATGCTCCCCGAATCGAGACCGATGATGGTGTCGTGTGCGAGGAAACCCCGATGGAAGTGGAACTGGCCTCCCGATTGGAGGCTGACCAGATACTTGCGGTCTTTTTGGTCGATCAGCATGCACTGATCACCCTCGGAAAACTTCACGCTTTCATCCTGATTTCCAGGCGGCAGAAGGCACACGTCTCCCCAATGGTCGGTTGCCCGCAGGACTGACAGGTAGTGAGGTGAGGCTGCTCGCTCGAGAACCGATCCGCCGCGTTCTCGAGGTAGCCAAACAGGAACCTGTGTTTGGCTCCGGGTGCTCGTTCCTCCAGCTCGTTGAGCCACTCTTTCATCTTGATACCCGTATTGCCCTCGACCATCGGACATTCTTCGACCTCGTAATCGATGCCGTTGAGAATGCAGTAGGCGGCGGTTTCACGCTCGGCCAGACGGATGAGGGGCTTGACTTTCCGAATCAAACCGTTGCCGGAAGCAGGCAGCACCGGGTGTTGACGTCCGATGTACTCGGTGTTCCATTGCAACACGTTCCCCATGAGCGTCGCCGCCTCGTCGTCGAGGTTGTGGCCCATGACAAGAGCGTCGTACTCGCCATCCAGGGCAGCTTGATTGAGGATGTATCGCTTCGACAAGCCACAGACCGAGCATGGGACTCGCCGGGTTTCGGTTGCAGCCTCGGGAATCGTGAAGCCGTAACGCGTCGACAGGTCGATGATTTCGAGCTTCAGGCCCCGGTCCGAGGCGAAGGACTCGCAGTATTGACGGCTGACATCGCTGTATGCGTGACCCTCCTCCTCGGAAAGCTCTCCTCCGATACCGAGCTCCAGATATACGCCATCCACCGAATAGCCGAGCCGGGTGAGAATATCCCACATTGCGAGGCTGTCTTTTCCGCCCGAGACACCTAGCAAGAGGCGGTCTTCGAACGTCACCATGTCGAAGTCTTTGATGGCTTTTTCGACCTGTCGGACGGCGTGCGCCGTGAAATGTTCTGGACAGAAGGCGGCGTTATGCCGTCGAATCTTGATGGCCGCCTTCCCCCGACATACCCGGCATTTCATGGCGAACGCTCCCCCACTGAAAGATCCCCAGGGAGTTCAGACGTTTCCCGGAAGGGATTCCCAACATCACGTCTCTCATGGAGTTGCGAAGCAACTTCCAAGGAACCCGAAGCGTTCCCCGCACCTCCCAAGGAACCGGGAAGGTTCCCAGTCTCATGGAGTTCAGACCCAGCTCCCAGGAGTTGCGAAGCAACTCCCAAGGAAACGGGAAGGTTCCCAGTCTCATGGAGTTCAGACCCAGCTCCCAGGAGTTGCGAAGCAACTCCCAAGGAACCCGAAGGGTTCCCAGTCTCATGGAGTTCAGACCCAGCTCCCAGGAGTTGCGAAGCAACTCCCAAGGAACCCGAAGGGTTCCCAGCGCCCCCCGAGATGACAGGCCGCAGCTCGATGACGTCGTCGGGTTCCAGGTGCTCCGAGGCGAGAAGCAACTCGCCGTCACGGATGACCAGGACCGTCTCCGGAAGAATCTCGAGCCACTTGAGGACTGAGCTGACAGTCGACATGCCATCGACCTCCACCTCCCGCGTGGGGTGGCGGAGGATGACCTTCATCAGCTCGTCAAGACGCCGGCAAGCACGGTGAGGACCATGCCGACCACGACGACGACTGCCACGATTTGCACAAACTTCTGGCGGTTCTTAAACACGGTTCGAAAGCCTAACCTGCAGAGTGTGAAGTTCTACCGCTACGCAATCTCGCAGCTGTTCAAATCAACCCGAACCCGCCAATCGCCATGGATCATCGGATTCTGGGCAGGTGCGTCGGTATTCAGCTATCTGAGGAAACGCACTGCGCCGAACAGAGTGCGGCTGACCCGTAAGTCTCTGAAGCCCGGGGCGAGCTACATCGTTCGCGTGCCGAAGGGCACCGGTCCGGTCGGATCCGACCTCTCCGCGATTACCGGAGATCTCATCAAGGACTACCCGATCTCAAAACGTCAGCTCAAGAACATGGACCGGGGCAAACGCTGACTTAGCGAATTCGATATATCTCGAGTTGTTGGCCGGCGACACTTCCGCCTTTACGTCGGCCCAGGAGAAACACCACTGCCATCGCGATCACGATCACGATCGCGATGATCGTGCCTTTGTTCTTGATCGAGGCAGCAGTCTCGTCCACCGCTTGCTGCAATTCGCCGAACTTCTTCTTCAGGTCATCGGGTTCAATCACACAGCATCCTCTCCATCGCGGTCCTCTCCGTTGTCCTGTCTCGGGGTGATCCTCAACCGGATCCCGACGACGTATCGTCCCGGGACGTCGACGCTCGCCATCCCACGAATGCGGCCAGCGCCAGCATCACGACTCCGCTGATCATATAACCGGTCCCTTGCCAAATGGTGGTGTCCGGGAGCAGTCCGACCACGATCCGCATGCCTGCCACACCGAGAAACAACGTTGCCAACCCGAATACCAGGGCTGCGGCGACGCCGTAGCCTGCGACTCTCCCCAGGTTCTTGGCAGGCTCGAGCGTTTCTTGCCGCAGATACTGCTTCGACAAATCGAAGGCTTCTCTGGCAAGTTCGGGGATTTCCTGGGTGGCTGACATGAGGCAAATCTAGTTCCCTGCGGATCCTCGATGTATTCCTTACGTCTGCTGCTCGGCAAACCGGCCCGGGGATCCCCGATTGATATGTCCGAATCGGTCTCTTCGCACCTGCGGACGCAACCTAATCTCGCGTGAATGACTCGCCTCGTCAGCACGTCGCGTGGATCCAACGACCAAGCCTTCGGGGCGTCGGAGTGGGCACTGTTGGCCGTCCCGGCCTTCATCTGGGGCGCGTCCTTCTATTTCATCGCCGTCGCGCTCGAGTCGTTCCCGCCCCAGATCGTCACACTCGGTCGCATCGCGTTCGGATTCGCAGCGCTGAGCGTGATGGCCCGGGTTCGGGTTCCGATCGATGTCGGCGATCGCTCCCGATTCCTTCTGCTCGGGGTGCTCTGGATGGCCTTTCCGTTCGCGATGTTTTCTTTCAGCGAACAATGGATCGACAGCGCGGTGGCAGGCATGCTCAACGCAGGAACGCCCATATTCGCGATGCTGGTCGGTTCACTGCTCCTCAAATCCATGCCAAGGTGGGTGCAACTGGCGGGGGTTGCTCTCGGTACGATCGGCATCGGCCTCATCTCATGGCCTTCGCTCGGAGAAGGGTCGGTTTCGGCGCTGGGCGTGGTCATGGTGATTGCGGCCAACGTCAGTTACGGGGTCGCCCTCAACCTCGCTGTCCCTCTCCAACAAAAATATGGTGGTCTCCCGACTATCTGGCGTACCCAGATGGTGGCATTGGCGATCTGGATTGTTCCCGGACTCTGGGCAATCCCGGACGTTGATTTCGCGTGGGGGCCGATGGTGTCGCTCATTGCCCTGGGCGTGCTCGGCACGGGCGTGGCGTTTGTCCTGGCCGCGACGCTCGCCGGCCGCGTGGGTGGTCCCAGGGCATCGATTCTCACCTATTTCATGCCAATTGTGTCGATCGCGCTGGGAGTTCTGTTTCTCGACGAGGTCATCACCGGTTGGGAGCTGGTCGGGGCGGCCACACTTCTCGCCGGGGCGGTCGCCACCAGCCGACGCGAGCGATCGAAGGTACGCATAATCAGCCGGGCCGGCTAGTCGTGCATGGGTTGACTGCCAACCACCTAGTCGTGAACCAGGGACGCCAACGCTTTGTCGATGTGTTCGTGGTCGAACTCATAGCCCGAGTCACTCAGCTTGTCGGCCGAGCAGCGCTGGCTCGCCATGATCATGTCTTCGACCAGTTCTGATCCCTGCCAGAGCGCCAATGCGGCAGCTGGAACGGGAATGATCGCAGGCCGGCGCAGTGCTTTGCCAAGCTGTTTTGTGAATTCTTTGTTCGTGACGGGATTCGGTGCAACCAGATTCACCGGGCCTTCGACGTCGGCATCGAGGAGGTGACATATCGCCGCCACTTCGTCTGCCAGGGTTATCCATGACCACCAGGATTGACCCTTGCCAAGGGGTCCGCCGAGGCCAAGTCGAAATGGCAACAGCAGCCGCTCGAGTAATCCACCATCCGGCGACAGCACGAGGCCGGTCCGAAGGAGCGCAACCCTTTTGCCCGCATCTGCGGCAGGCCGGGCAGCCGCCTCCCATTCGACGCACAGCTGTGCAAGAAAGTCATCCCCGGGAGGCGAAGACTCGTGCAGGATTTCGTCGCCGTTGTGCGCGCCGTAGTACCCGATGGCCGATCCAGACAACAACACCTTGGTGTCTGGAGAGGCGGCCACGGCCTCCGCAACCAGCCTGGTTCCGATCGTACGGCTCTCGACCAATTCCTTCTTGTACTCATCGGTCCAGCGTTCGTCAGCCAGCCCGGCGCCGGCCAGATGCACAACCGCATCGATTCCTTCGAGGGAATCGATCATGCCCTCAGATGGTTTCCAATAGAGCTCGCCCAGGCCAGGCGGACGCCGAACGACCGGTACCGCCTCTCCGTAGAGGCGATGCAGGACGTCGACCAGGGTCGAACCGATAAAACCGCTGGCTCCGGTAACCGCAACACGCATGCGCAAATCATAGGATCCCGCACGAACGAAGAGGAGATACGTGAACGACACCAAAGACGTACTCAGCAAGTATCGGACGATCGCCGTGGTCGGCCTTTCGCCCAACCCGCTACGAGATGCGTTGGGAGTCGCAAACTTCCTGAAAGCCATGGGATATGAGGTTGTAGGGGTCAACCCGAATTACCAGGAGATACCCGGGTTCCAGATGTACTCCACCCTGGCTGATATTCCGGAACCTCCCGATATCGTCGACATCTTCCGAAGATCCCCCGGTCCCCACGTGGACGAAGCCATTGCGGTGGGGGCAAAGGCGGTGTGGATGCAATTTGGTGTCATCGACCACGAAGCCGCCGGGCGCGCCGAAGCCGCCGGCCTCGATGTGGTCATGGACAGATGTCCCAAAGTGGAGTACTCCCGGTTCTTTGGTCGCACCCCGCTGCCATCCGTCTAGATCCGCCGTCGTTCATCCGGCAGACCGAACGCGACGACGCCAATTGCCAGCGGGACGAGGGCGAGCAGCGCACCGGCCCGCCCGTACCCGCCGGTGGCATCACGGAGGAGCGATAGCGCGATGGGGCCGACCGCGGACGCGGCGACACCGGCAAACGTTGCGACGCCCCGGATGGCGCCGATATGGCCCACACCGAACCAACGGGGAAGCAGAGTCTGGTCGACCGACCGCATGGCTCCCCCCGTCGCACCCATGGCCAGAACGTAGAGAAGAGCGCTCAGCCCGGGAGCGGCGCGACCTGCCAAGACCAGTGAGAGCGCCATCAGCCCCATTGCAGCGGGCACCATGACCCGGCCCGGCAACCGGTCTGTGAAATAGCCGAAGCCGATGCCCGCCAAAGACGCGGCCAGAACTTGCGGAAGGAACGTGGCGGCAGCCTCGGTTTCCGTCAACCCGGCGCCGGTCAGGATGTCGATCTGTTGGAAGTTCAGGCCGGTGATCAGCATGGCAACCGTCATCGTTGCGGCAGTGAGAATCCAGAATCGCCCGGTGCGCAGCGCCTGCGGCCGGGTCACCGTCTCCGACTGCAGCATCGTTCTGATCTTTGCGGACGGCACTGACCCCCCATCGGGAACCTGTCCGACGTCAGCCGGCTTGTCGATCAGGCCGAACCGGGCAATGGGGATCACGGTCAGCCAGATCGTCACCCCGGCGACCACCCAGGTCCATCGCCAACCCAGAAACCCGATCCCCTGGTTCAGGAGAATGGGAGCCAACCCCATGAGGGCACTGACGCCGGTCGCAAGAACGCCGATCGCGAGACCACGGCGATGCTCGAACCAGTGCGTGACGGCCACGCCGCTCGCCAGGGAGAGAGAACCCTGGCCGAAGAACCGGATGAAAACGAAACCCAGGGCAAGCGTTAGGACCCCTCCGACCCCTGACATCGCGATCAAGGAAATCCCGAAGGACAAACCGATGAATGTCGTGGCCAACCGGACTCCCCGGCTATCTATGAACCGGCCCATGAGCGGCAACCCCAGTGACGCCGTCAGGGTGCCCACCAGGTAGGCGGTCGAGACGGCGCTCCGGCTGAGTTCGAGATCTTCGATGAAACGGTTGACAAAGACCGAAACACCGATCGTCTGTCCTGGTCCGGTGAGACCCCCGAGCAGAATGGCAAAGGCGACAACCCGCCAGCCGGAGAAACCCGGTTTGGCGACTAGTTGTTGCACCCGGCGAGCTTAGAGACGCCAGAGAACGTGTGGCTACTCCAGGCTGCCGGCTACGGGAATCTGGCCCGCGGCGGGAACGAAGAAGCGTTCGTCAGCCACCCTTGTTTCGTTTTCGTAGCTGAGATAGACGACGCTGTCGGAAGGGCGCAGCACGCCCAGCGTGTCGTCGCCATCCCCATCCCAGTCGCCAACCATGATGAGGTCGTCCGGGCGTCCGAAGAAGAATTCGATTTCTGCGGGGCCTGTGGTTCGACTATTTCGCAGATACGCAAATCCGTTGGTGGCGCGGTAGGCGCCGATGTCGGTCGTGCCATTGCCATCCCAGTCGCCGGCAATCGGCGTATCCGAGCCCAGCCCGTAATAGAAGACTTCATCGGCGAAACCGGTGGTGAGGCTGTTTCTCACAAGAATGAGCCCGTCCCGGAACACCGCAAGTGTGTCGCAGCCGTCATCGTTCCAATCGCCGGCCAACGGGATATCACCGCCGATGCCCAGGAAAAAACTGCTCTCGGCAACCCCGAAGGCGTTGGAGTTGCGGAGGTATGCGAAACCATTCGAAGGGCGGAACATGCCCACCGTATCGATACCGTCACAGTCCCAATCGCCCAGGAGCGGGATATCGCCAGGAACCCCGTAGTAGAAGGATGCACTATTGGCGGGGACTGCCCACAGGCCGGTGGCCGGATCAAAGATACCAACCGCCGGGTTCACCGGTCCTGTCGGCGGTGGTTCCTCAATCACCAACGGCAGGGAATAGACATCGGCCCCGCCGATGTAGGTGGTTGTCGTCCCGGGAAGACCCACCAACAACGCGTCTCTGGTCAGATCAACCGAAGAGCCAAAGAAGGATCCTGGATTGGCCACATCGGGCACAGGGGTGACGGTTCCGCCGCTGACCCACTGCCCGGATGGTTGCCGATCGAACACCGACGCGGCCCCATCGGTACCCAAGCCAGGAGCGCCCACCGCCAGCCGTTCCCCGACGAGGGCTACGTCGAATCCGAACAGCGTCCCGGTTGTCCCGGCTTCGATCTTGGTTTCCTGGACCCAGAAGCCGCCACTGTTGCGGGCGAAGACGTAAACACCTTCGTCGGAACCCACCGCTATTCGACCGGCGTCAATCGAAACGCTTCGCCCAAAGGCGCCCTGCCGGGCCGGGTCCGAAGGGTAGAGGGTTGCCGTCCGTTGCCACGTCCCACTCCTCAGCGTGAACACATGAGCGGCGCCCGCTCCGGATGCAGCGATCGAGTCGGCTGGAGCCCCGACCACAACGGTGTTCCCATCGATGGCAAGCGCGTCGCCGAAACGGTCGAAGAGAGAAGCCGCGGGAGATGAAAGAGTGGTTACCAGTGGCCAGCCGCCGGCCGGACCGTTTTGAAACAGTGAGACAGTGCCGTTCAAGTCGGCGTCGATAGCAGAGACGAGCACGGTCGATCCTTCGATGGCAACCTCGGTCCCGAAGCCTTCGTTTCCTGTGAGCGTCTGGCTGATGTTCCAGAACCCATCCACCACGGTAAAGATGGTTGCACGATTCTGGCCGGGAGCTCCGACTACCGCACGGGGTAACGACAGATCGACGGAAGCGCCGACCCTGGCGCCTGCGGTGCCAAGGCCCGTGATCGCGGCAGCCTCTCGCCAGCTTCCATCGGGGTTTTGGGAGTAGAGGTACAGAGCACCACGATCGTCGGTTCCCGCCCGCGGAGCCCCAACCGCCGCCGTGGTGCCGTCCAGTGCAACGGAGAACCCGGTAGACGCGCCCGCCTCCAGGTCTCCGGGAAGCCGGTGCTCCGGGTCGTCCGCCAGCGCCGGAAGCGCGAGAAGTACCAGGATGCCCAGCGCGAGCATCAATCGGTATGCCATCACCATCATTTAACTGCCGCCAGACCCGTGCGTCGAACCCATTTCTGCAAATCCGGTCTGGCGCATGGCCTCGTAGAGGACAATCGCCACGGAGTTTGACAGGTTGAGGCTGCGGCTTCCGGCCCGCATTGGTATCCGGAGGGCAGCGGTAATACGTTCATGCTGAAGTATGGCCGCAGGAAGCCCGGTTGATTCCTGGCCGAACAACAGGACATCCGTTGGCGCATACTCGACCGAGGTGTAATCACGTTCCGCATCACGTGATAGGGCGAACACCCGGGATATGGCGAGGTTGGACAACATCGACTCGAAATCAGGATGCTCTACCACGTCGGCGTATTCGCGATAGTCCATGCCGGCTCGCTTCAGTTTGGTGTCGTCGAGTGGAAACCCCAGCGGGTGCACCAGATGCAACGTCACCCCGGCATTGGCGACCAACCGCATGACATTTCCCGTGTTCGGCGGGATCTCGGGTCGATACAAAACGACGTGGAACACGCACGCACTGTAGATCCTCAGCATGTCCTAACGCACCATTGCTGCTCTAATGACGGCATGACGAACACCACGCCAGCCCGCTTCCGTGCGGGCATTCGGGCAACCACGTTCGCGTCCATGCTCGCGTTGGTGCTTGTCGCCTGTGGCCCTGGCGGCAACCCCTCGGCGGTACCGATGCTGCCGGAGATAGATCCAGTCGGTATGCAGGAGATTCTCGCCGTTTCCGAGAAACCTGTCGTCGTGAATGTGTGGGCGTCCTGGTGCATCCCATGCCGGTCGGAGGCGCCGCTGCTGCGGGAGGCACACGCCCAATTCGGCAACCGTGTCACCTTCATAGGTATTGACATCTCCGATTCTCAGAACAACGCAAGGGCCTTTCTCGACGAGTTCGGGTTGACCGGTTTCGATCACTACTTCGACCCGTCGGGTTCTGTGCCGGCTGTTCTCGGCGGCAACGGAGTTCCGCTCACCTTCTTCTATGCGCCCGGTGGGGAGTTGGTCGAGCTGCATTTCGGCGTCATCGACGAGCGGGCCCTCGCGTTCAACCTCGATGAAATCATGCGAAGGTCCTGATGGAGTTCACGCTGCTCGGCAGCGTCCTCGTGGCCGCCGGCAGCCTATACGCGGGTCTCTGGCTGATGGGCCGGCGCGACCCGGCGATATGTGTTCGCGATCTCTGGGATCTGGCGTTGGCGGGAGCGATCGCAGGACTGGTCGCTGGAAGGTTGGTTGCCATGGTCAAAGGCGGAGTCAACCCGTTGACCCATCCAACAGATTTCATTCTCCTCCGGGCGGGGGTCGACACGGTCGGCGCCACGATTGGGGCATTGGCTGCGGTGACGTTCCTCCAACGCCACCGGTTGCCTGGTCTCCTCGACCAGCTGGCAGCGGCCGCTCTGGTTGGAATGGGAGGCTGGCACGCCGGGTGCCTCGTCCGGGGCACATGCCTCGGAACACCGTCCGATCTGCCCTGGACCTGGGCGGTGGAGGGCAGCTCGATATCACGGCATCCTGTTGAAATCTACGCCGCACTTGCGTTTTGGTCAGCGGCCTATTTCGTATTCAGGTGGCGCAACAAGCCGTGGCTCGCCGCAAGTCTCGGTTTAGCGGTGGCCGGCCTCATTCGTCTTGTTGTCTTTCCCCTCCAGGTTTCTCTCCATTCGGGTGTTGTATGGTGGTATCTATCAGCGGCGGCGGTGGGACTGATGGTGGCTTCCTATACTGCCCGACCTCTGTCGGAGTGGCGGAATTGGTAGACGCGCTAGGTTGAGGGCCTAGTGGGCGATAAGCCCGTGGAGGTTCAAGTCCTCTCTCCGACACCACAAACTGATCCCCAACGTCCGGGCGACTCAGGGCCATACTCCCCGCTGGGCGGCCGCTTCCCGACAGGCTTGCACGGCTACGGCCGTGGCTGCCGTTCGAAGGTCGGGCACCGGCAGCTCGGGGGCCTCCGGCATCGTTTCCTGCCACCTGTCCCGGTAACTGTCGAACGCGTCGACCATGGCGGCCCGGCGGGTGACGACCACTTCGGTGGCGTGATGCATACGCTGGCGCAACTGGGTGCCGACTGCCGCATCGTCCCACTGCTGGTTTTCGATGTTCTGGGCCCATTCGAAGTAGGAGACAACGACGCCACCGGCGTTGGCCAGGATGTCGGGGATCAGTCGAATGCCGCGTCCGGCCAGGATGTCGTCGGCGCGGGGAGTGGTGGGGCCGTTTGCCAGTTCTACAATCAACTGGGCTTGGATTCGCTCGGCATTGTTCGCAGTGATCTGCAATTCGATCGCGGCCGGAACGAGTATGTCGCAATCAACTTCCAGCAATTCCTTGGGTGACAACTGTTCTGTGCCGTCGAGTCCGATAACACTGTCTGTGGCGTCCTTGTGTCGCCCCGCCTGGCCGGGATCGATCCCGGACGCATCAAAGATTCCCCCTTTTGAGTCCGATAGTGCAACGATGAGCGCTCCGGCTTCATGGAACAGCGAAGCGGCATTGCGCCCTGCATTGCCGAAGCCCTGGATAGCGATCCGCGCTCCATCGAGAGAACCGAGCCCGGGAAGCCCCGCGATCTCCAGGTAGCGCTGTGTCACGTAGAACCCACCCTGGGCAGTAGCCGCGGCTCGGCCCGCCAGTCCTCCGAGCGCCATCGGCTTCCCGGTGACAACCGGCAGGTTGGCCGACCCCGGATGCATCATCGAATACGTGTCATAGATCCACGCCATGGTCTGAGCGTCCGTGTATAGATCGGGCGCCGGGATATCGGTATGAGGGCCGATCGTGTCGCCCAGGGCGGCCGTGAACCGTCGGGTCAGGCGTTCCTTCTCACCCTGCGACAGCAAATGGGGGTCGCATCGCACTCCCCCCTTGGCGCCCCCGAACGGGACGTCAACCAACGTGCATTTCCACGTCATCCACGTGGCGAGTGCTTTGACTTCCTCGACACCGGCTTCGGGGTGGAATCGGATTCCGCCCTTGCCCGGGCCGCGGACCGTGGAATGCAGCACTCGATAACCACGGTAAATGTGGACATAGCCGTCGTCTGACCGGACTGGCAGGACCACCTCGACGATGCGTTCCGGTTCGAAGAGCCACTGGGCCATCCCCCGCCACCCGTCGACAACCTCGGTATAGGGGGCAGCGCGATCAAACTGGACCTTTGCCATCCTGTGCAGGTCGAGGTCTTCGAGGACCGGCTCCGCGTTCATGGTCGCGTCCCTTCATGCTGTTACCACGAGTCAATCGTGCCCAAGCGCTCCGGCCAAGAGGCGGAAGTCCCTACTGCAGGGGGGTATCAGCTGTGACGATCCCGGAGTTGGTCGAGGCTTTCGCAGCCGGTTTGGTGCATCGTGTTGACGAGACCGTCTGTGAGGATGTCGAGCACGTGTTGGGGTCCTGTCTCTCCCAATGCTCCGAGGCCGAACATGAAGGCCCTCCCGCAAAAAACGAACGACGCTCCGAGTGCGATTGCCCGGGCTACATCGATGCCGTGCCTCACCCCTCCGTCGAACAGCACGGGGGTTGTGCCGCCGATTCTGTCTACCACAGCCGGAAGTGCCTCGATCGAGGCGGGGGCACCGTCCAGCTGCCGGCCGCCGTGGTTCGAAACGATCACGGCATCTGCACCCGTATCTACACAACGCGCCGCGTCATCCGGATCCAGAATGCCCTTTACCACGAGCGGCCCATCCCACATCTCACGCACTTCGGACAAGTAGCCATACGAAAGGGTGCCACCGAGCCTGGCACCGACGAACCCTGCCGCAACGCGCATCGTCGCCGCGTCCAGATAACGCTCCAATGTCCGGAACCTCGGCAGACCGTGTTTCAGCAACCCGAACGTCCAGGCGGGACGGATCAGGGCTTGCGCCACCAGCCGCGGTCCGACGACGGGGGGAACCCGGATTTGGGCTTTTCGCTGCCGCTCGCGTCTGCTGGGTGTCGGGACGTCGGCAGTTACGACAAGCGTCGTAAAACCCGAGGTGGCGGCCCGGGCGATGAGATCCTTCCGCACCGATTCCTCACGCGGCGGGTAGAGCTGAAACCAGCCCATGCCGTCAGTGGCCGGACCGATGACTTCCGGCTTCTCGGTTCCGACGGTGCTCAGCACAAACGGGATGCGATTGGCCGCGGCCACGGTGGCCAATGCCGCGCCGGCTCCCGGCCAGATGAGCCCGGTCATTCCGATCGGAGCGATCCCGATCGGCGCCGAGTAGTGAATCCCGAAGAGCTCCGTCCCGATGTGCGGGCTCAAGACGCCTTTTAGGAGTTGAGGTATAAACGTCACAGCCTCCATGGCAGCAACGTTCCGGTCCCGGGCGACATCGGCGCCGGTTCCGGCCGCAAGATACTCCCACGCGAAATGGGGTATCCGTCGCTTGGCACGTGCTTCAAGATCACTCACCGCCGGATATGTGTCCATCAAGGGCTTGGCCATCGACCCACGTTAACCTTTGACGCTCTGTGTCAGAGGTACCCGATGACTACCCAACCGCCAGAACCACCTCCCCCTGATCTCAAGGACTGGACTTGGGTGTTGGATCGCGAGTGCCCCGAATGCGGATTCGACGCCGGCTCGGTTGAGCGTCAACAGATCGGCGATCTTCTTCGGCAGAACACCGAACGATGGCGAAAGGTTCTCCGCGGAGACGAGCAGGCGCTCAGAACGAGACCCCGGCCGCAAACCTGGTCAACAACCGAGTACGCCTGTCATGTACGCGACGTCCATCGGCTCTATTTGGAGCGTCTCCACCTCATGCTGCACGAGGACGATCCCCTCTTCGCGAACTGGGACCAGAACGTGACTGCAGTCGAGATGCGCTACGACCTGGCCGACCCTGCCGTGGTGAGCCAGGAACTGGCCGAAGCCGGCCTTGCGCTGGCTGACGGATTTGACGCTGTCGAAGAGCACCAATGGAGTCGCCCGGGGAGAAGAAGCGACGGTGCCAGCTTCACAGTCGAATCGTTCGCACGCTACCTATTGCATGATCCTGTACATCACCTCCACGACGTGACGTGAGCGAACTCTCAGATCAGGACCGATCAATCGCGTTCGCCCGCCGTCACCACGGGAGGTTGGCCAACTCGATCATCCCTTTTCGGTGGGGATCGGCCTACGTCGATGAAGATGTTCCGCTCAGATACGGCTCCAACTTCCTGTGGGTTGATGGTTCTCCTGTCGACGCAACCGCAGCCGGCCTCATCGCAGAAGCTGACCGCATTCTCGGTGGAGCGGGCTTCCGCCATCGTATCGTTGCGATAGACGATGCCGACCTCGCCGCCCGGGTGCGCCCCGGATTCGTAGCTGCAGGCTGGGATCTCACGCAACTGGTCCTCATGGTGTTGTCGAACCTACCCAGCACCGCCCGCCCCCGGGGCACTGTCGCCCGGGAGGCGAGCTACGGAGAAATACGGGATCTACTCGAAAGGCTCCAGTACACCTACGAACCACCCAGGTCGCCCGAGGCGATGCGGGTGCTGGTCGAATACACCGCTCGATTGGAGTCAGTGGTCGGGGCCCGCTTCTTCGTTGCCGAGGTGGACGATGAGCCGGTGTCTGTCTGCGATCTCTACATCGATGGGACCGAAGCTCAAATCGAGGCGGTGAACACCCTTCCCGATTTTCGAAATCGGGGGTTTGGAACAGCCATCATGCGAGCCGCCATCGAGGCCGCACGGACCGAGGGGGTCTCCTGGATTCACCTCTACGCCGAGGGTGACGACTGGCCAAGATACTGGTACGAGAAACTGGGATTCGAGGTGGCTGCCGGATACAGCCATTTCCACCTTTACCCCGACCGTTAGGTCCAGAGCAGAACGAGCGTGACGGTTGTCGCCGTGAATACGAGCCCGGCGATGATCGTCAACCGATCGAGGTTCTTCTCGACGACTGTGGACTGCGAAGCCGGACCAAAACCACCGCCGAACATATCCGAAACTCCGCCGTCCTTGCCCGAATGGAGCAGGACAAGCAGAATCAGCACTCCCGACACAAGGAGGTGCAGAATCAGAATGACAGCGGTGACAATGTCCATGGTTGCCGCAGTGTAATGAGCAATACGCCGGAAATGGCAGCCTCACTTCCGAAGATCCAACACCATTCGGATGTCAGTAATGGACTGCCCGCTGACCCGAAAGGCATCCTCAAAGGTCCCAACAATTTCAAACCCGAGCTTGCTGTACAACGCCAGCGCTCGCGAATTGCCTTCGAACACACCGAGGTCGATACCCGCAACACCGGCCTCGCGTGCCCAGGAGATCGCGGTTTCCATCAGTGAGCGGCCTAGCCCGGTGCCTCGATGGGGACGTTGCACACCTACGCCGAGGAACGCCCGGTGACGGGTCGCCTCGATGTCGCCTCCGTGCAACTCGACATCGCCGACCACCCGGCCTTCAACGAATGCTCCCCAGGTGCGAATCCAGCCGGGTTCGTCGAGGCTCTTGTTCCAGCCGTGCTTGCGACTGGAACGCGCCCCATCGACCTCTCTGCTATCAGGAAACGGCGTGAAGATCGAATCACCCCCTTTCCCCGATTCAGCGCGATGCAGCGCGTGGTGCTCTAGATACGCATCGAGGTCGTCGAGCGACAAACCCCGGATCTCCGGCTTCAGGCCGGGCGCTCCGGGAAGTAGCAGGCGACAGGGTGGTCCGTATCTCGAAGTATCAGTTCCGGGATTTCGCCCGCACAAATCTCTTGAGCTTTCCAGCATCGCGTCCGGAAGCGGCAGCCGGAAGGTGGGTCGGCCGGGCTCGGTACGTCACCTTCGAGCAGGATCCTGTGTTCTACCTGCTTGGCATTTGGGTCGAGTGCCGGGACGGCAGAGAGCAGGGCTTTTGTATACGGATGAGCGGTGTGCTCGTACACCTGGATTTCGTCGCCGATTTCGACGATCTTGCCGAGATACATGACCGCGACCCGATCACAAATGTGGCGAATAACGGAAAGATCGTGAGCAATGAAGATATACGACAACCCGAGTTCGGCCTGGAGATCCTCGAGGAGGTTGACCACCTGGGCCTGCACCGAGACATCCAGGGCAGAAACCGGTTCATCGGCAACGATCACGCTCGGATTCAAGGCCAGGGCCCGGGCGATACCAATGCGCTGGCGCTGGCCTCCCGAGAACTGGTGGGGATAGCGATTGATGTGGTCGGGGTTCAGGCCCACCATCTCGAGCAACTCCAGCGTTCTCGCCTGCTGCTTCTCCTTTGCCAGTACTTCAGGGTGTATGCGCCAGGCCTCGGCAACGATGTCGCCGACCGTCATCCGCGGATTCAGCGATGCGTAGGGATCCTGGAAAATGACCTGGATCTCGCGGCGAACCTCGCGAAGCTCCTTTTGCGACATCTTGAAGATGTCTTTGCCCCGGAATATGACACTGCCGCTGGTCGGGGTCTCCAACCGGAGAATCGTCCTGGCGGTCGTCGTCTTGCCGCAACCCGATTCTCCCACCAAACCCAGTGTTTCCCCGCGGTGGAGCTCGAAGCTGACGTCGTCGGAGGCCTTCACGGTACCGATCTGGCGCTTGAAGAGGATCCCCTGGGTTATCGGGTAGTGCTTGACGAGGTTGTTCACGGTGAGAATCGGTTCGCCCAACTTCTTGTCAGAGCCTGCTTCCGGAGCGGTTTCGAGCATCCCTCACCTCCTCGACGAAGTGGCAGGCGCTTACGCGGCCTGCCTCTCCAAGTTCATGGAGGTGCGGTTTTTCGACGCGGCATATGTCCTGGGCATACGGGCAGCGGGGGTTGAACGCGCACCCTGCCGGGATTGCCATCAGGTCGGGCGGGGAGCCCTTGATCGGGTTCAGGCGATCCTTTTGGACGTCGTGTCTCGGCATCGAATCCATCAAGCCCATCGTGTATGGGTGAGCGGGATTGTGGTAGACGTCGCTGATCTCGCCCTTCTCGACCGAGTCACCCGCATACATCACAACCACCCGATCGGCCACCTCCGCTACGACGCCCAGGTCATGGGTGATGAGAATCAGACCCATCCCGGTCTCTTCCTGGAGATCGGACAGGAGCTGCATGATCTGGGCCTGCACGGTCACATCGAGTGCGGTTGTTGGCTCGTCGGCGATGAGGACGTCAGGATCGAGCGCCAATGCCATGGCGATCATGACGCGTTGTCGCATCCCGCCCGAAAACTCATGAGGGTACGAATTGACCCGGTCTCGAGCCAGCGGAATCTTGACCCGATCCATCAGTTCGACCGCTGCGTCAAGACCCTCCTTCTTCGTGCTTCCGTGGTGCTCGCGAAACATCTCACCGATCTGCCAGCCAACGGTGAATACGGGATTCAGGGCAGTGAGCGCGTCCTGGAAGATCATGGCGATCCTCTCGCCCCGCACCTGGCGGCGTTCCTTTTCGGCCATCGTCAACAGCTCGACGCCCCGGAACTTGACCGAACCGTCGGTCACGAATCCGGGAGGACTATCGATGATGCCCATGACTGCCTGGGCGCTGACGCTCTTGCCGCTGCCCGACTCGCCGAGTATCGCCACGGTTTCCCGCTCGTTCACGTGGTAGGTGAGCCCGTTAACCGCCTTGACGGTTCCGAAATCCAGCCGGAACTCGACATGGATATTCTCGACGCTGAGCAGAGGAGCGCCCGGCACCGCTGGTTTGCCTGCGACGAGATCCCTGGTTTGCAGTGGTACCTGGGTCATCGCAGCTTCGGATCCAGCGCATCGCGGAGGGCGTCGCCCATGAGGATGAAACTAAAGACCGTGATGCTGAGAACCGCGCCGGGAAAGAACAACAGGTGGGGCGATGTGAGGATCCGATTCTGGGCGGTGCTGATCATCAGCCCCCATGAGATGGCGGGAAGCTGGAGGCCGACGTTCAGAAACGAGAGCGCCGCCTCTGCAGCGATGACGACACCGACGGTGATCGTTGCATAGACGATCACCGGCGCCAGGGAGTTGGGCAGGATGTGGCGAGTTATGATCCGGAAATCGGTCGCGCCCAGAGCCCGCGCAGAATCCACATACTCCGTTTCTTTCACAGATATCACGGACGATCTCACCAAACGCAGCATGGTTGGCCAACCCAGAACGATGAGAACCAGGCTCACCTGAGCCACACCGCGGTTTTGGAACAAAGCCAGGATGACAATTCCACCGAGGATGGTGGGAATCGCAAACCACATGTCGGTAACGCGGGCTATCAGAGTGTCGACGATACCGCCGTAATAACCGGAGATAGAACCGCCCACCAGGGCAATCGTGAGAGCGAAGGTCGTGACGATCAGGCCGATCGTAATCGAGACCCGGGCTCCGTATATCGTCCGCGCGTAGTAGTCACATCCCTGCACGTCGGTTCCGAACCAGTGCTCCGCGCTCGGCGTTTGCAATGCTTCGGACAATGGGCAGGATCGGGGGTCTTTGGATGTGAACAACCCGGGAAACACAGCCATCACCATCATGATCAGAATCAAGAGGGCGGAAATAACGAAGATCGGCTTTCGAATCAGCGCCCGCCACGCATCTCCCCAGAGGCTGGCTACCCGATCTTCAGTGGCCTCGTCCACATGTTCGTCCGGGAGTTCGATGTCCCCCGTGATCGCAACGCGGTCACTCATAACGAATCCGGGGGTCGAGAACTGCGTAGAGGACATCGACCACCAGGTTGGCGATGAGATAGATGAAGACCAGGAAGGTCACGATCCCGACGACCACCGTCCCCTCCTGCCGCTGAACCCCCTCAAACACCGCTCTGCCGATTCCGGGGATGTTGAAGATCGTCTCAGTGATGATTGCTCCGCCCATGAGGGCGCCCAGGTCGATGGCGAGGAACGTGACGACCGGGATCATCGAATTGCGCAGAGTGTGCACACCGACGACCCGCAGACGGGAAAGACCTTTGGATGTGGCGGTTCGGACGTAATCCGCTCTCAGATTCTCGACGAGAGCCGCGCGCGTCAACCGAGCGATATAGGCGAGCGACACGGATCCAAGCACCAGCGCAGGCAGCAGATAGCTAAACCACCCCTCCCTTATGCCGGCGACCGGGAAGATCGGGAACTGGACTCCCAGTAGCAGCTGTGCAAGGAAACCCAGCACGAAGATGGGAATCGCAATGACTACCAGCGTTGAGGTAAGCACCAGGTTGTCGAGGTAGTTGCCCTTCCGAACGCCGGCGACAATACCGGCCGCAATTCCGATGATGACCTCGAAGCCGAACGCCAGGATGGCCAATCGAGCGGTAATCGGTATGCGCTGGCCCATGAGCTCGGAGACCGGACGACCTCTGAAATCAGTTCCGAAGTCACCCTGGAAAACGCCGCTGATGTACAGCCAATATTGCTGCCAGGCGGGTTTGTCCAGGTTGTATTCCTCGGTGAGCGCAGCCCGCACGGACTCGGGCATAGCCCGATCACCCGCAAGAGCTCTTATGGGGTCTCCCGGAATGATCCAGACCATGATGAAGATGAGAAGCGTGGCACCGAGGAAGACCGGAATGAACTGGAGAACTCGCCGGGTCAAGTACCTGCCCATTCACTCCTCGTCTTTCAGGTTCATCAACTATACCGATATTTCGCGACCTCCTCAATTGCGATCGTGCCAGTCGAATGATGAGGTCGCGTAGCCAAACGAATTCGTGACAAAGAAAAACGGGCGGCCCGGAGGCCGCCCGTTTTCCATGTATGAGACGGAACGATTAGCTCGGGTTGAGCTCGTCGTACCCAACGATATTGCGATAGAAGCTGTTGTTCTGCTGGCCATTGGCGCCATCAGCTCCGTAGTTCCATGCGTTGATGAACGAGGCCGAGGTGACCGGCTCGCCATCGTGGAACGTCCAGCCATCGCCGATCGTGATCGTCCAGGTCACGCCACCATCATCGGAAGTGATGGAGTCGGCAACCAGGTTGAACGGCTCATTCGTCTCGAAGTCGAACTGCACGAGCGGCGAGAACAAGGCTCGCAGCACGGCAATACCGTTCGACTCATTGGTGTTGGTCGGGAACAGGTGCTCAGGCTCAGAGATCTGGTACGAGATCTCGCCGTCATCGGCCGTCACCTTGGTGTACCCGAGGTCGCTGTACGAATCAAAGAAGACGTTCTGAATGCCTTCTCCGTAGACGAACTGGTTGGTCCGATAGTTGATCGGGGCGATTTGGGCCTGGTCACACAGCACGTCTTCGGCCGCCTGGTAGAACGGTACGCCGTCTGCCAATTGACCGCTGGCTGCAACAGCTGCCTTGCCCTCTGCGAGGAGCGAGTCGAACTCGGCGTTGTTGAAGTTCGTGTTGTTCGATCCAACCGGTGGGGCGTTGTACGAGGCGTACAACGGCTCGAGGAAGTTCAGCGGGGAAGGATAATCCTGGCCCCAGCCGAGCCGGAACGGTCCGGTGGCTTCCTTGTTGTCGAGCAGCGGCAGGTACTCGGAGAACTCGAGTGTTACGAAGCTGATGTCCTGCACACCCAGCGTGTCACGCCACATGTTCGAGACTGCCTCGACCCACTCTTCGTGTCCACCGCCGGAGTTGAACCAGATGATCATCGGATCGATAGGTCCGGCAGCATCCCAGAGCTCCTTCGCGGTGTCCGGGTCGTAGCCCCAGTTGGCGCACACGCCTCCGTCACCCGAGCGGGCGCCGGCCAGAATCGGCGGAATGGCCGAATAGGCGGGAACACGGCTCCCGGAGAAGATGACCTCGTTGATCAGCTCACGGTCGATCGCCAGGTTGAGCGCCCGCCGATGGTCCTGGGTGAACTCCTCCAAGTACGACGGGAACCCGAGGTACGTGAATGAAGTCGACGATGATTGACCGAATCGATCACCGAACTCGGCAGGCGCCGAAGCGATCTGATCGGTCGGGATCGCGGGGCCCATTACGTCGAGCGACCCGGCACGAACCTCGTTGTAGGCCGTGTTGAGATCGTCAATGATCACAAACTCGAGCTGGTCGATTTGCGGGGCGTCTGATCCGACGTAGTTCTCGTAGGCCGCCGTCGGAATGGAAACATCGTGCTCCCATACGCCGTCCATACGGAACGGGCCGTTTCCGACAGGCATCTCTTCGTAGGCCTGTGGATCGGCGAGAGCGACTGCCGGCATCGGATAGAACGCCGCATACGCCATCTGGATCGGGAACTCCGGATCCGCAGTTGACAACTCGACCTGGAAGGTCTTGTCGTCGACCATCGTCAAACCGGCGAGTCCGCCTTCTTCAATCATGGCCGGTTCAGTGGTCTCGGTTGTCGCAGCTGTGGTAGTCACGGCTTCGGTTGTTGGTGTGGTTTCTTCTGTAGTGGGGTCGCTGTCGCCACAGGCGGCTGCGACCATGGCCAGCGCAAGCACCATTGCCAGCACGCGCCACGTCTTCCGTCTAGAGAACATGTACTTTTCCTCCTAATAGGTGCCGCCGATGACAAGAACGGGAAGCCCTCACCTCGACGAACAGACCAGTAAGGCTACAACAAGGCTGCGAATGTCCGCAACATCTTTCGCGGCTTCGGCCCGCGAATCTAGCCCTTCGCCTGATCGGCAACGGCTGCTGCTGCGGCCCTGGCGGCCTCTTCGTCGCCCAGGTACCTGGAAGCGATCGGTTGCAGCGATGAGTCGAGCTCATACACAAGCGGAATGCCCGTTGGAATGTTGAGGCCGACGATCTCCTCCTCGGATATGCCATCGAGGTGTTTGACCAAAGCCCGCAAGCTGTTGCCATGAGCCACGACGAAGGGGACCTTGCCATCTGCCAGCACGGGAACAATGGAATCGTGCCAATACGGCAGCATCCGGTCGACCACATCGGCCAGACATTCGGCGGCCGGAAGGACATCGGGTGCGAGGTTGGCGTACCGGGCATCGTGACGCGGGTGACGCTGGTCCTCTTTCTCGAGGGCCGGTGGTTGCACGTCGTAGGACCTTCGCCAGATCAGCACCTGCTCCTCACCATATTCGTCGGCAGTCTCCTTCTTGTTGAGCCCCTGCAGACCGCCGTAATGCCGTTCGTTGAGCCGCCACGAACGCGACACGGGCAACCACGACATGCTCATTGCGTCAAGTGCGAGATTGGCGGTCCTCGTAGCCCTCGTGAGCACGGACGTGAAGACGACGTCGGGAACGATATGTTCGGCCACGAGCAGATTTCCGGCCGATTTCGCTTCGGCCTCGCCCTGTTCGGTCAAGTCGACATCCGTCCAACCCGTGAAGAGGTTTTCGAGATTCCAGACGCTTTGGCCGTGGCGGAGAAGTACCAGTGTGCTGCTCATACCCAGTACCGCACGATGGATGCGAAACTGTCCGGATCCAACGATGCTCCGCCCACCAGAGCTCCGTCGATGGTCCTCTTGGCCATGAAATCGGCGATGTTGCCTGCATTCACCGACCCACCGTACAGCACCCGGACGACGTCGCCGGCGTCACCCAATGCCGCCCGGATCACATCAATGACCCCGGCAGCATCGTCGGTCGACGGTGTCCTTCCGGTACCGATCGCCCAGATGGGCTCGTAGGCGAATACCAGTTTCGAGAGATCCTCTATCCCTTTGATCGCCCCGGCCACCTGCCCGGTCACCCACTCATTCGTATCCCCACTCTCGCGGATCTCCAGGGTCTCGCCGACGCACACAACGGGTGTCATTCCTGCTGCGAGTACCGCTTTTGCCTTCTGGTTGACGAGCGCATCATCTTCGCCGAAATGCTCACGGCGTTCGCTGTGTCCCACGATCACAAACCGGACGGACAGCTTCGCCAACATCGGAGCCGAGATCTCCCCCGTGAACGCTCCACTTTCGGCGAAGTGGGTGTCTTGGGCCCCCAGATGAATGGGCAACCGGTCGGCCTCGATCACGGTTTGTCCAGAGCGCAGCGCCGTGAACGGTGGGGCGACTCCTACGTCCACCCGTTCATAGTCGGCGAGATCCAACCGGTACGAGAGCTTCTGGATCACCTGGATCGCCTCGAGGTGGGTGTGATGCATCTTCCAGTTGCCGATGATGAGATCCTTGCGACCCTCATCCAGTTTTTCTTGGCTTTCAGTCATCCTCGCCTCCATTGCTTCGGATTTCACTGGCGGAACGTTCGAGCATGGTAAGGCCGGGAAGTCTTTTTCCTTCGAGCAGCTCGAGGCCCGCGCCTCCCCCGGTCGACACAAACGAAACCTCGTCCTCGAGCCCGAGAAGCCGCAATGCCGCCACCGAGTCTCCTCCTCCGACGACCGTAAAAGCATCTGCGTCTGCCACCGCTTTGGCCACGGCCGCGGTCCCAGCGCGGAACGGTTCCCACTCGAAAACCCCCATTGGACCATTCCAGAACACGCTGCCGGCTTCGTTCACGATCGCGGCGTAGCGGGCGGCGGTCACCGGTCCGATGTCGAGACCCATGGCCCCATCCGGGATGTCACCGGCGCCAACAACCTCCGGTTCCGCATCCTCGGCAAATTCGGTCGCGACGACGATGTCTTCCGGTAGCACGATCTTGGCGCCATCAGCCGACGCCAACAGCTCACGCATTTGGGGAACCATGTCAACCTCCACCAGCGAGCTGCCTACCTTGATTCCCGCTGCCATCATCAAGGTGAAACACATACCACCACCAATCAACATGGCATCGACCTTCGGCAAGAGGGACGTGAGCACTCCGATCTTGTCTGAAACCTTGGCGCCACCGAGCACGACGACGAACGGGCGTGGGGCACCAGCGACGAGCTTTCCGATTGCCTCGAGTTCTTTCTGGAGGAGTGGCCCGGCGAAGGATGGAAGATGTTCGCCGACGCCAACGGTGGAGGCGTGTGCGCGGTGGGCTGTTCCAAACGCGTCCAGAACGAAGGCATCTGCCAATCTCCCGAGCTTGGCGGCCAGATCGGGGTCGTTGGATGTTTCCCCGGTTTCAAACCGGGTGTTCTCGAGCACCAGGATCGTGGCAGGATCCATCTCTTTGATGGCATCTTTTGCCGCGCGACCGACCAACGACGCGACGAATGTCACCGGGACGGTTGCCAACCCGGCCATCCGATCGGCAACGGGTTGCAAGGAGAGCTTCTTCGACTTCTTCTTCGGGCGGCCGAGGTGGCTCATGACGACGACCCTCGCACCCCGGGCGGCCAGGGTTTCGAGCGTCGGAAGGGCCGCACGAATCCTGAAGTCATCGGTGATCTCACCGTCCTGAAGCGGGACGTTGAGGTCGGAGCGAACCAGCACGGTCTTATGGTCGGGCGTGAGGTCATCGGTTGTGAGGAATCGAAGCATCGCCCAGAAACGATAATGCTGGAACATGCTCGTCTATCCGAACGGGTAGCGTTAACGTTTCCGAGGGATCATCATGAAAGGAACCGCATGCGCGTAGGCATTATGGGATGCGGCCGGATCGGACGAAACGTATTCCGATTGCTGGCCGATCATCCAAGTCTGGAGGTGAGCGCCGTCGTCGATACGGCCGACCCGAAAGGTCTTGCGTACCTTCTCAAATACGATTCGATCTATGGCAGGTTCCCCGGCGAGTTGAACGCGATCGACAACGGCGTCGTTCTCAATGGCCGTGAGATTCCCTTCACACAGGATCGTGAGCCGGGGGATGTCGATTGGGAAGGCCTCGGGGTCGAGCTTGTCGTCCAGGCGCTTCCGAAATATCACACCGGCGACTGGATGGAAGCGCACCTCAAAGGAGGAGCGAAGCGGGTCGTCATGGCCTCGACGCCCGAAACTCTCGGCGATGTGCCGCTACTCCTCTGGGGGGTGAACGATGACATTCTGAAATCCGACACGCGAGTGGTCGCACTTGGATCGAACACTTCCAACGCCCTGGCCCCGATCTTGTCGATTCTCGACAACCGCTTCGGGATCGCGCAGGCCACGTTTACGAGCGTCCACGCCTTTACCAACAAACAGCGCCTGGCCGACGTGCCGACGTCTGGGTTTCGCACGTCACGGGCAGCTGCGGAAAACATCATTCCGTCAGAGACAACCTCACCTGCGATACTCGAGTGGGTGCTTCCGGAACTTGCGGGCAAGATACGCGGAATGGCCTTGAACGTTCCCGTGTCAGACGGATCTACCATCGATCTGGTTGCGGTCCTCGAAGCTCCCACCTCGGTGGAGGGCATCAATGAAGTCATGAAGGAAGACATCACCAACCGCTATTCGAACATCATCGAATACATCGAGGATCCGATCGTGTCGAGCGATGTGACCGGCACCACCCATTCTGGGCAGTTCGACAGCCTCGCGACCCTGGTCCTCGGCGACACGATGGTCAAGCTCATCGTCTGGTTCGACAACGGCTGGGGTTACGCCAACCGGATTGTCGAGACGCTCGAAGTATTCGAACGATTTGAGGAAGGAAGCGCATGACAAAGATCGCCATCAACGGCTTTGGCCGCATCGGAAGAGCTGTGTTCCGGATCATCGCCGAAAGACCGGATTCAGGCCTGTCGGTCGTAGCCATCAACGATCTCTCTGATGACGACGTTCTGGCCTACTTGCTCAAACGTGACTCGGTCATGGGAACCTTCGAGCACGACGTGACGGTCGGCAACGACCGGATGCAGGCGGCCGGGCATGATATCGCCATGCTGCGCGAGCCTGATCCTGCTGACCTGCCCTGGGAGGAATTGGGTGTTGATATCGTCATCGAAGCCACGGGGGTCTTCCGAAGTCGTGACCAGCTCATGAAACACATCGAAGCCGGAGCGAAGCGGGTGTTGTTGACCGTGCCCGCCAAGGATGAGATTGACGCCACCATTGTCCTGGGGGTCAATGACGCCGATCTCGAGCCATCTGATCAGATCGTATCCAACGCCTCATGCACGACCAACTGTCTCGCCCCTCTCGCCAAGGTCCTCGATGACGAATTTGGAGTTGTCCGGGGAGTGATGACAACAGTCCACGCCTACACGAATGATCAACGCCTGGCAGACGTACCCCATGCCGACCTTCGACGATCACGGGCTGCAACCGAAAACATCATTCCCACGACCACCGGGGCTGCCAAAGCTGTCGGCAAGGTGTTGCCGTCTCTGGACGGCAAACTCGATGGCATCGCGATGAGGGTCCCGGTTCCGGATGGCTCCATCGTCGACCTCGTGGTGGAGCTCGACGAGTCGGTTACCGAGGACCAGGTGAAGGCTGCAATGAAGAAGGCGAGCCAAGAAGGCCTCTCGGGGATTCTCGAATACTCGGAGGAACCACTCGTCTCAACCGATATCATCGGCAACCCGCACTCGAGCATCTTCGACGCTGCCGCCACTCAGGTCATGGACGGCAACCTGGTCAAGATCGTCTCGTGGTACGACAACGAGTGGGGGTATTCCAACCGCGTGGTCGATCTCCTGGAGCGAATGGCTGCGCAGTTGGTCGCGGCCTAGCGTCCATTCCACAGCTCGGACAACGCCTGGCCCAAGAGCATCGGATCATGCTGGGGCCAGGCAAAGCCTTCATCTTTCAACTCGGCTTCGACGTAGGGCACGGGCATATTCGCGACCGGCGTCACCACCTGAAACGGGGGCGGAACCTCAATGGGTCGCTTGTTGACGAGCGTCACGAAATCGGGTTTGAGGCCGGTGAACGACATCAACGCTTCCACATGATCCGACAGTGTCATCGAAAGCGTCTCACCATCCTGGGTGATGAGGTTGGCCACATAGACGAGTTGGGCGTCGCTGCGATTGAGGGCTTCCGCCAGGCCCGGAACCACGAGTGCCGCAATGAGTGATGTGAAGAGGCTTCCGGGCCCGATGACAATCTGATCCGCCTCCGCAACCGCATCGAGCACAGGAGGATTCACCTCGACACCCTCCGGTTTGACGGCGATGGACTCGAAGATGCCGCGAGTGCGGCTGATGAGAGCCTGGCCCGCAACCAACTGCCCATCAACCTCAGCTTCGAGTATGAGTGCTTGCAACGAAACGGGAAGAACCGTGCCAAGCGCACCCAACGCCTCTCCTGCGATCTGCAGGCCCGTGTGGAAGTCACCAAAGATATCTGCCATGGCGGCGAGGATCAGATTGCCAAGGCTATGTCCGCCGACGTCCGAACTTCCGAATCGGTAGTCAAAAAGCTCACCAAGAAGTGTTGGCTCCGAACTGAGGGCGAGCAGGCAACGGCGTAAATCGCCCGGCGGAAGGATGTCCAACCCCTCTAACAGCCGCCCCGAACTCCCCCCGTCGTCCGCCACGGTGACAACGGCCGAGATCCTCGACGCGTAGCACTGTATCCCGACCAGAGCTTGCGACAATCCATGGCCTCCGCCGATCGCCACCACGCTGGGACCGTCGGGGCTCAACGTCATCAATTCTTCGAGTTCGGTCAGGAGCTCGTTCATATGTCGCGATGCTGAACGATCACGTCTGCCTCCTCCCCCAGCGTTTCGGCGAGGAACTCGGAGATGGCGACCGATCGATGCCTACCGCCGGTACATCCGATACCGATTGAGACGTACGACTTTCCTTCGGCCCGGTATCGGGGCAGCAAGAAGTTGATGAGCCCCACGGTACGGTCCAGGAATTCTTTGGCGTCATCGGACGACAATACGAACTCGGAGACAGCCTGATCCCGGCCCGTCAGTGGACGCAGTTCGGGTACCCAATGGGGATTCGCCAGGAACCTGACGTCCAAGACGATATCGGCATCGCGAGGGGCTCCGTGTTTGAAGCCGAAGGATGTGATGGAGACATTGAGACCGCTTCCCTCATGTTCGTCGGCGAATACGCTCGAAAGCCTCCTGCGAAGCTCATGCACATTGAGGTTCGACGTGTCGATCAACACGTCGGCGGCTCCGCGCAGTTCCGCAAGAGCCTCCCGTTCGAGCGCGATTGATTCGGCGAGGGTTCCACCGGATACAGGGTGCGGCCTTCTGGTCTCGTTGAACCGTCGCACCAGGACGTCGTTGTCGGCGTCGAGGAACACCACCCCGGAGCGAACTCCGTATTTGTTGAGACGGGCCATCTGATCTCGCAGTTCGCCGAACGCATGAACCCCGGTCCGGCTGTCGACCGCCATAGCGATCTTCGATCGCGAGATCTCAGCAAGCTGATTCGCGTCCAGAACCCGGGATATGAGTCGGGGCGGAAGATTGTCGATAACGAAGAACCCGAGGTCCTCCAAGACGTTGCAGGCTGTTGAGCGCCCCGCCCCGGCCATGCCTGTCACGATTACGACGAACGGTGAATCATCGACCGGTACGAACTCCATGGTCGTGTCCGCATCCGACATCTCTGCATGGCTGGATCCTTCTTCGTCGGTAGCGGTGATGATTGCTCCCTCTTCTGCACCTGCTCAAGCACCAGCAGCTGGTTCTGCACCTGGTAGTGCACCTCGTCGTGCAGCTCGGGCACAGGCGGGTCTGACCAGCCGGCTGGGCTCCCTAATGGAGTGCAGCGTACAAGTTTATGGCCACGTTCTGGGGGACCACCTCCGCCAACTCTTCCAGGGGCGCCTCCCTCATCTTCTTGACCGACTTGAACTTCTTCACGAGAGCCTGTTTGCGGCTGGGCCCGACGCCGGGCACGTCATCGAGGATCGAATCCACCATGCTCTTGCCCCGGATCTTTCGGTGATACGTGATAGCGAATCGATGGGCCTCATCGCGGATCCGTTGCAAGAGATAGAGCGCGTCTTCACCGCGGGGGATGCGCACAGGTTCTGCGCGACCAGGCAGATACACCTCCTCCATTCTCTTCGCCAGACCGGCGATCGGGATATCGATCCCCAACTCCCCCAAAGCCTTCACTGCACTCGAAACCTGACCCTGTCCACCATCCACGAGCACCAGAGACGGCGGGTAGGCGAAACGGCCTCGTTCTTCGATCGGCAGCTTCAGCTCCTCTAGATATCGGTTGAAGCGGCGACGCAGCACCTCTTCCATCGAGGCGAAGTCGTCCTGACCGTCGACCGACTGAATACGAAAATGGCGGTAGTCACTCTTACGAGGAAGTCCGTCCTCGAGAACGACCATCGATGCAACGGTGTTGGTGCCCTGGACAGTCGAAATGTCGTAGCATTCGATCCGGAGCGGCGCTTCCGGCAGATCGAGGTGCTCCTGGAGACTGCGAAGAGCCCTGGCGCGGGCATTGTGGTCGGATTGCCGCCGCAACCGGTGGCGGGCGAACTCCTCGCGGGCATTTGCCTGGGCCGTTTCCATCAGGCGCGCTTTTGCGCCGCGGGCGGGTACCCGAATAGTCACGGTAGAGGATCGACGACCGCTCAGCCATCTTTCCCACACCCGGTTATCGGGGGGCAACTCCTCTACGAGGACAACGGGAGGCGGCGGATCAGATCCATAGAGCTGGGCGATCATCCTCGAGATCAGCTCGGGGGTCGTCACGTCCTCAACCTTGTCGATGATCGTCACGATTCTGCCGACCACCCGACCGCGTCGAACATGCAGAACGGCGAGCGCTGCCTCCAAATCATCATCGTGAAGAGCGATGAGGTCGAAATCTTCCTTCTGGTTCGAAACCATTTCCTGGACGCCCGCTGCTCTTTCCAATGCCGACAGCTGGTCTCTGAATCGGGCAGCCTGCTCATACTGGAGATCGTCTGCTGCCTCCTCCATTCCCGCTCGAAGCTCCTCGATTACGTCTGATTGGTCTCCCTGCAGGAATTCTGCGAGGCCATCGACATAGGACGCGTACGCCTCGGCCGTAACCTCCCCGACACAGGGTCCGCTGCACCGCTCAATGTGGAAGAGGAGGCACGGCCTGCCGGCTTGCTCATGGCGGCGGAACTTCGCATTGGAACAGGTTCGAACCGGAAACGTCCTCACGAGCAGATCCAGCGTCTGACGGATCGCATATGCCCTGGCATAAGGGCCGAAGTACTGCGTGCCCTTGCGCTTCTTACCGCGCATCACGAGAGCGCGGGGCCACTCCTCGGATCGGGTAATCGCCAGATACGGAAAACTCTTGTCGTCCTTGAGTCGAATATTGAAGCGGGGCAGTTCCTGCTGGATGAGGTTGTACTCCAGCATGATTGCTTCTTCCTCAGAACTGGCCACGATCCACTCCACGGACGCCGAGGCGTCGATCATCGCCCTTGTGCGCGGCGCGAGGCCAGTCCGGAAGTAGGAGGAGAGTCGCTTACGAACCGACTTGGCCTTCCCCACATACATGACGGCACCGTGCCGATCTCGAAAGACATAGACGCCTGGAATATCCGGGATCTCCGACGGGGACGGCCAATCATCCACAATGACCGTCTTTCGAATCATCCATCGCCATCATCCATCACTCGAATGTAGCTCGCCAATTCGCCACCGAATCCCCATCAATCTCGGGATGTGCCTTTGTAGATCGAGCAGTGGGATACGTTCTACCGAGGCAGCAGGCGGTCCCTGCTCGAGGAGCAGGTCCAGCCGCAGCCCGGCCGCGGCCGCCTCGGTCAGGAGGACGCCCGCCGGACGGTGAAAGAACCGGAGGACCTTGTCGGCCACCGGCTCGTCGTGCCAACCCGTGGACAGGTATTCGCCGACCCGCCACAACACCTCAGCATCCACGGGATCGACCACCGGAGCCGACCCGGGAGCCGTCGACATCGGGTGGTTGAGCACGGCAACGAAGCGCCCACCCGTGCGCACGACCCTGGCAACTTCCTCAAATAGTTCCCCAAGCGAAGGGAGGTGTTCCAGCACGAGCACTGCGTACGCGAGGTCGAAGCCGTTCGTAGGAAGTGGGGAAAGCGCCGGAAGGTTGCCATGGACAACTTCTCCAAAACCGGAAGCATCTGCCAACAGAACCTGTGAGCTGTCGAAACCCACGATGCGGGTGGCGGATGTGCCGAGCTGGGCCATGACCCGCCCGGTGCCGCAACCGATGTCGAGGATCTCCAAACCACCCGGGTCCCCGATCAGTCGCCAGAACAGCGGATCCACCTCATCGGCGTACGCCGGGTCGTTTTCGATTTCGGCGCGCCACCACCTGGCCAGATCATCCCACATGCTCAACCCGGCAAGATGTCACGCAAGAACTTGCCCGTATAGCTTTCTGCCACTGCTGCGACTTCCTCGGGAGTACCGGCGGCCACGATCCGGCCGCCCCCTTCGCCCCCCTCGGGTCCGAGGTCGATGACGTGGTCGACGGTCTTGATGACGTCGAGATTGTGTTCGATGACAACCACGGTATTGCCGTTGTCCACCAATCGCTGCAGCACAGCCAGCAGCCGATTCACATCTTCGAAGTGGAGTCCCGTGGTCGGTTCGTCGAGTATGTAGAACGTGCGACCGGTCGCACGGCGACCAAGTTCTGCCGCCAGCTTGACCCGTTGCGCCTCTCCTCCCGAAAGGGTTGGTGCCGGCTGTCCCAGCCGCACGTAACCCAAACCAACGTCATAAAGCGTCTGCAGGATGCGCGCGATGCTCGGCTGATTGGTGAAAAACTCGAGCGCCTCAGAGACGGGCATCGCAAGCACGTCGGCGATCGACTTGCCCTTCCACAGGATCTGGAGCGTGTCACGGTTGTACCTGGCACCCTTGCAGACCTCACAGGGGATATAGACGTCCGGCAAGAAATGCATCTCGATTTTGAGTGTGCCGTCACCTTTGCAGTGTTCGCACCTGCCGCCTTTGACGTTGAAACTGAACCGCCCGGGCTTATAACCGCGTGCTTTGGCTTCCGGGCTCGACGCGAAGAGGGTCCTGATCCGATCGAACAACTTGGTGTAGGTGGCCGCATTCGACCGGGGGGTTCGGCCGATCGGGCTCTGGTCGATGTTGATGACCTTGTCGATCTGATTGATGCCGTTGATCCGCTTGTGACGGCCAGGCATCGTGCGTGATTTGTACAGTCTCTGCTGCAACCCGCGCCATACCACCTGTTGCACGAGTGAGCTCTTTCCCGACCCCGAAACGCCGGTGACAGCGATGAACAAGCCGAGCGGGAACTCGGCATCGATGTCCTGGAGGTTGTTCTCGAACGCTCCGATGACGCTGATGGACTTACCCTTTTGCGGGGCCCGGCGCACCAGCGGCACCTGGATTGTCCGCTTGCCTGACAAATAGTCACCGGTGACAGATTCTTTTACCTTGACGATGTCAGCAACCGTCCCCTGAGCCACGATCTCACCTCCGTGCTCACCGGCACCGGGACCGATATCGACGATGTGATCAGAGACGCGGATCGTATCCTCGTCGTGCTCGACGACGATCACAGTGTTACCGAGATCGCGAAGGCGCAACAGGGTTTCGATCAGGCGCTGGTTGTCGCGTTGGTGAAGACCAATCGAAGGTTCATCGAGAATGTAGAGAACGCCGACGAGGCCCGAACCGATCTGGGTCGCCAACCGGATGCGTTGGGCTTCGCCGCCCGCGAGCGTCGCTGCTCCCCGCGACAGCGACAGATAGTCGAGGCCGACATCGAGCAGGAACCGGAGCCGCGCCTTGATCTCCCGAAGGATCAGATCGGCAATTTTGGCGTCGCGCTCGTCGAGCTCGATTGTCGCAAAATGGTCAGCCGCTCTGTGCAGCGCCAGGTCCGATACCGAATGGAGTGGTTGACCGGCCACGGTCACTGCACGCGCGAACTCATTGAGCCGGGCCCCTTCGCACGTGGCGCACGGAACTTCCCGCATGAACTGCTGGTAGTAATCCCGCTGGCTGTCGGAATCTGTTTCGGTATGGAGACGTTCGACAAACGTCACAACACCCTCGTAGACGGTTGTGTAGCGCCTCAGGCGGTTCCACCGGTTTCGATACTCCACGTCTACCGGTTTGTCGGCCAGCCCGTGAAGCATGATGTCTCGCTGCTTTTTCGTCAGTTTTTTCCAGGGCCTGGTCGTGTCGATTCCCACCGAATCGGCGGCAGCTTCCAACACGCGCTTGTAATACCGGTCGCTGTTGCCCGCCCACACGGCAATGGCACCGTCATCGATGGACCGGTCCTTGTCTGGGATGATGAGGTCGGGGTCAACCTGAAACCGGGTCCCGAGACCGGAACAAGCCGGGCATGCTCCGTAAGGACTGTTGAACGAGAAATTCCGCGGTTGCAGCTCGTCAAACGACAAACCATCCACCTCGCAGGCCAGATGCTGACTGAAGGTCAAGGTCTCGCCATCGATGATCTCAACCATGGCAACGCCTTCGGCTAGCCCGAGCGCGGTTTCCAGGGAGTCGGTGAGCCGGCGGTTGATACCCGGTTTGGCAACCAGGCGGTCCACCACGACTTCGATGTCATGCTGGTAATACCGGTCGAGCTTGATGTCGTCCGTGACATCGACCACCTCACCGTCTACCCGGGCGCGGCTGAACCCTTGCTTGGCGAGATCCCGAAAGAGATTCTCGAACTCCCCTTTTCGGCTTCGCACGATGGGCGCCAGGATTTGGAACCTCGTGCCTTCGTCCAGATCTGCCACCTGATCGACGATCTGTTGAGGGGTTTGGCGTTTCACGACCCGGCCGCATTTGGGACAGTGCGGCACACCTATCCGCGCATACAGCAGGCGCAGATAATCGTGGATTTCCGTAACGGTCCCGACCGTTGATCGTGGATTGCGGCTGGCCGTTTTCTGATCGATCGAAATCGCAGGCGACAGTCCCTCGATGAACTCGACATCGGGTTTCTCCATCTGACCGAGGAATTGCCGCGCGTAGGCGGAAAGACTCTCGACGTAGCGGCGTTGGCCCTCCGCGTAGATCGTGTCGAAGGCGAGACTCGACTTGCCGGAACCAGACAATCCAGTGAACACAATGAGCTGGTCTCGCGGTAATTCGAGCGCCAGGTTCTTGAGGTTGTGCTCCTTGGCTCCCCGGATAATGATGCTCTGGTCAGCGCGACCCATCAGACGTCCATTCGTGATCGATGACCCGCCAGCACCCTGATGCATGGTCCCTGGGCGGGGTGAGGGGCCCCTCGACCCGTCGCTTCGGAGGAGATTCTATGTCGCGTACCGTTGGGAGCCGGACCCTCATCCGGTCGCAGCCACCATTTCGCGCAATTCTCGCTTCAGATCCTCCACCTCGTCCCGAATCCGGGCTGCGTATTCGAATCTCAGCTCACGGGCAGCTTCGTGCATCTCGTCTTCGAGGCTCTGAATCAGTCTGCGGAGGTCATCGGCCGGAAGAGCGAGAGGTTCCCGCTCTTCGCGGCGCCGACGGTCGACAGAATCTCCCGATCCGCTACCAACGAGCTCGAGGATGTCGGAAATGTTCTTGCGGACGGTCACCGGGTCGATGCCGTGCTCTTCATTGAAAGCCTGCTGCGTGGCGCGTCTGCGATTGGTCTCGTTGATGGCATACTGCATCGAGTCCGTGACCTTGTCGGCATACATCACGACCTGCCCGTTGACATTGCGGGCGGCGCGCCCGATGGTCTGGATGAGGCTCGTGGAAGATCGCAGAAATCCCTCTTTGTCTGCGTCCAGAATCGCCACCAGGGAAACCTCCGGGAGATCGAGCCCTTCGCGCAACAGGTTGATTCCGACGAGCACGTCGAACTCCCCGACCCGCAGTTCACGGAGGATTTGCACGCGTTCGAGGGTATCGATCTCTGAATGCAGATATTTGCAGCGGATGCCGAGCTCGAGCAGATAGTCGGAGAGGTCCTCAGACATCTTCTTGGTCAGCGTGGTCACGAGAACCCGCTCACCGGCTTCGGACCTGGCGTGGATTTCGGCCACGAGGTCATCGATCTGACCTTTGGTGGGCCGAACCACGATTTCGGGGTCGATGAGCCCCGTAGGTCGCACCAATTGTTCGACCACGCTTTCGGAGTGCTCGAGCTCGAAGGGCCCCGGTGTGGCCGACATGAATACCACCTGGTTGGATTTGTCGAGCCATTCATCGAATTCGAGCGGTCGATTGTCAATCGCAGACGGCAATCGAAATCCGTGCTCGACCAGAGTCTCTTTGCGGCTCCGGTCCCCGGCGTATTGGCCCCTGATCTGGGGAACGGTCACGTGGCTCTCGTCGATCACGGTGACGAAATTCTCCGGGAAATAGTCGAGCAAGGTGTAAGGAGCTTCGCCGGGCCGGCGCCCATCCAGATGACGGCTGTAGTTCTCGATGCCCGAGCAGAATCCGACTTCTCGCATCATCTCCAGGTCGTAAGCGGTTCGCATGCGCAGACGCTGGGCCTCGAGCAGCTTGCCCGATTCCTCCAGGTCAGCGAGCCGATCGGCCAGTTCGATCTCGATTTCGGCGATCGCCTGGTCCATCCGCTCCTTGCTGGTCACGTAGTGGCTGGCCGGATACACCCATAACTCCTGCATCTCTTCGATGACCTCACCGGTCAGGGGATTCATACGCAGGATCCGCTCTACCTCATCGCCGAAGTATTCAACCCGGGCCACCGTCTCTTCGTAGGCGGGAAAGACCTCCAGCGTGTCGCCTTTCACTCTGAAGTTGCCACGAGTGAGGTTGACCTCGTTGCGGTCGTACTGGATCGAGGCAAGCCGCCGCACGGCCAGCTCGAGCGGATATTCCACGCCTCTGACAATACGAACCAGCTGTCCCTCGTATTGATCGGGCGAGCCGAGCCCATAGATACACGAGACGGAGGCCACGATGATCACGTCTTCGCGGTATAGCAACCCCGACGTGGCGGAATGACGGAGTCGATCGATCTCGTCGTTGACCGACGAGTCTTTCTCGATATAGGTGTCGGTTTGGGGTATGTATGCCTCTGGCTGGTAGTAGTCGTAATACGAGACGAAATACTCGACCTTGTTGTTGGGAAAAAACTGCCGAAACTCGTTGGCGAGTTGCGCTGCCAGCGCCTTGTTCGGGGCGATGACGAGCGTCGGTCTTTGGACCTTTTCGATCATCCAGGCGATGGTCGCTGATTTTCCCGACCCGGTTATGCCCAGCAGCGTCTGGAACTCCTGACCTGCCTCGATACCCTCCGCAAGCGCGTTTATGGCGTCCGGCTGGTCTCCAGACGGCTCAAAATCGGCCTCCAACTTGAACATGGCCGGAAGTGTACGCCGGGCCTGTGACAAGTTGTCGAGGTGGCATGCGAAGGGAGTTCGGGCCCCTTTGCGTCGATTCTGAGCGCGTCTCAGAATTGCCGACAAAAAGAAAAGGCCCGGCGTTTCCGCCGGGCCTTTGCTCTTGATCAGCTGTTAGCTGCTAGTTGGTCGTCGTGGCCTGAGCCGTGTCGATCTGCGTGTTGACGGTGTCGAAGGTCTCGTCGACGTTGTCACCAACGGCGCGGACGGCCACCATGGCCACAACAGCGATCAATACAACCAACATGGCATACTCCACCATCGAGGCGCCCTCGTCGGTGTTGCGATAAACCATGAACTTGGTATAAGCCTTAAGCATTTTGGATTTGTCTCCTTGGGTGTGTGCGTACCTTTCGTAAGTCAATGTACGGCCGATTACGCGCTTCCCTCCATGGGTCGGAGGGACCAGATTCAAACCAGAATTCCGCCCGGAAGGGGCTATACCGTGGGGATTCGGAAGTGACTAGTCACGTCAACAAATCCCTTACAGGCCCAAGCGAATTGCCTCAACAGCCGCCTGGGCGCGATCGCTGACGGCCAGTTTGTCGTAAATGGAGGCGAGATGGTTCTTGACCGTTTTCTGTGAGATGAACAGCTTGTCGGCAAGTTCGTCCGTCGAAGAAACCCCGGTTGCCAGCAGCGAAAGTAACTCGCGCTCGCGGGCAGTCAAGGCGGCCGCCCCCGGGTCGAGCACGGCATCCATGTGGGGCGACAGGTCATATTCGCCATCGATGAAGCTCTCACCGGCCGCCGCCGCTCGCATGGCAGCCGCGAGCCGCGGAAGAGGGGTCGATTTGGAGAGGAAGCCAACGGCACCGGAGTCGATTGCCTGCTTGCGCACCTTCATCGATTCGTGCATTGTGACAACGATTGCCGGCGGGCCACCGCGCATGCTCCCCAACGCCTCCAGACCCGACATGCCCGGCATATCGACGTCAACCATGATGACGTCCGGAGACAGCTCGGCCAAGCGCTCGAGGAGGTCCGATCCGGAGGAAGCGGTTCCGAGCACCTGGATATCGGGAACTGCGCCCAAAGCTTGTTCCAAGCCGTCACGCAGCAGGTCGTGATCGTCTGCAATGAGAATACGGATCATCGGTGATCCCACTCGATCACAATCGACGTGCCCATCCCGGGAGAACTCTCGATCACGAGCTGAGCCTCCATTTTGCGGGCGCGCTCTCTCATACCAACAACACCGTAGTGGTTGGGCACAGGTATGTCGGGGTCGAACCCGACGCCGTCGTCGCTGATCCTCACCCGACCGAGGTCTCGATCTACGAGTCCTGAGATTCTGATTTCGTCGGAGTAGGCGTGCCTCACTGCGTTGCGCACCGCTTCGCTCATGAGCGAAGCCGCGTCGGTCCCGACGTTGGCCCTTGGGCCGCGACGCTCTTCGAGATCAACCACGATCTTCGACTCCGGATAGTCGGTCACCAGCCGGCGGGCGTGACGGAGTAGCGAGACCTTCTCATCCTGTCGCAGATCGGCAACAGTCTCGCGTACTTCCTCCACGAGGCCCTCGACGCTAGACCGCAGCGCCTGAAGATCGCCGGTTTGGCCCGGCCCGGCCTGCAACATGGCGACGTCGAGTCCTAGTCCCAGCGACGCCAATGACGGTCCGATCTCGTCGTGCAACTCACGGGCGAGCCGGGTCCGCTCCTCCTGCACCGCCCGTTTGGCAATGTCCTGGAGAATCAAGACGTTCGAAAAGGCCAACGACATGGGCCGTACGCCGTTTTCGACGACCGAGCGTTCATGGTCGTCGAACGGCTCGTCGCGGCCCAGGACGACAATTCCGACGTCCCGATTGCCGACGGTGAGGGGTACCCGCAGGTCGTGGGCCGGTTCACCCTGGCCGGCACGCGCGACCACGACAGGGCCGTCTGAACTGGCAATGGCCACGTGCCCGATTCGGTATTCAACAAGCGAACCCAACTGCTCGAGGGCGGTCGCTCCAACCGAGACCGGGTTCAACTCTGCCCCATCAGCCATGTCACTCAGTCTTTGCAGCAACTGGTTGGCACTCTGGAGGCGTTCGAGGTGATCCTGGGTCTCATCCGATGCCTCCAACAAGGCTTCGGTGGTCAGCTCAGCCTCGACCAGGAGGTAACGCGCATAGGACAGCAACACCGCAACCAGCAAATAGAGGCCGCTCCAACCGAGGATCTGGGGAGCCAGGGCCTCATCGAATCCGCTGATGAGGAACAGAGCCGCGATCGAGAGGATTGCTGTTTCCAGACCGAGTCGCCATCCTGCCACCGCCCCTGCGAAGAAAACGGGCGTGATCGTGAGGAGCAGGTATGGGCTCTCAGTCCGACCGGTCAGAAAGACAGCCATCATGGTTGCCACCGCACCGCCCACAGCGAGGATCTCCCTTGCCCATCGCGACCGGCGGACGGTCGGATGGATGCTCTGATAGGTCACGATGAAACCTGCCGCGATCAGGCCTGCAGCGATAATCGCCGGACCCGTGCCCATCTGCACGACGGAAACGAGCACGCCTAGAGCCAACGCCGTCCATTGGACGAGCGTCAAAACCCGGTCAAACCTGTCCTCCCAGTCGGAGGCCTGATCCCACATGACCATCAGGCTACAGTCACGTGATGGTCCGAATTATCGTGTCCGGAGGCATTGGCTCGGGCAAGAGCACCGTGACTTCGATCATGCAGGGATTGGGGGCCGCTGTCATCCATGCAGATGAGATCGGCCATTCGGTTCTCGACCCTGAGGGAGAAGCTTTCGGAGACGTGGTGGACCGATGGCCGGCTGTGGTTTCCGACGGCCGCATCGACCGCAAGCAACTGGCGACCATCGTATTTTCCGACCCTATGGCGTTGGCCGAACTCGAAGCGTTCACGCATCCGGCCATCGGTCGGAAGCTCCGGGAGATCACCGGCTTCATTCATGCCCGGCTTCTGGTGGTGGAGATCCCGGTGTTGCGTGAGTTTCTCGATTCCGATTGGACCCGGATCGTCGTGACGGCTCATCCCGGCCTCAGGCAGGCTCGCCTCGCATCGCGCGGCATGACCATCGCAGATATCGAAGCCAGAATCGGTGCTCAACCATCCGACGCCGAGTGGATCGCCGCCGCCGACCATGTCATCGCGAACAACGGCTCCGTCGAAGAACTGGAGGAAGCGGTCCGTGCTTTCGTGCATACCCTGATCGAGACATCCGAGTAACGGTGCCGACCCTCCTATCCGAAGAGTCCCGATTCCTGAATGCTGAGGACCGCGGGTCCGAGAAGCACAATGAAGATGACCATGATGAGCAACACGAGAGGGCCGATCAGTTTGACCGGAGCCGCGTGCGCCTTTTCCTGTGCGATCTGACGACGCTTGATGCGCATCTCATCTGCCTGAACCCTCAAGGTACGCGAAATGGATACTCCGAAAGCCTCGGCCTGCATCATCGCCAGCAGAAAACCGCGCAACTCATCGACATTCGTACGGTCGCGCAGGTTTCGCATTGCCGTGCGGCGGGCGACACCAACCCGGGTCTCCTGAATCATCCTATGAAACTCGTCGCTCAGCACGCCCGGAACGACCTTGACAACCCTTGCGAGGGCAGCATCGAACCCAAGGCCGGCCTCAACCGAAATCACGAGAAGGTCGAGCACGTCCGGCAGCTGTGTTCTGATCGCAACATTTCGATCATTGATGATCCGATTGAGCCAGGCGTCGGGTCCGAAGACCCCGCCAAACACCAACAGTCCGAGCATGAGAACTTTCATCCCGGGATCCTGGCCACCCTGGGCCAAACCCCAAATGACGATGCCGCCTACGACGGCACCGACTTTGATGATCGCGAACGTCGACGCGTCGAGATTGCCGGGGTTTCCAGCCATCATGAGACGAAGCTCGGTGCGATCGATCCACGACACCGGGGTCCATCGCGAAAAGGCACCACCGAGTCGTTCGACGATCGGAGCAATCACGCGCTCGGCGAATGGCCGTTCCATTTCGGCATCCCGGTTCGCATCAACCTGGGCGGCGATCCGCCGACCATATGTTGCCAAGCGATCTTTGGTCGTGGCCCTGGCCGAAGACAACCCGGTCGCCACCGCAAAGGTGGCTAACCCGACCAGCCCGACGACTGAACCAACCGCTGCTATCTGAAGGATTGTTGGATCCATAGTCCTATATCTCGATATCGACGATTTTGCGAACCCAGGCGATAGCAGCAGCCATCAATCCGAGTGATATGCCAACGAGGGTCCAACCGGTGGTGGAGCTGCTCAGTTGCATGAGGTACGGCCGGTTATTCACGAACAGGAACATCACGAGAAATATCGGCATGAGAAGAAGAATCCCCGCCGAGAAGCGGCCTTCAGCAGACAGCGCCCGAACCTCGCGTCGGAGCCGCGTTCGCTGAAGCATCGTGTCACTCACGATATCGAGGACTTCGGCGAGGTTTCCCCCGACCTCGCGCTGAATCTCGGTCGAAATGACCACCCATTGAAAATCACTCGAACTCATACGCTCGCTGATGCCTTTGAGTGCTGTTCCGACCGTGCGACCCAGCCTCACTTCGGCCACGGCACGGTTGTATTCACGTGCTGTTGGCTGTGCGGCCTCAGATGCGACGGCTTCCATAGCCTGCAGGAATGATTGGCCAGACCGCAACGACGTCGCCAGCAGGCCGAGTACGCTCGGCAGCTGGTCCTCGAACTTCTTGCGATCCCGGCTGGCGATTCGATTCACGAACATGTAAACGAACCCAACCAGCAACACGGCGGCAAGTATCGCAACGATCAGCGAGCCGAAGTACAGCCCGATAGCAGCTGCAACAACGGCTGAGAACGTGAGAGCAAACGCCACAGCCTCTCCGGGTAGCCACGGCAAATTGGCGGATTCGAGCAAGTTGGCGATTGGCTGCATCAACCCGCGCTCGGTGGCAAACCCTTCCGCCCGATTCGAGAGTTGGCTGAAGCCGGGAATGCGGCTGAGGATTGTTCCCCCGTCCTGGTCGTCGACCTCCTCGACGCGACCGCGCGACGAGTATCCCGCGAGGCGCCGGCTGAGCGCGGCTTGAGAGTTTCGGTACGAATCCACAAACACCCATCCGATCATGCCTGCAGCCAGAGCGGCAGCCACGATGGCGCCAATCTGGAACCACTGGCGCAGACCGGGATTTGCCACCAGCGGAGCGGTCAGACGCGGTTCAAACGTCGTAAAGGACTCGACCAACGTCTCCACGTCGACGGTCGGAACCAGAGCACTGATTTGGGCTGATGCGCCCTGGTAGCCAACGTCGAAATTGAGCTCGTCGGCGAGTCGGGCGGCCGACTCGAATGTAACAACAACCCGGTTGACCTGAGGACGGTCGGCATTGCGAATGGCGGCCTCGACCAGGGCCCGGTTGTCACCCGGCACAACCCGATCGCCGATCTGATTGAGGATGCCAGGTTCTGGCTGACCTCCCGACAGCGCAATGACGGTGACATCCATGTGATCGATCGCAGCGAGGGCCTCTTCTTTGCTGACGATACTGTTGGTATCAACACCAGATGTGATCACAAACACCTGGGGCGTGGTCACATCTCCGAAGAGCTTCGGGAGACCGTTGAGCGCGTCGTAGAGACGGGTCTCCTCTGAGGCGTAAATGCTGTTTGCCTCGATATTGAGCAGCGTCTGGCTCTGCGTTGAAATCTGCGACCCGGGATCAGCATCAATCGGCACCAACCTGATACGGTCGGCCGGGTTCTTGTTCTCGATGAGCGTTCCGGCCAGCGCTTGTGCGAGGGCCACGCGCTCAGGGTTGGCGTCTACCAGCAGCGCCATTGGGTAGTCGGCGGCGATCGGCTGGACACTTTCAAGCTCAAACTCGACCGGTACGCCATTCTCCGAAACGGATAGATTCTCGACGGAAAACGACGAAGAACCGACGTCGACGGCCAATCGGACAACCGGGTGTTCCGTGATATTGGCCTGCACGATGTCGACAGACGTTCCACCGGTTTGGGCAAACGCGGGAGAAGCCCCGGCCAACACCAAGAGAGCAAGTAGCAGCGAGAGAACTCGACGGATCATCAGAACTCGTCGAGCCCGCCGGCAAACGGCTCCGGTGCGAAGAGCTCGGGGGCTACTGGATAACCGGCCTCGGCCAGGTCTTGCGCAAACGTCGGCCGTACCCCGGTCGCCTTCAGGCGTCCCAGGTACTTGCCATCCTCATCGACACCCATGCCATAATCGAACTTGAAGAGATCCTGGGTTGTGATGACTTCACCCTCCATCCCCAGCACCTCAGTGATATGTGTGATGCGGCGGGTGCCGTCGCGGAGGCGCATCAAGTGAACGATGAGGTCGACGGCAGACGAGACCTGCTCGCGAATCGCCCGCATAGGCATATCGATCCCCGACATGAGCACCATGGTCTCAATACGCGACAAGGTGTCGCGAGGAGAGTTTGAGTGCACCGTGGTCAACGATCCATCGTGACCGGTGTTCATTGCCTGCAACATGTCGAGCGATTCACCGCCGCGAACCTCCCCGACGACGATGCGGTCGGGGCGCATGCGGAGGGAGTTCTTCACGAGGTCGCGAATCATGACCGCACCCTTGCCTTCAAGGTTCGGTGGCCGTGACTCGAGACTCAGCACGTGATCCTGGTGAAGCTGGAGCTCTGCCGCGTCTTCGATCGTGACGATCCGCTCGTCCGATGGGATATACGACGACAGAACGTTGAGCATGGTCGTCTTACCGGAGCCAGTGGCGCCGCTGACGATGGTGTTGAGTCTCCCATTGATGCATTGGCGAAGAAACATTGCCGCGTTCCGCGTTATCGAGTCGAATCGGATCAGATCCTCCTCGAGGAGCGGATCGACCGAGAACTTGCGAATCGTGAGAAAAGGGCCGCCGATCGCCAGGGGCTTGATGACGGCGTTGACGCGGGATCCATCCGGGAGGCGGGCGTCGACCATGGGGGTCGATTCGTCGATACGCCGACCCACCTGGCTCACGATCTTTTCGATGATTCGGCGCAGATGGGTGCTGTCCACGAACTCAGCAGGTGACAGAGTCAAGCGCCCCAGGCGTTCGACATACACGCGGTGCGGACCGTTGACCATGATTTCTGTGACGTCCTCGTCCTTGAGCAAAGAGTCAATGGGCCCGTAGCCGAGCACGTCGTCAGAGATTTCCTGCATCATGGCATCGCGCTCTGCCCGCGAGATCGGAATCGACTCTTCCTGGTCGAGCGCCCAGTCGAGCATCTCCATGACGCGGACCTTCAGCTCGGCGTCGCTCATCTGGCGGTCATAGAGCTGGGGACCGAGTCCCTCTACGACTTTGAAGTGCAGTCTCCGTTTGAGTTCTTGCAGGTCGTTGGTCTTGGGACTTCCTCCCGGCTTCGGGACGTGGCCTGACTCGGCGGCCTTGGCTGCCGCCACCCGTTCTGAAAGTGAACTCATCGCTATTCCTCTCCCCTAGTTAGAACCAGCGCCGCTTGCGATTGCTGTCTGCAACCGGTGTGTCTGCTGAAAGAACCAGTTTCGCTATCTCCTCGAAAGCCTTGGCAGGCTTCGATTTGGGATGTCCATCCACGATGGGGACGCCTTCGTTGATAGAGGCGGGTAGGAGCCCGTCAGATGGAATCGAGCCACTGATTTCGAAGCGCAGCGAGCGTTCGATCTCCCCCATATCAAGCCGGGCCTTGGAGTTGCTGCGATTGAGCACGATACGAATGGCGTTCGACGGGAAGTTGAGAATCCTCAACGTTTCGAGGGCGAGCTTGGCGTTCTTGATGCTCGGCAGGTCCATGTCGACGACGAAGAGCACCTGTTCCGATCGCTCGAGGACGGCGAGGAGGCGGTCATCGAGAGCGGGAGCAGTGTCCACGACGACATAGTCGAACATCCCTTTCATCAGGTCGAGAATGTGCGTAAGGGTCGGCGTGGGGACCTCGTCGGCAAAAGCCGGTTCGAGAGGCGCAGCCATGATCTTCAGACCACTTGGATGATCCGTCAACACCGTTGCAAGGAAGCCGGCATCGAGTCCTTCGCCCTCTTTGGCCGCATTGACGATTGTTTGCTTCGGATCAACCTGTAACACGAGCGCAACGTCACCGAACTGCAGATTGGCGTCGACCATCGCCACTGTTCCCGGCTCGCTCCAACGTGCCAGCAATGTGGCGACGTTGGTGGCGACAACGGTCTTGCCGCTTCCGCCTTTGGCTGCCATGACAGTTATCAGCTTGCCGTCTCGTCGGGTGACACGCTCGGGGGTTGTAGGCGCAGCCGGTGCGGCACTGGCCCGATGTTGCATCAGGCGCGAGGCTTGCTCGAGAGCGGAAGAAACGGCGTCTGGCTGAAGAGGCTCTTCGACAATGTCGCGAAAACCCGTGCGGATCGCCCTTCGCAAAACGTCGTTATCTATGTTGACAGGAGCCACGAGAACCATCACCACGTCAGGATTGACGTCGTACGTCTCGATGCTCAGCAAGCCCGCCGAGGTTGCGAACGACGGACCCCAGAAAATCACCTCGACCTCGGACCTGGCCGCCAGGTCAACAGCTTCCTGAGCGAATGTAGTCGTGAAGACGTCTCCGTCGAACAGTTGTTTTGATTCGGCAAGGAAGCCCTCATCGCCGTCGACGATGGCTACTCCCTCCGAAGCGAATCGATTACTCAAAGAGATTCTCCCTTGTGATGCCTGTAGTCGCGACGGGCGTGAAGTCATCCGGTACGAGTGTGAAGTACGTATCGCCGTTGAGCGTCGCATACACGAGCCGCTCCGCCTCATCAGCCGTTACCGCCACGGTCACGAGGCCGAATTGAGTCACCGAGCTCAGCGGCTGTCCATTCTGGTCGAGACCGGATTCGTTGCCGGTCAGGATGACGTGGTCAGCATCATCGTCTCCCGTCACGATTTGCTCCCCAACAGCGAGGACCTCGAGACCCTGCAGAACGAAACGTGTTTCGAGACTTTGCTCAGAAGCTTCAACGAGTGCCAGCACTTCTTCACGGGTGGCGTCGACGTCGATTGCGTCGAATTCGATGCCGGCGCTGCCGATGTTCACCAGCACGTTGATCCGGTCACCGGGACGGGGGAATCCACCAACAGCTTCTTCAGATGCCACCTGAAGAGACATGGCCTGGCGACCGCGGGGAATTCTCTCACTGAGAGGCTCACTCGCCGTTACATCTGAGGCATCCTCCCATTGCAACGAGGTCAGAATCTCATTGGCCGCAATCGGGCCGATGGCGATGCGGTTTTCGAGGACAACTCTGAGGTCGGGCTCGGACGCAATGGCCACAGGGTTATCTCCACCGGGGAGGAAATCGCGATTCTCGGAGCTCTTGACAAAGAGACCGTTCGCGATGACATCGTCACCAGAAACTCCCGCAGGCAGGTCTTCCGCGGCGCGATACACGTCCACGAGTGTGAACTTGTCCTGTGCTGCCTGATCAACCGAGGCGAGATATCGCCAGACCGAAAATCCTGCGACCGCCGCTAGCACTATGGCGACGGCCACTACGGCGATGCGCTTTCCCAACGTCGAACTCCTTGTTTGACCTGAACCCGTGTTGCACGGGGGCGGGATCTGCCCGCGTTGGAGTTACATCGGACGTTGCGTGGTTGAACTAAAAGTCTTTTCTGACTTAGTTGCCGATACCTTTTTCCTTCAGCTCCTGAAGGATCGCTTCCAGCGACGCGTCGGCAGTGAAGTGCGGCGAACGATCGGTCGTTTCTTCGCTCTCGGACGTGTAGTCCTTGCTGCGTTCCGGACGCTTCTTCTGAGGCCGCGAGGGCTGCTGGGACTGTGCCTGCTGGCGGTCCTGCCACTCGGGCATAGCCTGTTTGATGGACAGTGAGATTCTGCGACGTTCCGCATCGATTTCGGTGATCTTGACCTTGACAGGCTGATCCATCGACAACTCGAGTTCCGGGCTCTCGACATGATGAAGAGCGATTTCGGATACGTGCACGAGACCCTCAACCCCGTCCGTGACCGAAACGAACGCACCGAATGGCACCGTCTTGGTTACCTTGCCATCCAGGATCGAGCCGACACCATAGGCCTCGGCGAAGGTTGCCCACGGATCCTCACGGGTCTGGCGGATGGACAAAGAGATCCGCTCGCGGTCTCGATCCACCTCGAGCACTTTGATCTGAACCTTGTCGCCGACGGAAACAACCTCGGATGGGTGGGTCACGTGTTGCCAAGAAAGCTCTGAGACGTGGACGAGGCCGTCCATGCCTCCGAGGTCGACAAAGGCTCCGAAATTGACGACTGACGATACGACACCGTCGCGAATGTCACCCTCGGCAAGATCGCCCAGGAACGCGTGACGTTGCTCGGCTTGTTCATCTTCGAGGTAAGCGCGACGAGACAAAACGACGTTGTTGCGGTTCTTGTCCAGCTCGATGACTTTGGCCTCGATCTCTTCGCCAACGTAAGGCTGCAGATCGCGGACACGGCGCAACTCCACGAGAGATGCAGGTAGAAATCCGCGTAGACCTATGTCGACAATCAAGCCGCCTTTGACGACCTCGATTACCGGGCCCTTCACGGTCCCTTTCTCGTGCATGATTCCCTCAATCGTGCCCCAGGCGCGCTCGTACTGGGCGCGCTTTTTGGAGAGAATCAAACGACCTTCGGCGTCTTCCATCTCGAGCACCATGGCCTCTACGACGTCGCCGATGTTCACCACATCACCCGGGTTGGCGTTGTTGCGGATCGATAGCTCGTTGGCCGGAATCACACCTTCCGACTTGTACCCGATGTCGACCAGCGCTTCGTCGTGGTCGATACGCACGATTGTGCCTTCGATGAGGTCGCCCTCTTTGAATTCCAGAACAGTCTTTTCGATCGCGGACTCGAAATCCTCCGGGGATAGGTCGTCCGGGAGATCGTCCAACCCCGTGTTCATCTTCACGACCGAGATCTCACGGGGTTTCGGCGGCAACACCGGTTCTACCATGGTTTCGGCAGCCGCTTCGCCCGCGGATGGATCAGCGTCGGCGTCCCCCGAATCGACAGCGACGGCACGGTCGTTGCTTTCCGAACCTGCTTCGGAATCTGTCGGCGGCCGCGGTGTCAGGGGGGTTGCGGGATCGAGAGCCTCCGTGACGTCTTCACCGGTGGGTTCGACCGCCGGCGGGTTCGGCGTAGGGCCGCTTTCACCGGGATCGTCATCGGTGGGGCCCATTGCCGATTCTCTTACGAGAGCGTCTGTTGGACGGTCAACGGCTTGCCCGGTTTCCGGCCCGGGCTCGTGGGCGCCTTCCTCCGGGCCGGCATCGGTAGAGGCCTCCGTCTCGGCCTCAGGAATTGTGGGAGGGGCTTCTTCTGTCAGGGAGTTGGCTTCTTCTTCGATCATTCGCTTCTTGTTGGTTGCTTACAGGGTCAAACCCGTCTGCGATAGGGGTACTACCGAAGGCGGAAAGCTCGCCAGATGTTACCTGCGCGTCGAACCCTCGATAAGGGCTGGCGTGCTGGATCTGGAACGAACTGTTAGATGCGTCGTGAGACGCAGCGGAAATGGTACCACATGTCGGCCAGACCTGTCCCATTCCTGGGAGATATCCGTTCTACGACTTGGTTTCTGCAAGGGTCTTTCCGGTGGCGGTATCAACACGCAGTTTCACCCTTAGTTGCGCGACACCTTCCATGACCTCGCGCGTGAGTTCCAGGGTGTCGTCGACCTCGGTCAGGGGCGCCTCGAGCACCAGCTCGTCATGGATTTGTAACAATTGGCGGCTCGCGAGCCCTCGCTGCAAGAGGTGCTCATCGAGGCTGATCATCGCCATCTTGATCAGGTCCGCCGCCGAACCCTGGATGGGAGCGTTCAGCGCCATCCGTTCACCGGTCTGCCTGACCCGGAAATTGCCCGAAGCGAGCTCTGGTAGATACCGTCTTCTCCCAAAGACGGTGGTGGTGTAACCCGTTCGCCTGGCCTCGGCGACGACACCGCTCATGAATGCCTGAACCTTGGGAAACTGGGCGAAGTACGCATCAATGTGCTCCTGGGCTTCTTCGCGATCGATTTCGAGGCGTGATGCCAGGCCGAATGCTTCCATCCCATACAACAAGCCGAAGTTCACCACTTTGGCTCGTCGACGCATGTCGGCATCTACCTGATCGATTGAGATGCCGTTGACGCGGGCGGCCGTTGCGGCATGAATGTCCTGGTCACTGTTGAACGCCTCCAGGAGTCCAGGATCCTCGGTGAGATGGGCGAGAATTCTCAATTCGATCTGGGAATAGTCGGCAACCACGAATGTGGCACCCTCCGGCGCAACGAAGGCCTTGCGGATCGTCCGGCCCTCTTCAGACCGAATCGGGATGTTCTGCAGATTCGGCCGTTCCGATGACAGCCGGCCGGTCGCTGCCGCCGTCTGATTGAACACGGCGTGGACGCGCCCGTCAGATGCGATGAGCGGCAGAAAGCCGTCCACATAGGTCGATCGCAATTTCTCCAGCTGCCGGTATTCGAGTAGCGCTTTGACAACCGGATGGTCCAGCTTCGCGAGCACGGACGCATCTGTGCTCGGCTGACCCTTGGGAGTTTTCTTGAGAATCGGCAGATCGAGATCTTCGAAGAGGACCTTTTTCAACTGCAGGGTGCTGTTGATGTTGAAAACCCGCCCCGCTTCATCATGGATCTGCGACTCGAGGGCCGAAAGCCGCGCTCTCAAGTCTTGTCCCAGCGTCTCGAGATACTCCCGGTCAACCGCAATGCCTGCGTGTTCCATCCGGGCCAGCACGACGACCAGCGGGAACTCGATATCTTCCAACAGCGACATAGCGCCCCGCGCCGCCGCCTGTTCGGTCAGCGGCTCCACGAGCCGAGAGACTGCAACCACGCGCCTACCGAGCCCGTCGAGATCCGGACCTTCGAAATCAAGAGTCCCCTGGGCTGAGTCACCCCCTACGTCATCGAGGGAGTCGACTTCGACCTGAGCCACTTCCAGGGCGAGGTCCGTGAGTTCGTATGAGGCACGAGCCGGGTTGATGACGTATGAGGCCAGGAGGGTATCGAAGACGATCCTGGGCACCGGCAGGTCTGCGTCGAGTAGAGCCCTCACGATCGGCTTGGCATCGTGCGCTACGATCCCGCGTTCGGCCGCCATGGAAGCCAGGTCCTTGAGGAGGTCCGGACCGACCAGCCCGGCCCGGGTTTCGTCGATCAAGACAACGATGCCAGAAACGTCCTCCTGCTCCTTGAGAGGCTCCAGTACCAGTGGACCGGAGTCGGGCAGCTCGCCAAGATCCCGCAGCGGCACGACCTCTGTGTCCAGGACCTCTCCGGCAGGCGTTGCCGACCCCCCGCCCAACTCAACGAGCCGCGTCCACAAGCTTTGAAACGCAAGACCGTCGAACACCCGCTTGACCTCGGCTGGATCCCACTCGGTCCTCCTCAAGTCGTCTACTTCCCAGACGATGGGGACCTCTCGTTCGAGTTGGGTGAGTTGGAGGTTGAGGTACACCTGATCGCGATGTTGTGCCAGCGACTCGGCCAGTTTCGGGCTTGCCTGGTCGAGATGCTGGAAGATCCCGTCGAGCGATCCGTGTTCCTGCAGAAGCCGGGTGGCGGTCTTCTCGCCGACTCCGGGAACACCCGGAAGGTTGTCCGAATTGTCACCCCGGAGCGCGGCGTATTGCGGATAGGCGTCTGGCCCGATCCCGTACCGGTCCTCGACGTAAGCGGCGTCCGCTCTCACCACATCTGTGATGCCCCGGCGGGTGTACAGAACCGTGATGCGATCTTCGATGAGCTGAAATGCATCACGATCGCCAGTAACCACGAGGACGTCCCATCCTTCTCGTGAAGCTTCCGAGGCGACGGTCGCGATGAGGTCATCTGCCTCGTAGCCTTCGAGTTCAAACTGGCGGATCTGGAGTGCGCTCGCAACCTCTCGCATCAGCGGCAACTGGCTGCGAAAGAGGTCCGGGGCCGACTCTCGCTGAGCCTTATATTCCGGATAGAGATCGTTTCGGAAGGTTTTGGCGGGTGTGTCCCAGGCGACCGCCAGCGCGTCAGGCGCTTCATCCCCCAGCAGACGAATGATCATGGACGTGAAACCGTAGACCGCATTTGTGACTTGGCCGGCCGGAGTTGCCAGATCGCTTGGCAGCGCATAGAAGGCCCGGTAGGCCAGGGAATGGCCATCGAGAATGGCAAGGGTTGGCATCGACCGCATCCTATTCGGACCGGATGACGCCTCTGGCGAGAACGACTAGCCGATCAGGTGGACCGGGTTGCCTTCCACCTCGACCAACCAGGTAGTTCGATCGTTGGCTGTGACTCCGGCGGGAATCACATTGTTGATTCGCCACCAGCAGTCGCTCAGACAGTTGTAGGTGGATGGAAGGTCAAAGGTCATATGGACCCACTCGCCCGAATACAACCGGTTTCCGTTGTTCTGCGTGTTCACGAAACAGTTGCCGACGTCATTACCGACGAACGTATTGCTGTCGCCGCGCGTAATCGTGCATGAGATCCCCGCAGCATCAGGCAACACATTCATGGTTGTGTTTCCTCCCCCGGAGGTGTCGCCGGGATCGAAGAAGCTTGCTTTGATCTTGCGACCGGCGTATTCCTCAGGCACCCGCATGAGATCGACCGTCGAGCTTCCACCGGCAATCGTGTTGCTCAACGACATCGATCCCAAGCCGTAAATCTTGACCGTACCGCTCCCCGTGTTGGAAACCGCTAATCCGAAAGAGTTGCCGCCCCGGTTGGCCGCATTGGCGGTGACGTGCAGCGGATAGATGCCTTCACTCGTGACCGGGACCACGCACAAGATGTCAACAACCGGATTGGTGGGATCGAAGGGATCGAGGGCAATGTTGTTGGGGTACGCGGTCGGCGCGAACGTCCGGTCGCATCCAAGGATCGTGGCGTTGTCTGTGTAGTCAAATGGTGTGGCGTCAACCCCGGCCAGCCGGAATCGGGTACTCATGCTGCTCCCGTGCTCGAGAGGTTGAACCCGTCCATCGTTGTAGCGACTGCTGGCGTTGGCGCTGGCGTAGGCGGCATCGATGGTGAACACCGTGATGGCGCCGGCACCGGCAGGAACCTCGAGGGCGTAGTAATACCCTTCGATACCGGCCGCAGCACGGTCGTCGCGGATCGAATCGGTGCCCTGGTCGGCCGACCCACCAACCGGATTGGCTGAGCTGAACGGATCACCGTTTTCGTATCGATCGATCGTCGAGTTGATGGCGGCCCAGAATCCATCTCCGCCTCCACTGATCCCGACACCAAAGGTATTCGTGGATCCGCCAAGCGCTAACGGTGGCAGCGACTCGGCCAGGGCGTCCCGAGAAACCCGCATGGTGTCGATCCCGAATACTCTCGAAAAGAACATGTCAACGTCGTCTGACACCGTTACTTCGACCTGGTAGTCGTTGAATCGGCTCGCCGGGTTGTTCGGGTCGAGGGGCACGTTTGCGACAACGACCTGCCCAGCCGGATAGCCATTGTTCGCAGCAAGCTGAAAAGCCAGGGTTTCGGCCTGAGAACCGCTGATCGTCGGAGTCACGTGAGGGAGTCTGGTAACCGCGGCCAGTGCCGCCGCATCTGCCGCGTTCTGCACCCGGGAGGCATTGAGGTAGACCCAGCCGAGGTCAACGGCAAATCCCACCATGCCGAACAAGACCAGCGTCATGAGCGCTACCAGCGGCAATACGGCTCCCCGGTCGTCGTGTCTACTAGAAGCGACGAGGCTCAAGCCGCATCTCCGTTTCTTCGTTCAGGATGCGCTCACCGCTCCCGAAGAGGTTGGTAATCCACTTGTGCTTGTAGTTGACCATCACAATGGCGTGGTCGAGATTGGCAACGTCCGTTTGGCGAGACGGAGGCGGCCAGCCGCTGTTGATCTGGCTCGAAACCCAACCACCGGAACCGTCCGGGGTGTAGAGGTACCCATCGCCGTTTTGGTTGACGACCGAGATCGAATCAACCTGAACCGCCGCTGCCTGCATCGTGGCGAAAGCCGCATCGAGTCCCCACTGGTCAGCATTCACATGGTCGCCGGCTGCCACGATGATGCGAGCCGCTTCCCGACTCGCCGAGTTCGCCGTCAGACTGTCCTTGAACAAGAGCCCGAACTCGAGCATGCCGATGACCAGCATCACCAGCAGTGGTGCCAGGATCGCGAACTCCACCATGGCCGCGCCTCGATCGCGACGATCGTCGGAGAACCGCTTGCGCGTGAACCATGTCAAATCTCTTGTACCCATTCGTGGACCTATCGGCAGCTCTACGAATTAGCTTCACCACTTGCGGTGTTCTCGCCATGGGCCGCCAGACCTACTCATGTCGGCGGTTAGACGCTTGTTGGTTGGGACGTGGCGCACGTGGGAGCTGGTCTACGTGGGCCGTACTCGCGGCAGAGAGCTACCGCCCTTTGTGGCCGGACCTCCATGCCACGAACAGCACGGGCCCTCAGAGCCTCGGGGTCGCGGTGGACGTGTCCGTGAGAGATCGCCGAGCGCTGGTCGAAGGCTTTCGTGGGAGATCGCCGGTTTTGGGTTGCGGTTTACGTGGGAGATTGACGAAGGATGCTTATTGTCGGCGGTTAGACGCTTGTTGGTTGGGACGTGGCGCACGCGGGAGGTGATCTACGTCGGCCGTATTCGCGGCAGAGAGCTACCGCCTTTGTGGCCGAACCTCCATGCCACGAACAGCACGGGCCCTCAGAGCCTCGGGGTCGCGGTTGACGTGTCCGTGGGCCCGGGCGCGACCGGCGAACTCTTCCGTGGTCCATTACTGAGCGCTTGTTGAAGGCTTTCGTGGGAGATCGCCGTCCGGACATTGACGCGAAGGGGCTCGAAGACTCTGCGCATGCCATCAAGGCGGTAGCTCCCCCACTCACGACCACGGCCTACGTCGACCACCCTGTTGCGTACGGTCGGTCCAACCCACTGGAGCGTTTAGCCGCCGCCCATAACTCGCG
>JAHEJY010000037.1 GCA_024638625.1 Actinomycetes bacterium
CAAACCGGCCGACCGCGCTACGCGATCGGATACCATATGACCTGATAGGGGCCAGGTGTCGCGCCGATGTGAGTGGGGTTGGGCGATTATGGGAGGTCCAACGTTTGAGGTCCATATTCACGTCCGCACGGATATCGGTTAGCGCCGACCGAATCGCTTATCTACCAGGTGAGCGAGCATGATCAAACAGGCGCTGGTTGCACTCACCAAGGATCTGGTGATCGGCGTTCCGACCGACACTGTGTACGGATTAGCTGTGAACGCGTATTCTGCACCCGCGCTCGATCGGCTCTTCGAGGTCAAGGGTCGGCCGACTGATCGGCCGGTGGCGGTGCTTGTCGGAAGTATCGAGCAAGCTCAGAAGGTCGTCGAGTTCAACCCCCGGGCACGGGAACTCGCCGAAGAACACTGGCCGGGACCTCTCACTCTGGTTCTCCGGAAGTCTGCGGGCGTGCCCGATCACATCGGCAATCCCGCAAATCGGACGGTCGGTGTGCGCATGCCGAAACACCAGGTGGCATTGCAGATACTCGCCGATGGCGGTCCGCTGCTCGTGTCGTCTGCCAATCGCAGTGGCCAGGCTCCGGCCGTCGATAGCCTCGCAGCCGAGGAAATGTTCGGCGATGACGTGGCTTTCTATTTGCCAGGTGCCGCCGGGGCCGGCGAGTCGTCAACCGTGGTCGATATGACCGGCGTCGATCCGGTAGTGCTCAGAGCTGGTCCGGTCCAGATCTAATTACACTCCGGCTGCCGAAACTCGACTCTCTCGCGGAGGTTCCTTGTGCAGATGTCTGATTCGATCGAGGTCGCCGATCCGCATGTAGCAGAACTCATTGCGGCGGAGAATCAACGGCAGGGGAGGGGCATTCAGCTCATCGCCTCAGAGAACTATGCGCCGGTCTCGGTCATGGAGGCGTCAGGCTCGGTGTTTACCAACAAATACGCCGAGGGGTACCCGTTCAAGCGGTACTACGAAGGTTGCGATTCCACTGATCAACTGGAACAACTCGCGATCGACCGGGCCAAGGCACTCTTCGATGTCGAGTGGGCCAACGTACAGCCTCATTCGGGATCAACGGCGAACATGGGTGTATACACAGCCTTGCTCGATCACGGGGATACGGTTCTTGGCATGGCTCTCGATCATGGGGGCCATCTCACGCACGGTTCTCACGTCAACTTCTCCGGCATCGACTACAACTTCGTCGGCTATTCCCTCGATCCGGACACCGAGCGCATCGATATGGACCAGGTCGAATTGTTGGCCAAGGAACATCGCCCGAAGATGATTGTCGTGGGCTATTCATCGTATTCGCGGCGGCTGGACTACGAACGGTTCCGTGCAATCGCCGACGAGGTCGAGGCGATCATGATGGTCGATGCTGCTCATTTCATCGGGCTGGTTGCCGGCAAGGCCATGCCGAACCCGGCCCAATGGGCAGACATCGTGACGTGTACGACCCACAAAGCGCTGCGCGGGCCACGGGGCGGCTTGATCATGGGCAAAGCCGAGTACGGTCAAAAGATCGACAAGGCGGTCTTTCCTGGAATCCAAGGAGGGGCGATTTTCAGTCAGATCGCCGGCAAAGCGGTTTGTTTTCACCTGTGTGCCCAGCCAGAGTTTCGCGCATATGCGACGCAGATCCTCTCGAATGCGAACGCACTGGCCCAGGGGCTGATGGATGGCGGTCTGCGGCTCATATCTGGAGGGACCGACAACCATTTGATGCTGGGCGACACCCGATCAATCGACGAAGAACTCACCGGCAAACGAGCGGCATCTACCCTCGACGAAGTCGGCATCACGCTGAATCGCAACGCAATACCCAACGATCCGCGCAAGCCGTGGATCACGAGCGGCATTCGTTTAGGAACCCCGTCTGTGACATCTGCCGGCATGAAAGAACTTGAAATGGCGACGGTCGCCGATTTGATCATCCGTACCCTCACCGAAATCGACAATCCGGGCACGTTGGCTGACGTGTCGGTGGCAACTGCTGAGCTCATGCAGGAGTTCCCCCCGTATCTGGCGGGTTTTCCAGGTCATGTCTGAGGTCCCCGACCCGGACAGTTGCGGATCCGCGGCTAATCGGGTTAGATTGTGAAAGAAATCACAAGCTCGATCGGCCGAAGTGTGGAAACGGCCGGTGGCGACAGTGCATGAAACCTCCAGGGGATTCGACAACGGTTACGATTTTTTTGGATCACTCCTGGCCGGGTTTCTGCTCGGCTATGGCGCCGATTGGCTATTTGACAGCGCACCGATTGGTGTCATCATCGGCATCGTGATCGGTGCCGCGGCCGGTTTCTACAAGTTGTACATGGTCGCACAAAACGCAGAGGAAGAGTGGAACAAAACCCGAACCAAGCGGTGGCCACACGACTGACCGGGCCGCCCGTCGAACTCATTCTCACCAAACATTTGCTCAGGCGCGCATGGTGGATAGCTCCGCTGATTGTCGGCACGCTTGGCGTGTTTCGTGGGTCCGATGGTGCGGTTGCGGCAGCGATCGGAGCGGCGGCGGTGATTGCCAACTTCTGGCTGTCCGCGGTTCTTCTCGCTTTTGCCGCGAAGATTTCCCTGGCGCTCTATCATGCGGCCGCGTTGTTCGGCTTCTTCATCCGGCTTGGCATGTTGACGGTCGTGATCCTTGGCATCGGCCAGGTCATGGAACTTGATCGGGTAGCGCTGGCGATTTCTGCAGTGGTGTGCCACCTGGCGCTCCTCGCATGGGAAGCATGGGCGGTAGCCCACGGACGTGAAAGGGAACTCGATTGGGCGAACTAGTCGCTTTTGAATGTGACACGGCTACCGATGTCGTATGCCAGCCACCTACGGTGAATGAGCTCTTCGAGTTGCCAACGCTGTTCACGATCGGCGACGTCGACATCACCCGCCAGATCGCCTACTTCTTTCTCGCAGTCCTCGTTGTGTGGGCGATTCTCTACTTCGGTCTGCGTAAGCCCAAGGCCGTACCCGGGAAGTTTCAGCTGGTCATCGAAGAACTCGTCGGATTCGTTCGCGATGGGATCGCCAAAGACATCATCGGGCCCGAAGGCAGCAAATACGTTCCCTACCTTCTCTCGATCTTCCTGTTCATACTTGTTGGCAACTTCTTTGAGATCACGCCGTTCGTCAATTATCCGATCACGTCGCGGATGGCGATTCCAGCACTGTTGGCGATCATGACGTACGTGATCTTCGTATTCATGGGATTCCGAAAGAATGGGCTCAGCTATCTGACGGGCATTGTGTGGCCAAAGTCGGTGCCCGTTGCCATGCGGCCGCTCGTCGGGATCATCGAGTTCTTTTCGACGTTTGCCATTCGACCACTCACCCTCGCCGTTCGATTGTTTGCCAATCTCGTCGCCGGCCACGTCATGCTCTCGCTGCTGCTCGTGACCGGCTTCACCTACCTCTTCGTCGAGCCTTTTGAGTTCACGTTCAACCCCTTGTGGGGCGTCCTCTGGTTCTTGCTAGGTATCGCCATTTTCATCTTTGAGATGGTTGTGGCGTTCCTGCAGGCATACATATTCACCTTGTTGAGTGCGGTGTATATCGAATCGTCACTGCATCCCGAGCACTAAGGAGAGAAGGAAAGAATGTTGGAAGGAAATATCGCAGGCCCACTGGCCCTCATTGGCTACGGCTTGGCTGCGATCGGTCCAGGCGTCGGCATCGGCATCCTGGCCGGAAACGCGGTGCAGGCAATGGCCCGCCAGCCAGAGGCGGCCGGCATGGTCCGGACGACCATGTTTCTCGGGATTGCGTTCACCGAGGCCCTGGCGCTGATCGGATTCGTGCTCTTCTTCATCGCAGGCGGCTAGGCAGATGTTGTCGTCACAACAGCTGCTGGCTGCCTCAGAGGAGGCGTCGGGTACCGATCTGATTCTCCCGGCGACGTCCGAACTCATTGGCGGGCTCATCGCCTTTACGATTGTCGGACTCATCGTCTGGCGGTTCGCACTGCCACAGATCCAGAAGGCTCTTGACGATCGACAGGCAGCGATCGTCGGCAAGATGCAGGACGCCGAGCAGACCAAGCAAGAAGCTGAGAAGCTGCGAGCGGACTATCAGGCCCAGATCGCAGGGGCGAAGTCGGAGGCCGCCAAGATCGTCGAAGAGGCGCGCCACCAGGCTGAGACCATGAAAGCCGATATCGTCGCCCGGGCCCAGGATGAGGCGGCCGCCATTGCGGACAAAGCCAAGGCCGATATTGACGCCCAGCGGGCATCGGTCATCTCGGGCATGCGCAACGAGGTTGCCGGTCTATCTGTCGATATGGCGCAAAAAGTTGTCGCGGGCACAGTCGACCGGAGCGCCCAGCAGGCGCTCGTAGAGCAGTATCTCAACGAGCTCGGAGGAGTGAACAACTAGGTGGGTGCTGTGACTGATGGATACGCCCGGGCGGCCCTCGAGATGGGTCGTGGCGAAGAGGTCGTGGACCAGGTGTCGGACGAGTTGTTCAGGCTCGGCCGTTTGTTCGAGACCTCCGACGAACTGCGTTCGAATCTGGCGAATGCACTCGTACCGTTCGAGCGGAAGCAGGGGATCATCAACGACCTCCTCGGCGACAAGGCGCATCGGATCACGGTCGGGTTCGTGACCATGATCGCCGCTGCCGGCCGAATCAACGATTTTCCCGAGATCAGCCAGCGCATCACAGAGCTCGCAGCTTCGACCAGGGCCAAAACGGTTGCCGAAGTGCGGAGCGCTCTCGAGCTCGACAGCGAAACGGTTCGCAAGCTGGAGGATCGTCTCAGCCAGACAACCGGGCTGGCGATTGAGGCGAAAATCGTCGTCGATCCATCGCTCATCGGAGGCATTGTCGCCCGGGTAGGAGACACCGTCTACGACGGTTCTGTCCTCGCCCGGCTCCGCAAGCTCCGCGAAGACGTACAGAAGGTTTAGAAGCAGGCCCAGGAGATCTACATGTCAGAATTGACCATCAATCCCGAGGAAATCACAGCGGCCCTCCGGTCCAATCTCGATGACTGGAAACCGTCGCTCGAAGCCGAAACCGTAGGCCATGTCGAGACGATCGCCGACGGCGTCGCAACGGTGACGGGCCTACCAAACGTCATGGCTTCCGAGCTCCTGGAGTTCCCGGGCGGATTGCTCGGCGTTGCTCTGAACCTCGACGAAGATTCGATCGGCTCCGTACTCATGGGCGAGTCGAATCACGTTGAGGCCGGCGATCCCGTGAAACAAACCGGGCGGGTGCTCTCGATTCCGGTCGGCGATGCGATGCTAGGTCGTGTCATCGATCCCCTCGGCAACCCGATCGACGGGAAAGGGCCGATCAACGCCACCGAGACGCGGCTGCTAGAGACCCAGGCACCGTCTGTTGTCGAACGCCAACCCGTGCATGAGCCGCTCCAGACGGGTATCAAGGCGATCGACTCCATGATTCCCATCGGACGCGGCCAGCGAGAGCTCATCATCGGTGACCGCCAGACCGGCAAAACCGCCATCGCCGTCGACACGATCATGAACCAGAAGGGCCAGGGCGTCAACTGTATTTACGTCGCCATCGGACAGAAGGCGTCGACAGTCGCCGAGGTCGTTGATGCGCTCGAACAAGCCGGTGCCATGGAATACACCGTCGTTGTCAACGCGCCGGCTTCGGCGCCGGCCGCTCTGCAGATGTATGCCCCCTACGCAGGGTCCGCGATCGGTCAGCATTGGATGTACAACGGTCAGCACGCACTCATTGTGTTCGACGACCTCTCCAAACAAGCCATCGCCTACCGTGAGATCTCCCTTCTTCTGCGACGCCCACCCGGACGCGAGGCGTATCCAGGAGATGTCTTCTATCTCCATAGCCGTCTTCTCGAGCGTTGCGCCAAGGTATCGGATGAGCTCGGTGGTGGCTCCATGACCGGATTCCCCATTGTCGAGACCAAGGCGGGTGATGTATCTGCCTACATTCCGACAAACGTGATCTCGATCACCGACGGCCAGATCTACCTCGACGGCGACCTCTTCTACTCCGGGGTCCGTCCCGCCATCGATGCCGGTACCTCTGTTTCCCGAGTCGGCGGTGCCGCCCAGATCAAATCGATGCGCAAGGTGGCCGGCCCGCTACGTGTGAATCTTGCACAATTCCGTGAACTCGAGGCTTTCGCCGAGTTTGCATCGGAGCTCGATGCCGCTTCTCAGGCGCAGTTGGCGAGGGGTCGGCGCATCGTGGAGGTGCTCAAGCAGCCGCAGTACTCGCCTGTCCCCGTTGGGGAACAGGTTGTTGCCATCTACGCAGTGACCAACGGCAATTTCGACAAAATACCGGTCCCCCGGATTCGGGCCGCCGAAGCCGGACTCCTTGAATTCATGCGTACCCGTCACCCGGGTTTGCTAGATGAGATCGTCACGGAGGGTCTGCCTGAAGGTGAACGTCTCGATGCCGCGATTGCTGAGTTCACCGACTCCTTCGATTCGGACGGATGATCCATGGCTTCGGCTGAGCTCCGGATCATCCGGCGTCGGATCAAGAGCGTCAAATCCACGATGAAGATCACTCGTGCGATGGAGCTCATTGCGGCCAGTCAGATCGCGAAGGCGCAGGACCGGGTTTCGAAGTCGATTCCCTACGTTCAGCAATTGCGGAATGTCATCCGCAACGTGGCCGCTGCTTCGGGCTCTTCCGATCACATGCTTCTTGCCGATGATCGCGCCGGTGACGTCGGCGTGATGGTGATCACGTCGGATCGAGGACTGGCAGGTGCCTATAACACCAATGTGATAAGAGCGGCCGAGCGGTATATCGAACGGCTCGACGAGCGGCCCCGGTTGTACGTCGTGGGGAAGAAGGCCCAGGGTTATTTCCGCTATCGGGGTTACGACATCCAGCGGGCCTTCCTGGGCATGACGGATCGTCCCGTTTACGGTGATGCCCGCCAAATCGCCAACATCGTGCTGGACGACTATGCCCGGGAGAACTTGCGTTCGCTGTTGGTGTACTACACAGAATTCAAATCAGCTCTTACCCAGGACGTTGCCCAGTTCACGCTCATGCCCGTTGAACCGCCGCCATCAGAAGACGCTTCCGAGGGCGGCACCACGACTGCGGCGGCCTATTCGTATGAGCCATCCCCGGAGGTGATCCTCGGGCGCTTGCTTCCGAGGTATGTGGAAGCCTCGGTGTTCGGTGCGCTGTTGAATGCATCCGCCTCCGAGCACGCCGCCCGCCGTCGAGCCATGAAAGCGGCGACCGAAAACGCAGAAGAATTGACCAAGATTCTGACCCGAACGGCCAACCAGGCCCGGCAGGCGGAAATCACCACAGAGATCAGCGAAATCGTGGGTGGCGCCGAAGCGCTGACCACCAGGTAAGGAGATCAGCAGATGGCTGAGAGCATTGGACGAGTTGTAAAAGTCACCGGTCCGGTCGTGGACTGTGAGTTCCCGAACGCCGGCATGCCGGAGCTGACGCACGCTCTTGAAATCGATCTCGAAGTGGCAGGCGAGAAGAGCACCATCATGGCCGAGGTCGCCCAGCACCTCGGGGACAACCGTGTTCGCGCCATCGCGATGAAGGCGACAGACGGCCTCGTTCGAGGCACCGAAGTCCGCAACACCGGTGCGCCGATTTCCGTCCCGGTCGGCAACGCCGTGCTCGGGCATATTTTCAACGTATGGGGGGAGCCGCTCGATGACCCGACGATCTCCGACCAGTTCACCGAGTTTTGGCCCATCCATCGTGCGCCACCTGCGTTCGAAGATATGGAACCCCAACGAGAGATGTTCGAAACCGGCATCAAAGTCATCGACCTGCTCCAGCCTTACGTAAAGGGCGGCAAGATCGGCCTCTTCGGAGGCGCAGGGGTGGGTAAGACGGTGCTGATCACCGAGATGATCCATCGGGTCGCCACCGAACACGACGGCGTTTCTGTCTTTGCCGGAGTCGGAGAACGGACCCGTGAAGGAAACGACCTGTTCCTGGAAATGCAGGAATCGGGCGTCATCGACAAAGCGGCGCTCGTATTTGGCCAGATGGATGAACCGCCCGGAGTGAGACTACGCGTCGCCCTATCCGCATTGACGATGGCCGAATACTTTCGCGACGAAATGGGCCAGGACGTCTTGTTGTTCGTAGATAACGTGTTCCGGTTCACCCAGGCCGGCTCCGAGGTATCGACCCTTCTCGGTCGCATGCCATCGGCCGTTGGTTATCAGCCGACTCTGTCTGGCGAGATGGGCATCTTGCAGGAGCGGATCACCTCGCTCCGGGGCAAATCGATCACGTCCCTGCAGGCGATATACGTACCGGCAGATGACATCACCGATCCGGCGCCACACACGACGTTTGCTCACCTCGATGCAACGACCGTGTTGTCGCGGCAGCTCACTCAACTCGGGATCTATCCGGCAGTGGATCCGCTGGATTCGACCAGCCGGATCCTCGACCCCCAGTATGTCGGTATCGAGCACTACGAGGTCGCAACCGCCGTTCAACAGATTCTGCAGCGCTACAAGGACCTGCAGGACATCATCGCCATTCTCGGTATCGATGAGCTCTCTGAAGAAGACAAGGCGATCGTCGGCCGGGCACGCCGGATCCAGAGATTTCTCTCACAGCCGTTCTTCGTGGCGAAAGTGTTCACCGGCCAGGAGGGCGAATACGTGTCATTGGAAGACACCGTGCGCAGCTTCAAGATGATTGTGGATGGCGAACTCGATCATCTGCCCGAGCAGGCTTTCTACATGGTTGGCGGCATCGACCAGGTCATGGCCAAGGCTCAGGAACTCGAAGCAACGGTCTGATGGCAACGCCTTTCACCGTCGATATCGTCTCGCCCGAGGCAACGCTCTGGTCCGGTGAGGCGACGTTCGTCATGGCCCGGACAATCGAAGGCGAGATCGGTATATATGCCCATCATGAACCGTTGTTGGCGGCGCTGGCAACCGGCGCGGTAGAGGTGCAGGAGGCAGACGGAGGGAGAACGGTCTACGGCATCCACGGTGGGTTCCTGCAGGTCTTCCAGAACCAGGTGACATTGTTGACAGATAGAGCTGAACTCGTCGAAGGCGATGCCGAAGCCGCACGCGACAAAGCCGCCGAACTCAAGGCTCTCGAAGACGACGCAGCCGCCGAAGACGATCTAACCGGTCAGACCGGCGCGGACCAGGTCACAGGGTCGAGCGACGCGACCTGACGTCTGGACGTATCGGAGTAACGGTCGCTTTCGGTTGATTATGCGAACGTCGCACCAGCAGCGTCGAAACCAACACCAACAGCATCCAGCCGGCACCGAGCGCAAAGCTCAGGACATGCGTCCAATTCATCCGTCCCTCCTCTGATGCGGGAAATGCATGGAAGCCGAAGGGAAACGCCCTGGACCTCATGCCCGATCGCGAAAGTTAGCGACATTTTGAGCGACATCCAAAAAGTACCACGGAGCGTGAGATCTAGCTCGCATTTCGCGCTTTAGGCGCGTCTCGTAGACTCCCGGGATGTCCCAAAGAGACTTGTTCGCTGATCAGCGAGCTGCCCGGACCGGCGCCGCTCAGCCGCTGGCTGCCCGCATGCGTCCCCGCACTCTTGAAGAAATGGTCGGCCAACATCACCTGCTCTCGAGCGATTCTGCGATCCGGCGACTCATCGCTTCTGGAACGCCGGTTTCGATGATTCTCACAGGGCCACCCGGTTCGGGTAAGACGACGCTTGCGTTTCTCGTCGCAAACCACGCTCGCGCTCACTTCGAGGCATTATCGGCAACCAGCGCATCCGTGCGGGATGTCCGCTCGGTGATCGAGGATGCCCGGGCCCGCCTGGAAGAAGAAGACGTGCGGACGGTGCTGTTCATCGACGAGATCCATCGTTTCTCAAAGAACCAGCAGGATGCTCTGCTCCCCGGAGTCGAATCGGGATGGGTGGTGTTCATAGGGGCCACTACCGAGAATCCGTCCTTCGAGGTCAACCGGCCTTTGCTGAGTCGAGCAACGACCCTCAAGCTGGAACCGCTGGCCATCTCAGAAGTCGAGGATCTCATTGATCGCTCACTTGCCGATGCTGAAGTTGGACTGGGCGCACGCAACCTCAAGATCACCGCCGACGCAAAACGGGAGATGGCCAACATGGCCAGCGGGGATGCACGCCGGGCGCTGAATGCGATTGAGCTCGCATCGGCACTCGTCGCCGATGGCTCCGAGATAACCGTGGGACACGTGGAAGAAGCGTTTCAACGCCGTGTTGTGCGATATGACAAGGGCGGAGATCAGCACTATGACGTCATTTCCGCCTTTATCAAATCGATGCGAGGATCAGACGCCGATGCCACGCTGTTCTGGCTGCATACCATGCTGGAAGCCGGCGAAGATCCTGAGTTCATCGCGAGGCGGATGGTCGTGCTCGCGTCAGAGGACATCGGCCTGGCCGACCCCCATGCTCTGACCATGGCGGTGGCAGCGGCGCAGGCGCTGCAGTTCGTCGGGTTGCCGGAAGCCACGTATGCGCTTTCTCATGCCGCCCTCTACCTCGCAACGGCTCCGAAGTCCAATTCGGTCACCAAGGCCATGTATCGCGCCCGCGAACTCGTCGCTCTCCATCCCGAGGCCAACGTTCCGCCTCATCTGCGTTCAGGAGTACGCAACGAGGGTGGCTATAAGTACGCCCATGACTACCCCGGGCACCGGGTTGATCAGCAGTACCTGCCGGATGGGCTCGAGGGTTCGACGATTTTTGAGCCAACCGACCGGCCAACCGGGCGGGGCGATGAGGCCGGCCGATAGCGACGTCAGGAACCCGCGGCGATGATTTCGGCGTCCGTGAGATAAAACCTGCGCATGATGGCGTCCAAGGCGGTCAGTTTTCCACGCACCGTTACCTCTGTGCCACTCCGCAGGTCTTCGATATCGGTCGACTGTGGCAGCGCGACGAACACTTCGGTAACCCGACCATCTTCGAGGGTAGATCCGGTCAGTTCGATCTCGATCCCAGGACCTTCGCCCAGGTAACGGTCGCGTCTGAATTCGCCGACGTTTTCCAGTTTTCCGGTCCATGTCACCATCGATCCCTTCGGACCCTCGGAGAACAGCTCCTCGATTCGGTAGGCGGGGTTGTATTCGGCGAACAGACTCTCAGACAAAGTGGCTACCGACGCAGTTGGCGTCGGGCTATCAGCCGGGGGCGGCGTGACCACAGGCGCGCTCTCTGAGCCGACTTCGCCGGGCGGGATGTCCGATGGAAGCTCTCCCGGCTCGGGCCCAGGGTGAAGGAACTCGTCAACAACCGATTCGAATGGCGGCAATGACGCATCGGTAGGTGCGGGTATCGGTGCACCTGAGTCGGTCGGGGCCCCCTCGTTCGGTATTCCGATACCAGGAGCCTCCGTGGGACCCGGAATCGGATCATCTTCGAATACGTCGGCGAATACCGATCCGTCGGTTTCTCTTTGCGGCGATTCCGGCTCCGGATCGGGCCTCATGTCGACGATGGTCACTTCGACCAACTCGTCGTCGGCTGGCACTCTGGCCGTGGGCTCGCTTACGGCCCGGTCGAACGGATCCGCCCCCACAGTCGATTGGGGAATCCCCTCCTCGTCTTCCGTGCGATATGCGACTTCTGCCATGAAGAGCACCGCTCGCGTCATGCGGCTCAGCTCACCCGGATCGGAGATCGTTCGTCCGACATAAGCCTCGACCTGGCGGTCGGTGACCTCGATGCTCGAAAACCGCTTCGATGCGCGAGCGATCATGTCGCGTCTGCGAGCGTTGAACCACCCGGTCACCTGGTACGTATCTCCCTGGATGAGGTGTTTCCTGTCGACGTCATCGCTACCGATCTCGATGTCTTGTGCGGGCATGAGGTTGCCCAGCAGTGGGATCTTGCGAAGTTCTCCAAGCTGGTCGGTCGCCACGCGTAGATTGAAACCCAGCCAACCGGGGTACCTGACCCGGAATCTGGTGCCCTTCTTGTCGCCCCGGCTCACGTATTCGGTGTCGACCATGTACCCGTTGATTTCGCCCGAGATTCCCTTTTTTCCTACTTGCAGACCCAGCTCGTCAGCGGCCTTCTGGAGGCCGGCAACCCGGCGGGCTTTCGTCAGTCCTGCGATGGTCGACCCGGCCACCGCCAGGAAGATGAAGATGAATATGGGAAACCCGTCCATACGGAGACCTTATCGGTTCAAACGAGATTGCAGTTGAGAGTCGCTATTGGACGTCCCATGTGCCGTTCTGCGATACGAGATCCATCAGGTCGCCTGGCCCCTTCTTTGCCTGGGCGTCGAGGATTTGGCGGTCGAGCATCTCAGAGTATCCATCCCTTTCGACGGCCCGGAAAACACCGATGGGAGTGGGGCCGTAGGGTCCGTGGGAAAGCCGGCTCAGCGAAAACGCCGCAGCCGGACTGGTCGCGCGTTCGTCGTGAATATGCACATCCCCGGGGTCGGTTTCAGCCAGATCGACGATCGAAGCAGCACCGTCTCTCATGACGATCGCTTTTTCGTCAGACGCACCAAAGATGATGGGTTCGCCGTGAACGAGATTGATCCGGTTTACCGTTCGTTCCTCTTTACCGGTGACCTGGATGAACGCCTTGTCATTGAACACGTTGCAATTCTGATAGATCTCGACGAGGGCGGCACCATTGTGCTCGTGAGCGCGGCGGATGACCTCACTCGAATGGTCCCTGTCCATGTCGATCGTGCGTGCCACAAAGCTCGCTTCGGCGCCGAGGGCCACGCTTATCGGATTGAACGGGTGCTCAATGGCGCCCATCGGACTCGATTTGGTTCGCTTACCCGTTTCTGAGGTCGGCGAATACTGGCCTTTGGTGAGCCCATAGATCTGGTTGTTGAACAACAAGATCGTCATGTTCAGATTGCGGCGCAAGGCGTGGATGAGATGATTGCCTCCGATCGACAGAGCGTCGCCGTCGCCGGTCACGACCCAAACCGATAGTTCGGGCCTGGTTGACGCAATACCCGAGGCAATCGCAGGCGCCCGGCCATGGATACTGTGCATGCCATAGGTTTCTACGTAGTAGGGGAACCTGGCTGCACAGCCGATCCCTGAGATGAATACGTGATTCTCCCTCGGTATTTCCAGGCTTGCGAGGTAGTTCTGCACCGTCGCGAGGATCGTGTAGTCACCGCATCCCGGGCACCACCTGACCTCCTGGTCGGTTTGGAAATCTGCGCGCTCGAACGTCGTCATGACAGCGACTCCATCAATGCTTGCTCGACCTCTGCGGCCATGAATGGTTTGCCCTGGACCTTGGTGAGGCTCTTGACGTCTATCAGATAGCGCTCTCTCAGCAAACGTGACAACTGTCCACGGTTGAGTTCGGGCACCAAAACGGTGTCGTAACTTCTCACCACGGACTCCAGGTTCTTCGGGAACGGATTGACGTGTCGAAGGTGGGCCTGGGCAACTTTGTGTCCATTTGCCCGTACCCGCCGTACGCCTGCCACGATCGACGCATATGTCGAACCCCAGCCCAGTACCAGTGTGGTTGCGTCATCGTCGCTGTCGACGATGAGGTCCGGGATATCTTCAGCGATTCCCTTGATCTTGTCCTCGCGCAAAATGGTCATCTTCTCATGGTTGAGCGGGTCGTAGGAAACGTTTCCGGTCCCGTCCTGTTTTTCGAGACCGCCGACGCGATGCTCCAGTCCTGCTGTGCCGGGTACGGCCCAGGGACGAGCAAGGGTCTTCTCTTCTCGAATATACGGCCAGTACTCGTCGCCGTGATTTGGGTCGACCTGGAAGGTGGTTGAGATATCCGGAAGTTGGCTCAAATCCGGCAGCCGCCACGGTTCGGCGCTGGTGGCGATGTAGCCATCCGACAGCAGGATCACCGGGGTCATGTATTTGATGGCCAGCCGGATCGCCTCGATTGCGGTGTCAAAAGCGTCAGCCGGCGTCGACGCGGCCACCACCGGCATGGGAGCCTCACCATGGCGCCCATATATGGACATGAGAAGGTCGGACTGCTCTGTTTTGGTTGGCAAACCCGTGCTGGGACCGCCGCGTTGGACGTCAACGATGACCATCGGCAACTCGGTTATGAGAGCCAGGCTGATGGTCTCGGACTTCAGCGCCACCCCCGGACCGCTCGTGCCCGTGATTCCGAGATGGCCCGCAAAGGAGGCACCGAGGGCAACGCCGACGGCTGCGATTTCGTCCTCGGCCTGGAATGTCCGAACCCCGAAGTTCCGGTGGCGAGCCAATTCGTGGAGAATGTCCGAAGCCGGGGTGATCGGATAGGACGCATACAACAAAGGAAGCTTGGCCTGTTGGGCGCCGGCGATCAAGCCCCATGCCAGGGTCTGGTTGCCGGTTACGTTCGTGTACACCCCGGGCGTCATCTGCGCAGGGGGCACCTCGTAGGTATGGGAGAAGATCTCTGTTGTTTCGCCGTAGTGATACCCGGCCTTCAGCGCGGATACGTTGGCGGCTGCGACCTCGGGCAACGACGCGAACTTCTCCGTGATCCACTCGATGGTCGGTTCCAGGGGCCGATCGAACATCCACGCAACAATCCCTACGGCGAGAAGGTTTTTTGACCGGAGAGTGGCGCGTCCGCGTACGCCGCTGTCTTTTACTGCTTCCTTCGTGAGTTCCTCCATCCCGACACGGAGGACTTTGTATTTGTCGAGGCTGCCATCTTCGAGGGGATTGGCTTCGTAGCCGGCTTTCTCGAGATTCCGTGCCTCAAAAGCATCGGTGTTGATGATGATCGTTCCTGATTCGGGAACGTCCTGGAGATTCGACTTGAGAGCTGCTGGATTCATGGCGACCAGAACATCCGGGCGGTCGCCCGGCGTGAGAATGTCGCTGTCGGCGATCTGCACCTGGAAGGATGAAACCCCCGGCAGCGTTCCTGCCGGTGCGCGGATCTCGGCTGGAAAGTTTGGAAGCGTGGCGAGATCGTTGCCAAATACAGCTGAGGCATCCGTGAAGCGGGCTCCAGCCAGTTGCATACCGTCGCCGGAATCGCCCGCGAATCGGACAACGACGCGGTGGCGGGTTTCGGTCGTGTGGGAGGTTGTTGTCATGTGGTACCTGTGATCGGGCGACGACCATGTTAGGTTGCGATCTGGGCTAGTACGGGGAGCTAGAGCGGAGGGCTCTGATACCCCGCGATTCCATCTGTTTCCATCCGGACTCCGATCTGAAGCAGCTGGTTTTCGCTGTAGTGGGGCCCGATGAGTTGGACCGATGGGGGAGGAATCCCCTCGACGAGTACGGGTACCGACAACGCCGGGATGCCTGCCTGGTTCACGAGCGAGGTGAACGCGGAGAATGCGCTTCGATAGAACTCCTGGTCAGATCCGATCTCGATCTCGTCGTCACCGATCCGCTTGCGAGCGGCTGCGACAGTCGGCGTCACCAATACGTCGATGTCTTCGAAGATCAGTGTCATCCGATCCTGGAGCTCGCGACGCCACAGCTGGCCCCGGGTTCCCTGTTCAACCGTGAGCAGGAGGGCTTCCCGCAAGCGTTCCTGAACGTCCTCGCCGTAGTCATGGTGGCGGGATGGAAACCAGTCTGCGTGAACCCTCGAGATTTCGGGATATGACGAGAACACGATCATCTCTGACGGCTCGAGCAGAGGTTCGTCTACGTCTATGACCGCCGCTCCCTGGCTCGCGAGGTACCCGAGGAAGCCCTGAAATGCCTCGGCGATGAGCGGATCGAGTACTCGATCGACCCACGGGTGGGGGACGCCGAATCTCATACCAGTCAGGTCGACCGCTTCAGGCAAGAGCAGTGACCCGGGGTCTCCGCCAGAAATCGAAGCCATGACGTTGTACATCATTGCGGCATCGGCGACACTGCGCGCCATCGGGCCGACTGTGTCGAGAGTCGGGGCCAATGGCACAACGCCTTCGAGTGGAATGCGGCCATAGGTGACCTTGAGGCCCACAATTCCACACACGGCTGCCGGAACTCGCACGGATCCACCAGTGTCGGTTCCAAGGGCTCCGGCTGCCATCTTCGCGGCAACCGCGGCAGCCGATCCACCAGAGGACCCTCCTGTTGAGAGCTCAATGTCCCACGGATTCCTGGCAGCTCCGGTCCACGGATTCTCACTCGAGAATCCAAACGCGAACTCGTGAAGAACGGTTCGGCCGATGACGATTGCGCCGGCCTCCTCCAGCCTTCGGATCGCCGGCGCCGTTTTGCCTGGAACCCGGCGATAAAAGGACGAACCGGCCGTGTTGGGCAGCCCACGCTGGTCTATCAGGTCTTTGACCGCGATCGGAATACCAGCGAGCGGAAGGGAGTCGCTCGAACGTCGGTCGATCATTTCGGCGCGCAGGAGGGACTGGTCGCCGTCGATGAGCACGAACGCGTTGAGCAAAGGCTGAAGACGCTCGCAACGATCGAGGTGGGCTGACACCATTTGCCGGGCCGAGACTTCCCCGGCGTCGATGAGGCCGCGCTGTTGGACCATGGTCAGATCGGTGAGTTCCACCGTTGGAAGATACCGCCGGTAGCCTTGTCGGATGCGCCGATCCATCCTTTTCTTTTGCTTGTTCACCGCAGTCATCGCGTCCGGATGCAAGATCCGAAATGACACAATCGTGCAGATAAACGAAGACCGCAGTGGCACGCTCGCATTCGAGGTTTCTGCCGACCAGGAGCTGAGGGATCTACTCTCGAATTTCGGCAGTGGGGCGGCCGGCGGGGGCGGCAACCTACTCGACGGGCTCGATGCCCTGCTCGAGAACGTCCCGGAAGGATGGGCCGCCGAAGCTTTCACGGATGGAGCATTTGAAGGCGTTCGGACCTCAACATCTTTCGGATCGATCGCCGAACTCAACGCCCTGGTGGACCAACTCAACACCCGGGCTCAGGAGTTGGGCAACCTCGGTTCGGTCATTTCTTTCGTCGCATCGGACACGGGAGAGGTCATTGTGCTCGAAGGTGATGTCGGAGATATGTTCGGTGAGATCGCCAACCAGGCAAGCGCGCTGGGAGCGGGAGTCGACGTTTCTCAGCTGTCATCGGCGCTCGACATGCGACTCATCGCGAATCTGCCTGGAGTATTGACCGACGAAAGCGACGGTGAGATCGACGTCGAATCGGGTCGGGTTGTTTGGGAATACAGTCCCAGGGACACCGATTTTCGGATCGCCGCAACGACTGCGTCGGACAGCGGCATTCTGGTGGGCCTCGTAGTTCTCGGGGTTGTCGCTTTGAGCGCGCTTGGGTACTTCGTCGTACGCTCTCGTTCAGCCCCATCTCCGATACCAGTCGGAGAATCCATGCTCGACCCTTCGGAGGACCCTTATGCGCGATGATTTCGTTTCTCGAATCCGGGTAACTCGCAACTACCTGGATCGGCCTCTCGCCGCCGAACATCTCGACAAGCTCATACGAGCCGCTCGCTGGACCGGCAGTTCCAAGAACAACCAAGCCTGGTCGTTGATCGTGATAGACGATCGAGAACAGATCGCGCGCCTCGCCTCCGCCGGTTCCTTTACCGGGCCATTTGCTACGGCTGCGGCCGTTCTTGTTCCCGTGAAGGGTTCTCAGGGAAACGATTTTGACATCGGCCGGATGGCGCAAAGCATCATTGTCACTGCCGAACTACTCGGTATCGGCGCTTGCCCGATCACGCTGCACAACAAGGACAGGGCGAGAGACGTGCTCGGGTTGCCCAAGGGCCAGGAAGCGCACTGGTGCGTTTCGCTCGGCTACCCGGATGTCGCGGCGGAGGAGGCCGCTCGGGAGGAGCGTCGTCGCTCGGGGTTCATACCTTCCGGTCGGAAACCGGCCGACGAGTTTGTCCATCACCAGACCTGGTAGTCAGTCTGCGATTGCGCCTATCCGCGAAAGAGGCCAATAGCGGAATCGGACTCGCCAAAGGCCATTGCGGATGTCGATCGGCCCAAACGTGCGGCTGTCGGCAGTATGGACTGTCCGGTTATCGCTGAGTACAAATGCCTGACCTCGTGAGATGGTCCACTCGCCGCCTCCTGCCAATGCGCCTTTCGCCCACGGCTGGGCCAGGGCTCCCTGGTTGATGCTGAGGCGCCCCCCACTGATCGCAACTCTGTCGCCGGCCGTGGCGACGATCCTTTTCACGAGCAGCATGTCGTCGTTCGGATGAGGGAACACGACCAGCCCGGCTTTCTTCGGCGTCTTGACGACTCTGGTGGCGATGAGATAGTCGCCATGGCGGATTGCCGGCTCCATACTCTCGTCCACAGCTTCGAAGCGAGCGATGAATCGGGCCAGAAAGCCGAACACGGCAGCGATGAACGCGGCCACAAGTAGGCGAAGTCGACTCAAATGCGTTCTCCCCGGGTCCGGCTGCGGCGAGTGTAGGGTTCGCCTCGATATTCGCCTCTACCAGGGGTTGCCTCTTCCGGGGTAATCCCAGAGAGCAATAACCGACACGGAGGGAAGAAACATGGGTCTCCTCAGGCCATCACGCAAAGTCCACGCTCACTGTCACGTGCCCTGCGGCATATACGACCCGGTGTTCGCACAGAATGCCGCCGAGACAGTCGTCAAGATGGTCGAACAAATCGATGCACTCGACGCGAATTCACCGACCTATGTGCACGATCTCTCACGGCGCGTCGCCAACAAGGAAGATCATGCCAAGAAGTGCAAATACGAGCTGCTCGACGTCCTCTGGACCCAGTACTTCAAGCCGGCCCACGTTGAACGCTGGCCAGACTTGCACGAGAAGTTCTTCACCGCCGGACACCTCTGCACCCAGAACATGCAGGAAATCAGCTCCGAAAAAGCGCAAGCCCTGCTGGACGCGGTAAACGAGATAGCGACGATCTTCGCAGAGAGCAAGAGTTAGTCGGACAGGACTCCACCCGCCGCCACCGCGGTGATCACGAAGGCGGCGGTTGCCGCCACGATCACGGTCAAGGCGCCATAGGCAGTTGTCGGATCAACTGCCTGCGAGGTGGCCCAGCGAGCGAGCCAGGCCATCGCACCGGCGAGCGTTGCCAGCGGCAGAGCTCGCCCGACTGATTTCACAATTGGGCCGAAGAAGACCCAACCCTGTTGCTCAAACCACCGCCACGTGACGGTACCGGTGTAGAGGGCGAGAGAGATCACGCTGGCCATGGCTACGCCGCGCACTCCATATTCGGCTGCGGCCCACGAATAGAGCGGAATTGCGATCACGGTGGCGACGGTTCCGATGACGACGGGAATCCACATCTGGCGGCGCGCGTAGAAACCGCGGGTCACCAGCTGCAACACTCCCCACAGCGGTATCGCCAGTGCGTACACCGACAAGGCGAGCGCGGCAGCTTCTGCGTCATCGGAAGTGAAGCGGCCTCGCTCGTACAGCAGCGAGATCACCGGTCTGGCGAGCATCGCCAGTAGCACGGCGGCACCGATGCTCAAAACGGTCACCCATTGGATCGACCGGGACAACGTCGCCGTCAGAACTTCCTCGCGTTTCTCATTGAAGAGGCGTGCCAGCGTGGGGTAGGCGGCCACGCTGGCGGCCTGGGCGATCGCGCCGACCGGTACCAGCATCGTTCGGCGTGCATACTCGATATGGGTGGCGGCGCCGGGGCCGACGTCTGTGCCAAACTTCGTTGCGAAAAACTCGTCGAAGAAGGCGATCGACTGGCCAACCATGAGAGGAATCGCGAGAGCGACATACTGACCTACCGCCGG
>JAHEJY010000165.1 GCA_024638625.1 Actinomycetes bacterium
GGACGGCGGTGGCACTGAGGACCCGCGTCAAATCGGGGCGCCTGAAGGCGTTGCTCTTGATCGTGTGGCTGGCGGCCTCGGTGACCGGCATGGCGGCATTCGGCCTCGCCGTGGCTTCGCTATGGGGCGTGGAGCTGACCGATGGCTATGCGAGGATCGTCGACGCAGCCGGAGGCGAGTGGTCGCTCATCCTTTTGGCGGCGGCAGCTCCGTTCGTGTTCGCCGTGCTGTGGGGCAAGCAATACGCCGCGGGCATATTGGCGGCCTACAGCGCTCCCTGGATCGTGCCGCCAACGGTGTTTGCGGCGGGCGGCTACGTCATCTACGTGTTGCTCGAGCTGCTGGTCAGTCGGGCGGATGAAGCAGGCGACGAGCCCGTCCAGTACAAGTATTTCTGAGCAGGATCTAGCCTCCAAGTGATCAGCAGTTCGGCAGGAGACTCGTGAAACGCAAGATCGTGGTGAGCGGCCGGGGTGAGGTTCGCAGCCGTCCTGACACGATGACTGCCCGGGTCGGGGTTTCTCTCGTTCGAGACACCGTGGCGGCGGCAACACAGGAGGCGGCGGATCTCGGGACTCAGCTGGTCAGCGCGCTACGGGCCGGAGGAATCGTCGAGGACGACATCCAGACGGCGGACTACTCGATCCATCCGGAATACGAACACACCCCCCACCGCCAGCGGTTTGTCGGCTATCGGGTGACCAATACTCTGGTCGTCAAGATTCGAGAGTTGGATCAGGCCGGGTCCATCCTGGATGCTGTCTCTGGTGTCGCCGGTGATGAGGTGACGATCGCGGGGGTCGGTTTCGCGATCGACGACGATGCAGAGCTGGTTGTTGCCGCTCGAGAGAGGGCGTGGGACGACGCCGTCGCCAAGGCAGGCCAGCTCGCAGATCTAGCGGGTCTGGAGTTGGGCAAGGCCACATTGATAGAGGAGACCGTCGCCGAGGCGGGGCATCCGATGTCGCGGGCCTTTGCCATGGACGAGGCCGCGGTCTACCAGGCGACTCCGATTGAACCCGGCTCACAATCCCTGACGATCAATCTGCGGGTCGCTTTCGAGCTTGCTTGAGACTTCCGCCGGCCGCTCCGGTCAGTCGAGCATGTTCACAACCCAGTCGACGACCGGCCGATATCTCCGAACGTAGCGCATCGCAAGGGTGGGAAGCGACTTCGTGTGGAATTCGGCCGGTATCGGGATATCAGTGCCCACGTAGATGCCGTTGTGCTTGAGGAGGTCGGCGCGCGGATGGTCTTCGGCGAAGCCTTTCGGTACCCGTTTCCAATGCCGGCCGGCCGGAGGGAATCCTGCCTTCTCGAGTTTCTCGAGTGTCTTGGCGAGTTCTGGGCCGGTGTCGTCATCATCGATGTTGTGGCGCCACCGTTTGAGTGCAGTGTCATCGAAGCCGAACAGCCCGGCGCCGAATCCGACCGTCTTCTTGTTGAAACGCATGGCATACAGAGGACGGCCTTTGAAATCACCATGAGGGAAATAGAAGTCGAGGTGATCCTTGTACGGGGTCTTGTCGGGCGAAAACCGCGTGTCGCGATTGATCCTTCGAATCGAGCCATTGACTTTCGGCTCCGCGAGGATCCCCGGGTCGAAGTCGGCCAGGCGTTTTCCCATTTCTTCGACGAAGGCGCGGGAGGGTTCCATGACGAAGGACTCGTAGTCGGATCGGTTGGCCTCGAACCACTCACGGTTGTTGTTCTTTTCCAAGTTGGCAAGAAACGTCAGGGTTTGCTTGGGGAATCCTGCGAAGCCCATGGGTCTCCTCTTTCAGTCGAGTTGTCGCGTGGCTTGTCTGTACGAAGGTTGTACCAGAGGGTGCGGACATTTCCAACCCGGTTGATCGGAGAGCGGGGAGTGGGAAAAGTTCGCCTACGGACCCCTTCCATGTGTGACACAGAGTGGCATACTCGAACATATGTTCGATACGATAGAACTCCTAGATCAACTCCGTAATTTCCAACCCGCAGACTGCAGGCTCCCGGATTTCATGGAAGCAGACTGCAGACTCCCGGATTTCATGGAAGATGAGCTGTCGGATCAGCGGATTCCTGATCCTGATCTCGAAGACGTCCTCCCACTCCTGGCAGCCAACCAGCGCCGGATCAATCAGCTCGAGGCCCAGAACGCGCTGCTGGTGGCACAGGCCGATGAGGCTGGGCTTCCGGCAAGAGAAGGGTGTTCGAGTGCTACCGCCTTGCTCAAGGCCTTGCTGGCAGTGAGGGGTGGCAGGGCCCAACGTCTGGTCGGTCGCCGATGGCTCAATCACATGCCCATCGTGCGGGAGGCCTTCATGGCGGGTTGGCTCACTGTCGATCAGGTCGATGAGCTGCTGCGTGCGTTCAATGCCGACGCGTCGCTGTTCGTGGAACACGAGGCGGTGCTGGTCGCGATTGCACTCGAGACGCCGCTGGTGTCCGAGCTTGCCGAGGCCATCGAACGGTACGTCCAAAGTGTCGCACCGGCGGACGTTGTTGAGGACAAGGCTGTGCAGTTCGAAGCCCGGGGCGCCTACATACGGTCCACCCCCACCGGCATGGGCGTCTTGACGTGGTACGAACGGCTGGACGTCATCAACCGGGCCCGTGAACAGCTTCAGGCGAATGCTCCGACAGCCGGCGATGGTCGAACATCGGCTCAGCTGATGTCCGACACTCTCACCGACCTCGTTCTCGGGGGCGGCGGAGCCAACACCCGAATGGTGGTTCACGTCGACGAGGCCGTGTTGAGATACCACGTGGGCGGGAGGGCCCACGACCGCCAGGGGGCCTCGCTCACCATCGACGAGGTCCGTCGTCTCGCGTGCGAGACCCAGCTTGGTCGTCATGTCTACGGACCCGAAAGCGTGACCACCGACCTCGGTCGGACCCGGCGGGTGGTGAGCAAACGCCAGCGAGACCTCCTTGACGTTCGTGATCGCGGTTGTCGGTTCCCGGGCTGCGACCGGCCACCCCACTGGTGCGACGCTCATCACATTCGACACTGGGTTGATGGCGGCCTCACCGACCTGGCCAATCTGGTCTTGCTGTGCCGCTTCCATCACACGCTGGTACACGAGCAGGGGTGGGGCTTGACCGGAACTCCAGAGCATCTCACGATCAGCCGCCCGACCGGTGAGTTTCACGCTGAGAGCACCCTGGTACCGCCGGCAGCTTGGCCACAGACGTTTCCTGAGCCCGTCTGCTTTCGGCTACCTCCCGAGTCCCGCTCCGAGTATTTCAGATACCGCCATCAAGCTCTTGGTTGGGCCCGCAAAGGCATCGGCGAGCGGCCGGTACCCCTCGATACGATGCCAGAGTTGGTTGGCAATGGCGCTAGAAATGCCAGGGGAAGCCCGTGAAATCCTGGTGTCGTTTCTCCAAAAAGGCGTCGCGGCCCTCGGCTGCCTCGTCACTTCCATAGGCGAGCCGCGTGGCCTCTCCGGCGAAGATCTGCTGTCCGACCAGGCCGTCGTCGATCAGATTGAAGGCGAATTTGAGCATCCGCTGGGCGGTCGGGCTCTTGGCATTGATGGTGGCCGCCCATTCGAGGGCGACGCTCTCGAGGTCGGCGTGGGGTACCGCCCGATTGGCCATGCCCATCTCCACGGCTTCCTCAGCCGAGTAGTCCATGCCGAGGAAGAAGACCTCACGTGCTTTCTTTTGACCCACCTGGCGGGCCAGGTAGGCCGAGCCGTACCCGGCGTCGAAGCTCGCCACATCGGCGTCGGTTTGTTTGAAGATGGCGTGTTCTTCGGAAGCCAACGTGAGGTCGCACACCACGTGCAGCGAGTGGCCGCCCCCCACCGCCCAGCCGGGCACCACGGCGATGACGACCTTGGGCATGAATCGAATGAGCCGCTGTACCTCGAGGATGTGGAGTCGGCCCAGCCGCCCCGGATCTATGGCCTCGGCCGAATCGCCCTCTGAGTACTTGTAGCCATCTTTCCCCCGGATCCGTTGGTCGCCTCCCGAACAAAATGCCCAGCCCCCATCTTTGGGCGAGGGACCGTTGCCGGTGAGCAGGACGGTACCGACATCGGTAGTCATGCGCGCGTGATCGAGGGCGCGGAAGAGCTCGTCGACCGTGTGTGGCCGAAAGGCGTTGCGGACTTCCGGGCGATCGAACGCAATGCGGACCGTGCCCTGGCGGATCGCCCGGTGGTACGTGATATCGGTGAAATTGAAGCCGCCCACGGCTTCCCAACGCGATGCATCGAAGATCTCTGATACCAAAGCCCGGTCCTTTCGTCGCCGGTCCGAAGCGTAGAGGAGCTTGAATGAGCTGATGGAATTGATCCAATTGGTTGCAACCTCCAATGAGGTGGCCGCGACCCGATCGCGCAAGAAGAAGATCGCCGCTCTCGCGGACCTCCTTCGTGACGCGGACGAGTCGGTAGCGGCCCAGACGATCGCCTACCTGTCGGGCGAGTTGCCGCAAGGCAAGATCGGTGTGGGGTATGCGATGGTTTATGGGATCGAGGTCGAACCGGCCGTACTCCCTTCGATCGAACTGGCCGAGGTTGCTGTGGCGTTGGACGAGGTGAAGGCGACCCGGGGGACTGGCTCCCAAGGTCGGCGGGCCGAGATCCTCACGCAATTGTTGCAGCGAGCCACAGCCGAAGAACAGTCGTTTCTGAAACGCCTCCTCGTGGGAGAGCTTCGTCAAGGAGCTCTGGCCGGGATCATGGCCGATGCCATTGCGGCAGCCACCGACATCGATCCGGACGTGGTGAGACGGGCCGCCATGGTGAGCGGAGACCTTCCGGCAGTGGGCGCCGCCGCCGTCGCCGGTGGGGTGGAAGCTCTGGCGAGTTTCCGGCTCACACTCCTGCAGGCACTGCAACCCATGCTTGCTCA
>JAHEJY010000166.1 GCA_024638625.1 Actinomycetes bacterium
CGTTCCCATTCGATCGACGTCCCTCGACCCTACGCACCTGACGACTCGGGTAAGCCGGGCACCGCCGTCGTATCATCTCGGGAAGGAAAAGGAGGGATATGAGAGAACTCACGGCAACGACCGAAACGTCGGCCACGCCTGAACAGGTCTGGAAGGTGTTGACGGACATCGAGGGGGCAGCAGACACGATTTCTGGAATCGAGGAGGTCGAACGGCTCGACGGCGGTTCCGAGTTCGGGGTGGGTACGCGATGGCGGGAAACCCGCACGCTGTTCGGAAAGACTTCGACCGAGGAGATGGAGGTCACCGAAGTTGAACCCGGTCGCTCATATGTGACCGAGGCCAGATCGCACGGTGCGTTCTACAGGTCCTTTATCAAAGTAGAGCCATCTGCGTCCGGAGGCAGCCGCATCACGTGGGTCTTCGGAGCCGAACCGCAGAAGCCTTTGGCAAAAGTCATCGGTGCAACCATTGGACGTCTCTTCGAGGGCGCTACCCGAAAAGCGATCGAACAAGATCTGGTTGACATCGCCAAGGCGGCCGGGGGCGATTGACGAACGTCCGCCAATGTCCGAATCCCAAAGCGTGACACAGCCAACGATGGCAGATGTCGAAGCCGCCCTGCGAGCAAGCTGGAGCAAAGCAACCTCGGACGACCCGGACGAATGGACCCCTGGTAATCCGACCCGCGGCCAGTGCGCGGTTTCGGCCCTGGTCATCCAGCATTACTTCGGCGGAGAAGTATTGATCGCACCGGTGATCGCCGGTGGCGGCTCGGATGAGTATCACTGCTGGAACCGGCTGCCATCGGGCGAGGTGGTCGACTTCACAACCGATCAGTTCGGCCCGAACTTCGCAGCCGGAGAACCTGTCGACCTCACGCCCATCGTCGACGATCGTGGTGAAGACCGCTCGATGTTGCTGCTACAAGCTGTGGAGCGCCACCTCAGCGACTGAGACCGTCTTGCGCCGGCGGACCACACAACGAGTACGATCGATCCATGACAAAACGTTCCTACGAAACAGAGGCGATACGAGTCGATTGGGACTCCTCCCGGTGCATCCACACCGGGATCTGCCTGAGGTCGCTGCCGGGAGTTTTCGACACGTCGCAACGACCGTGGATCACCGTCGGGGGTGCCGACGCCGACGAGATCGCACGCACCATTGAGCAATGCCCAAGCGGGGCACTCACCTACGAGCGTCTGGACGGCGGACCGGCGGAACAACCCGCCGATCCGGTCGAGATTGTGCCCCGACCCAACGGACCACTATCGATCCGGGGGTCCATGATCATCAAGGATTACCGGGGAGACGTTTTCGTGGAGACTGTGAGGGCCACACTCTGCCGCTGCGGAAACAGCCAAAATCAGCCGTTCTGCGATCTGTCCCACAAGGGCTCCGGCTTTCAGGACAAGCCGAGAGTCATCACACCGGATCGGGACCAGGCCGATTCACCGATCGACGTCGCGTCTGGAAAAGAGACGGAATGAAGATCGAGAAGCCGACCGAGGCTGACAAGGAGTTCTTCTTGTCCCTGGTCCCCGATGGCGTAGACGTCAAGCCGATGTTCGGAAATCTTGCGGCGTTTGTGAACGGCAACATGTTCATGGGACTGTTCGGAGCCGACGTCGGCCTTCGTCTCAACGAGAACGATCGGAATCGGCTCCGCGCCGAAACCGGAGCCGCTGACTTCGGACCCGAGGGTCGACCAATGAAGGAATATGTGTCGATTCCCCGTGGCTGGCGCAATGAGGCACACCGGGCGGACCCCTGGATTGAGCTCGCTCTCGCCCACGTCGGAGCGATGCCGCCAAAGGTCAAGAAGCCGAAGAAGTAGACGCCCTTTCATCGCTCGGGCCCGGGTTCGCGCCCATTTCCAACTTCTGGTTTAATCTTGGCTGATGGCTACCCCACACATCAACGCAGACCCGGGCGATTTCGCCAAGACGATTCTTCTCCCAGGCGATCCACTCCGGGCCGAGCATATTGCCGAGAAGTTCTTCGAAGATGTGCGCCAGGTCAACAATGTCCGCAACATGCTCGGCTTCACCGGAACCTATAAAGGCGAACCGATGTCTGCGATGGGCAGTGGGATGGGCATTCCGTCTGCGACCATCTATTACAAAGAACTCATCACCGATTTCGGTGTCGAGAATCTGATCCGTGTTGGAAGTTGCGGGGGTCTTTCCGAATCAGTCCATATCCGCGATGTGATCATCGGTATCGGAGCCGGAACCGATTCACATGTGAACCGCTATCGGTTTGGAGGTTATGACTTCCCCGCCACAGCTGACTTCGGGTTGGCGACCGCAGCTGTCAACGCCGCCAAGGCAATGGGCATCGATGTATTTGTCGGGAACATCTTCAGCTCCGACCTCTTCTATCACCCCCGGCCAGATCAGTTCGAAATCCTTCGAAAGATGAACATCCTCGCGGTCGAAATGGAAGCCGCCGGCCTCTATGGAGCCTGCGCCGAGTACGGGGCCAAAGGACTTACGATCGCCACTGTGTCGGACCACATTCTGACCGGAGCCTCGACTTCGTCGGAAGAACGGGAACGGACGTTCGACGATATGGTGGAAATCGCGCTGGAGGCAGCCGTTTCTTGAGGTGACCCCAAATCAGGGATCTCCCTTATATCGAAATTCGGTCTAGCTGCCGACACTGTCCCTATGGACATGGAACGTGAACTCAAGGAACTCCGGGTCCGGGTAGCCATGCTCGAGCGCGAGATGCTCAACTTGAAGGGGACTCCCGCGAGCGCGCCGACAACAAGACCTTCCATAACCCAGCCGCCGTTGCCCGCCCCTGCCGCTGTTGCTCGACCGACGACACCCCCGCCCCCCAAGCCGGCCACGGAGGCGATCGAACGGTTCAAGAAGGCGTTATCCGTTCAGACGTCGGAGACAATTCTCAAATGGGCCGGGGTCGGCCTCGTCCTGCTGGCCGTCGCATTCGCCGTGGGGCTGGCCATCGAGCGGGGATGGATTACCCCGACCATGCGCATCGTGGCAGCGAGCGCCGTGTCTGTGGCACTGTTCGTCGCAGGCCAGCGAATTCGTTCGACCCGGGAGGTGTTTGCTGAAACCCTCCAGGGCGCAAGTTTCGTAGCCGGCTTCTTCACAGCATTCGGTGCGATTCCGATGGGTGTTGTCTCAGGTGAGATCGGGTTCGCTGCCATGGTCGGAGTCGCCTCGGCCGCTCTCGTGGCCTCATACCTGCTCAACAGTCCTCCGATTGCCGTCCTCGGCCTGCTCGGTGGCGCCAGCACTCCATTCCTGATCAAGCGATTCCCGGAAGATCCCGATTTCCTGGCGGCGTTTGCAGCCTTGATTGCACTATCCACGCTGATCGTCTTCGTCGCTACCGGATGGCGGACACTTCTCGTCAGCACGGCGGTCGTCGCCTGGGGCATGCTCGCTCTGGCAGCCGACGAATCGAACGCCCCACCGGTAGTGATCTCAATCGCCATTGTCGGCGTCGCGCTGTGGCTCACTCCATTGGCGCGGGCGATCCTCGAGGAAAAGGGAAAGCTGGATCACAAACCCATGCACCGTTTGGAGATCCAGCTGGAACCGCTCCTCAAAGGAGTCATCCACCGTTTCGCCATCGCGGCGCCAATTGTCACACTCCTCCTGGCCCAAACGGTCGAGCTGTCGCGTTATCAGTGGTCTGCAGTCGTCGGCGGCGTGGCCGGCACCTTCGCCGTGGCGGCCGTTTTCCTCCACCGGTTTGATTTCAAACAGTTTGCGTTCACACACCTGACCGTTGCGGCGCTGCTCGGCTCAATTGCGACGAGTCTCGCCCTCGACGGCGACGTGCTGATGATCTCCGTGCCGCTCCAGGCGACCGCTCTATGGCTGATGGGACGCAGGCTGGATCACAAGCCCATGGTCTGGCAAAGCCACCTCTTGTACGTCATCACGATGGTGGCGTTGATCGGCCGGGCGGGATTCATGTTGTGGGAAGGCGAATTCGAGACCCTGGCTCTGCTCACGGACGTGGCTGCACTCGCGCTCCTGGTCTGGCGCTCCACCCTGAAGGATCGGGCTGCGACGTGGCTGGCCCCGGCAGTCCATTTCACGACCGCCGTGTGGCTCTTCGGTCCGCTGGAAGGCTGGGCCCTCTTGCTCGGATTCGTCATCCTGGCGATCGTGACCCGCTCGGCCGCGCAACTCGAGATCGGCAATTTCTCGATCTCGGCCTTCATAAATCAAATCATTGTGATCATCGCCTCGGTGTCCGCCGCCGGAGCTCAATATGAGACAACGTATGAGTTGGAATGGGTTCCGGTCGTCGGTCTCGCCGTCGTCTCGCTGGCCGCCTCGGCCCGGTTGCTGCCGGGAAGGTTCGCGAACCAGGAAGCCGGGCTGTCGTATATAGGCCTCCTGGCGCTGGTCGTAGTCGTGTTCGGTGGCAACGACGCGGCCATAACAGCGTCCTGGACGGCCATCGGCCTCGCCACCCTGGCTGCCGGGGTGCGGCTCGACATGGCGACGGTTCAAAAGGCCGGCTGGGCGACTCTTGCGATTGCCGCCGCCAAGCTGATGCTGCATGACCTCGAGTCAACGGAAGCCTTGATCAGGATCGGCTTGTTCTTCGGCATCGGTCTTGCCTTCCTGGGTCTTGCGTATCTGCTTCCCACCCACCTCGCCCCGCAATCAGTCGAAGCCAACGACAAACCCAGAACCGATGCTTGACCCATAGCCCGCCTCGATGTGGTGAAATGGAAACTGGAGGAGGAACGACAGCATGTGCTTCGATCATGATGCCAAACCCCCGATCACACCGATCACCGGAGCAGCGTTCGCCAGTGAATCTCTGATCCTG
>JAHEJY010000038.1 GCA_024638625.1 Actinomycetes bacterium
CGGTTCTCTCCATCGCTGCCCAACGATGCCAGAGCCGAGCTGCCGCCACCGCCTGATCCACCGTTGAGCGCCCGCCCCCATTGCCATCGCTCGTTGTGGCCAAAGAGAATGGCTCCGACGCCGGCATCAGCAGCTGCCTGGGCATCTGCCTCGACCGCCCAACCGGGAACGCCTTCGCCATCGGGAGAATCGCACCAGCTCGGGCTGATGTTCTCGTACCTGAGCTCGCCCGCGTAGACGGGCTTTGGCGCCTGGTTGACAGCATCAGCCAGCTGTTGATACGTCGTGCTGGCGTTTTGGCAATGACCTGTCTGAGCCGCCACGAAATCGGCCCACCACTCGTGGACGAAGCGGAGATGCCCGTTGTTTCCACCGTAGGCGGGGGAGTGATACCCGACCGGTTGATTGGCTCCGGCCTCACGAAGACCCGAGACCATGTTCGCCCATATTTGTGGATCCTCGACGCCGGTGAAGTTGTCACCACCGGCTACCCAGTGGGCGATGGCAGCGTGGTTGCCAAAAGCTTGCCCGAGGTCGAAACCAAGCTGCCACGCGTTGCCGGCGTTCAGGCTGCCGTCGTTTGCGTACTTGTTGGCCCAGATCATCACGAAGCCGACTTTTTGGCCATTCCGCTGGGCTGCATCGAGGATGCCGCGCATGTGGTCGATATATCCCTGGTTGAGATAGAACCGATCGCCCCATCCGCCGGTCGCCACCGGATCGCCGTTCACGTTCGTGCCGCCTATGCCGCCATTGATGTGGTTGAAATACGACAACCATGCTCCCGTGAATCCTGCTTGGTTGAGGTGAGCGAAATACTGCTCCGCCTCGCTCAGCGTTGCAAATACCGGCATTTCCCAAGCAGTGTCATAGACAGGGATGCCGGGACGAGAGGCCGGGGCGGGAGCCGGTGCAGGGGCAGGGGCAGGCTCAGGTGCGGGAGCCGGTGCCGGCGCAGGTGCGGGAGCCGGTGCCGGCGCAGGAGCAGGTGCAGGTGCGGGAGCCGGTTGTGGAACGGGAATCGCGATCTCGTCCGGAAGTGGCTTCACCGGCTTTGGCGCTGGTGCGATTGCTGCATCGGCGGTGATCAGCGCTTTGCCGATCTCGAGCGAAATCGACGGAGCAGGACCCTCTTCGGTGATGACGGGGCGCGATATTGCGCCAACCCCGTCGTCCGGGTTCCAGTCGCCGGCGGCCGGAATCCCACTGACGCCTTCCAGCGATACAACATACTCCGTCGGTTCGGCGTCAATCTCGCCGAGGAAGGTCATCTGCTTGATGACGGATCGATAGAGGCCGACGGATTCTGACCCGTCCGAATCCCAGTCGCCAACGATCACGTTGTCGACGTTGAAGCCCATATACCCGATCCAGGCGGGATCGCCGCCTCTTGTGTCATCGGCTACCGAAATCAATCCCGTCGAGGGGTGATGCACTCCGACGCCATCAATTCCGTCCCCATCAAAGTCGCCGGCGAAGGCTCTCCCGTTGGCACCGCCATACTCGAAAACCTCGTCGGCATAACCCTGGATGTTCGTGTTCCTGATGTAGAACCGGCCATCGCCAGGGCGGTAGACGGAGATCGTATCGATTCCATCGCCATCCCAGTCTCCACAGATGGCCTGGTCACCCGGAATGCCGTAATACAGCTCGGCCTCGGCAATTGCGCCATTGTTGTGGTTGCGCAGCGAAAAGATTCCGGTCGCGGTTTCGTAGGCACCGACGGTATCGGTCCCATCGTTGTTCCAGTCGCACATGAGCGGGATATCCCCGGGAGAGCCAAAATAGAAGTCCGTGGTTCCAGGGACCGTCCATCGGGTCGTGACCGGGTTGAAGAAGGCAACGTCCGATCCTTGCGAAGGATCATCGGCGAACGCGATCGACCCGCTCGCGACGATGAGTGCCGCAACCGCAGCTGAAATAGCAAGACCCCCCAAGGTCTTTTGTCGCATCTCCACGCACTCCTTGTGCATCGGCCGTATGAACCGGCCGCATGTGCTCGGGGATGCTTCGGCACAGGTCGCGTTTTACTTGACCCCATATGGCCTGGAAATGATCTCCATGGATCCTTCGCACGCAATCATGGCTGTAGTTGATCACCTCCAACGTGAACTGATCGTTCTGGCGAGGAGGCGTCATGCCAACGCCAGCAGTCGCTACGGTGCGGTAACGTCCGGTGAGCGATTGATCGAGAGCAAAATGGCTGTTGTCACGAGTCCGCATGCAGACGTAGATATCCCCGGGGTTCCCCTGACTGATTTTGTCATGGCGGGCTCGGCGGCGTATGCAGAAAAGCCTGCATTCATCGACGGCCCCTCCGGTCGGACGATCACATATGGAGACCTGGAGCGCCACATCGGGAACCTGGCCGGAAACCTGGCGGCCAGGGGCCTGGGTATAGGTGACGTAGCCGGAATTCTGGCACCGAACGTTCCTGAGTACGTTGTGATGTTTCACGGCAGCATCAAAGCAGGACTCACCGTTACGACCATCAACCCCACCTATACGGTCGGTGAAATCGTGCATCAGCTCGATGACGCCGGTGCCAAGATCCTCTTCACCGTCGACATGTTCATGCCTCAGGCGACAGCTGCTGCGGCTGAAGCTGGTATCGAGGAGATCGTGGTGCTCGGCGGCGCGGACGGAGCAACCCCATATGCACAGCTGCTCACTGAGGCAGAAGCTCCGGATATCGAATTCGATCCCGCCACGCACATTGCGGTCCTGCCGTACTCGAGCGGAACGACGGGACTATCCAAAGGGGTAATGCTCACACACCAGAACCTCACGGCCAACCTTGCTCAGAGTTCGGTTCCATTGAAGATGAGCGGCGACGACGTACTGATCGGGGTGCTGCCGTTCTTCCATATCTACGGCATGATCGTGATCATGAATATGGCCATGCTGCATGGCGCGACCGTGGTAACCATGCCCCGATTCGATCTCGTTGAATTTCTGAAGACAGTCCAGAAATATCGCGTCAGCATCGCGCTTTTGGTCCCACCCATCATTCTCGCTCTCGCCAATCACCCGATCATCGATGAGTACGACACGAGCTCACTGCGCCTCGTCTTCTCGGGGGCGGCTCCGCTGGGATCCGATCTCGCAGATGCCTGCGCGGAACGAATCCGGTGCGATGTGACTCAGGGATACGGCCTTACCGAGGCCAGCCCCGTCACGCACTCGACACCAACCGGCAAGCGACGTCCCGGTTCGGTCGGTCCGGCGCTACCTAACACCGAATCGCGTGTGATCGACCCGGAAACCGGCACCGACGCCGAACCCGGGGAACCTGGCGAGTTGTGGGTGAGGGGCCCGCAAGTGATGACGGGATACCTGAACAATCCGGAAGCGACGGCCATGACGATCGATGACGACGGGTGGCTTCACACCGGCGATATTGCCATGTACGACGACGACGGCTGGTTCTACATAGTCGACCGGCTGAAAGAGCTCATCAAGTACAAAGGCTTTCAAGTACCGCCGGCAGAGCTCGAGGCACTGCTCATCACACATCCGGCCGTGGTCGACGTAGCCGTAATCCCCAAACCCGATGCTGAGGCGGGCGAAGTTCCCAAAGCCTTTGTAGTCGTCAATCAGGAGATTTCGCCAGATGAGATCAAGCAGTTTGTGGTCGGCAAGATCGCCCACTACAAGGAAATCCGCGAGGTGGAATTCATTGAAGAAATCCCGAAATCGGCCTCCGGAAAAATCCTGCGCAGAGTCCTACGCGACCGGGAGGGTTGATTCCCTCAGTGGGCGAGCGCTCTCACCTGGCGAGTTGCCACCATCAATGAATCCAAATCCGATCCTCCATCGTGCTTGAGCATGTCAAGAAACCGGCTCAGGCGCTCGTGACGCTCTTCACGCTTGCGGATGTACGAGTCGACAGCATCCGATGGGGACATCTCATAGCCATCAGCGAGAATCCACTCCGAGAGATCCCGCCTCAGCCGCTCTAAATCCGTTTCGAACGAACGGATGGCCCACCTCTGCCATCGATTGCCTGGGACCAACCGCTCCGCCTGACGCTGCAACCAATCGATCCGATAGCGGTCGCCGACGAGCAGAAACAGCTCGGCCACCCGGTTGACCTCCCACCCGGAGGCGCTCGCGACCTGGATGATATCGGGTGCCAGAACCAATTCCTGGTGATACACGTGCCGAACAGCGAGTTGCTCTGGAACGCCGACAGCTACCAGCCGATTGATATCCCGCTCGAATTCACTTCTCTTTTCTTCTGGTACGAGATCCGGCAGCGACGCTTCTAGATCATTGAATGCGGTGCGGGCTGCGTCCAAATCGTCCATCGCCGGCAAACGATCTGGCTGTGAGAGAAACCATCGGGTGATTGCTTCAACCAGATCGTCGATCGCTTCCAGGAGTTGGCGATGGACGGCCGGGTCGGAACCGGCATCCAGGACCTCGATTTCGCGCCAACGCTGTTGGGCGTCAACGAGCCGGTGCGCAACCCGGTAGGACTTGACGACCTCGGCCCGCGATGACCCGGTCTCCATCTGCAGCCGGTTGACAAAGGTCACGCCCTGGTCATTGAGCACGCGATTGGCGATGACGGTTGCGACAATCTCCCGACGCAGCGGATGCTCCCATAGAAGATGACCAAAACGTTCCACCGCCAACTCGGGGAAGTACTCCCTGAGAACGTCCGTTACGTCCGGATGATCCGGGATGTCGGACTCCGTGATCGCGTTTTTGAGGTCCTGCTTGGCATACGCCAGCAAAACGGCCAACTCGGGACGGTAGACGCTTTCTCCGTCGCGGCTCCTGTCTTCGAGTTCATCGAGCTTCGGCAGGCCCTCGAGCTTGCGGCTGAGCAGATTGTGTCGCTCGAGCGTCTTCATCAAATCCTCATACGCTTCGAGACGGCTCGCCGAGTTCGCCGCCTCCTGGGAGAGAATTTGCGCTTGCTCAAAATTGTCGTAGAGAACCCGCTTCACCACCCCCCCGGTCATCGTTTCGATCAACTCGGTTCTTTGGTCACTGCCGAGCTCGCCCCGCTCCATTGCAAGGCTGAGAAGGATCTTGAGGTTGACCTCACGGTCTGAACAATCGACCCCGCCTGAGTTATCGATGAAGTCGGTGTTGATGGCGCCGCCCTTTTGCGCGAACTCGATACGGCCTGCCTGGGTGAATCCCAGATTGCCTCCTTCACCCACCACCCAGCACCGCAGATCGGCACCGTCCACCCGTACCGCGTCGTTGGTTCGATCGTCACAATCGGCGTGTGACTCTGACGAAGCCTTGACGTACGTTCCTATGCCACCATTCCAAAGGAGATCGACCGGAGCCATCAAGATGGATCGGATCAGCTCATCAGGCGTAAGCGTTTCAGCGTCGATCTTCAGCGCGACTCGAACTTGAGGCGAAAGGTCGATCTTCTTGGCCTTCCGGGTGAAGACCCCTCCACCGTCGGAGATAAGCGCCGTGTCGTAGTCCTGCCAACTCGAGCGGCCCAGTTCGAAGAGACGCCTGCGCTCTGTGAAGCTCAAGGCAGGGTCGGGATCAGGATCGAGGAAGATGTCGCGATGATCAAACGCGGCGAGCAGTTTGAAGTGCTCCGACTGCAGAAGACCGTTGCCGAACACGTCGCCTGACATGTCGCCGATCCCCGCTACGGATATCAGCTGGCGGGTTGCATCAGTGCCGAGATCGGAGAAGTGGCGCTTCACCGACTCCCACGCACCACGCGCCGTGATGGCCAGCGCCTTGTGGTCGTACCCGGCCGAACCACCCGAAGCAAAAGCGTCGCCTAGCCAGAAGCCATATTCCGCCGCAATCTCGTTAGCGGTATCGGACATGGCGGCGGTGCCTTTGTCGGCGGCCACGACAAAATAGGGGTCATCGCCGTCATGGCGCCGCACATGGGGTGGAGCGACAATGTTGCCATCGACCAGGTTGTCGGTGACATCGAGCAGACCTTTCACGAAGGTCGTGTAACCAGACTTCACGACCTCGCGCATGTCGGCACCATCTTCGGGAGTCGTTCGGAGGACAAACCCCCCTTTGGCCCCGGTCGGGACGATGACGGTGTTCTTGGTCATCTGCGCCTTCATCAACCCGAGCACTTCCGCTCGGTAGTCCTCTCTGCGGGTCGACCATCGCAATCCTCCCCTAGCCACCATGCCGCCCCGCAGATGGACACCTTCTACGTCCCGCGCATAGACAAAGATTTCGTAGAGAGGGATCGGCTGAGGCATCCCCGGCACATCAGCCGAGTGAAACTTGAATGCCAGACTGTCGGTGCCCGGACGGAACGCGCTCGTTCGAACGGTTGCCATGATCAGCTGATAGAAGCTTCTGAGAATTCGATCCTCATCGAGTGAGGTGATCCGATCAAGCCCATCGAGAATGTCGATCTCGAGGGCTTCTGTGTCTGGGACATCACCGGTGGGATCGAATCTGCGCTCGAACAGGTCGACCAGGCGTTCAGCGGTCCGGGGGTGGGCTGCGAATGTGTCGTTCATGTACCGAATCGTGAACCCCGGCACAACCCTGCTCCAATACGTTCGGTATGCGCGAAGGATTCCGACCTGGCGGTAGTTCAGAAAGGAACCCACGACCAAGCGATCGAGCGAGTCCGACTCTGCCTCACCCTGGAGCACGGCCAGAACAAGATCGACGATCCTGGGGCCGGCGTTTTCTACGTCGAGTGGTGTCCCGTCTCTATTGAGGACCCCGAAATCGTGAATATATATGGGACCACTTTTCTCCTTGACCTTCGTCTTCTTTTCTTCGACGATCCGCAATCCCAACGCCTCGAGCACAGGAAGAATCGTCGAGAGCTCCATGCGTGCGTCGCGCCCGTAAACCGCGAGGCGGGTGAGGGCGTCTTCCTGGTCGTCGTTCTGGATGCCAACGGCCAACTTCGTGTCGTCGGCAACCATGGAATCCAGCTGGATGAGATCTCCGGCTGCAACGAGGAGGCTCGTTGACGACTTGTAATAATCGGGGAGCGTGCTCGCCCAGTTCTCGACGAGGTCGGGGCCGACGTTGTGGACCTTCTGGAGCGTGCTCGTGAGGCGGTCGTCCCAGGTTCGCGAAAGATCAATGACCTCTTGTTCGAGTGCGTCGTAAGAAACGTCCGGCACCTGGCCCGCATCGATCCACACAGTGAAGTGGATTCGGGCCGAGCCGGCCTCGCCGAGAGCGAGTTGATAGTCGACCGATGATCCTCCGAAGCGATCTTTGAATAGAGCCTGCAAGTCTTTGCGGAGGCGCGCATTGAAACGATCTCTTGGGAGAACGACCATCACCGACACGCTCCTCGCGAGCAAATCGGGGCGAACGAAGAGGCGAACCTGTTCTTTGCGTTCCGTTGCCAGCAGCCCGTGAATGGTCTTACGAAGGTCTTCGACCGGAACCGAGAAAAGCTCATCCTTGGGAAAACTGTTGAAGACCTGGATCACAGCCTTGTGGTCGTGGGATCCTTTGATCAGGTCTTCGGCATCCATCACATCTTGAAGCTTTTCGGTGAGGATGGGAATCGCTGCCGACTCGGTCATCAAAGCCCGCGAAGTGAACAATCCCACCATCCGGGCTTCGCCGACAACATCACCGGCCTCATTGATGTGTCGAACCCCGACGTAGTCCATGCGGGCTCGTCGGTGGACGGTCGAAACTCCATTCGTCTTAGCCACGACGCACAAGAACCCTGATTCGTAGCGTTGGCGCACCGCCGTCGGTAGATCTGAGAGAAGTACCGGTTTCTCATATTTGGATTGACCCGGTTTCGAGAGGATGCCAAGGCCTGTCTCCGGTGCCACGATCAGCGCTTTACCCTCGTCGGTGTCGATGATCCGATACTCGCGGTACCCCAGGAACACGAAGTTGAGATCGCGCAACCATTCCAGAAACCGCACAGCCACCGCGATGTCGTCAAAGGAATATCTGGCCGAAGCACCCTTGGCGATGTTGATCATTCGATCAACGGCGTCCTCCATCTTGTGGAAATCCCGCACCGCCAGTCGCACATCTCCGAGAACTCTGGTGATAGCTGCCTCGAGATCCCTCTGATCGGACACGCTGGGGGCCTCGTCCAGCACGTAATGCTGGACGGATTCGAGCCGTTCGGCGTCACGGGCCTTCGAGACCTCGAGCAGTCTCCCTTCCTCGTCACGGACTGTGCCGAGAACGGCCCGGGCATCCCACTCGACGGTATAGCCGGCATCGTCGAAAACCGCTGTCACGGAATCGACGAGAAATGGAGAGTCATCTATCACGATGTCGACGACCGCGGTATCGCTTTGATAGCCATGCGTATCAACCGTGGGAACACTCACACGGACCGCCAGGTCCTGGTGTCCGCGACCGTCGACGAACCGATACATCTCGTCGAGCCGAGCGACGAGGTTGTCCCGTCCTTCGACGTCCTTGAGACCATCCGGCAGACGCCGGGCCAAGATTGCAGAGAATTGGCCGTGTGGATCTAGCGCCTGCGTGCCCGCCTGGGGAGCTTCACTTTGATCCTGCATCGCTACTTTCGCAACCGCGTCCTGGTAACGCTACCAGGACGCCCGTTTGAGGTGTCGGGTCCAAATATTTTCGGCAGAACAGCTTGTTGACCCAATACCCAGGGTTGTAGGTGGCGAAAACCGCCGCCCAGAACCCTGGGTATGCGGTGAGCCTTCATAGTCTCGTTACCGAGGGTTCTAAACCGGGAAAACGAGCCAGGTACTCCGTTCGTTCGCTCTGTATCCGATCGACGAGCGAATGGTATTCATCCAGCCGCTCGCGAGCTTCGTACAGTCTCCTGGGTTGCAGAAGCTCGATGTCGTCGATGCCCGGCACCGACGCAGCAACCTCGTATCCGAAATCGCTATCGAGAACCCATTCGATCGTGCCACTTACGATCCCCGCGACCGCCGCGGCCGAGTCTGCAATGCTCACCTTCTTGGATCCGTCCACCTCTTCACCGCCACCAACCCTCCCGGTGTTCATCACAAATGCCTGGAGATTCGGCATGGAATCGAGTAGTTCAAGAAGCCGGTTTCCCTGCAAGGCATCATTCGTGAAGAAGAAAGGATTCGTCCCCGGAACTCGAAGGTTCTTGCCCTGTTCCGCGGCGCCCCCGGCCGAGGTGCCCCGGGTTTCACCGAGCATGAAATACGTGGCAATCTGGTCGCGAGCCAGGCGGGCCACCGCAGGCACGATGTTGTCATTGCGGTTGAGAATCAACAGGTACTTCGCCGGTGGCAGGTCGGCCGGATCGCGGTGCGGAATGTTTGACAATGGGAAGGTTGAGCGCCCGTTGGCGGTATGCGTGGTGTCAAAGAAGTCAACGCGACCTTCGCTGTCGACCGAAACATTCTCCAACCAACCCGATGGATGAGTGGTCCCGAAGTAGATCGTCGGCTCATCCACAGGATCCAGTCCGAACGTCTTGGCGAAACAACCATTCTCCGACGAAAACACACGGCCCCCCGGCATCAGGGCGACAAAATCGTCCTGAACAGGCATAGAGCCGAGCTGTTGACGGAACGTCGTTGTCGTCTTGCCGGTTCCCGAAAGTCCGATGATCAGTGCCGCTTCTTCGTCGCCATCAGGTGTTTGATCACCAGGAAACGTCTTGAGCCCGGCGTGACATGCCAAGCCGCCCCGATCAAAAACGAAACGGTTCCACATTCGGAGACCACCCATCTTGGACTCACCGAAGTAATCGGATCCAAGAACTCGGGTAAGGCCTAACGCCAGATCAACCATGATCAGGCACTCGTTCGGCTTCCCGGGAGCCGGGAGGCCTGGCGTGTAGATCGTGGTGAACTCCGGCGACCACGCCCCGTCAGGCGGAAAGTACAACTGCTGCTGCATGGCCGGAATATTCGCCTGGGTCTTTTCGATATACAGTCTCGCTCCAGCCTGTACTTCTGATTCTGGACCGATATACCCCTCGATCAGGATCATGTCCCGGCCGGTGATGTAGGCATCCTGCTTCCTGGCCCACTCGGCAGCCTCGGTTGAGCTGATGACCGGCTTGAACGTTTCGGTGTCGCTCACAAAGAACGTAGATGGCGCAAGGCGAGCGGTCACCATGGCCGTGTAGTTGAGGTTGCCGAACTCCGTCTCTTGTATCCGTGGCATGTATTCGAGAACCCAGGATCTCATCTCCTCCTGGGTTGGATTTCGCGAAACGGACTTCGCCACGGGCAGTTCAAGACTCAATCGGCACCGATCTCTGGTTTGGCAAGCGCTCGGATCAGGTTAGGAAGATGACCACCATCGATGGTCGCAGCTGTTTTCAGCATCGTGTCATAAGCTTGCGCCATGAATGTCGGAATACTCACCGGCGGTGGCGACTGTCCTGGTCTCAACGCTGTCATCCGGGCTGTCGTGCGACGGGCCACTGAAAACGGCCATACGATCATCGGCTTTCGCGACGGTTGGAAAGGCTTGATGGAAGACCAGACGCAGATGCTGGATGTAGAAGCGTGCAGAGGAATCTTGATTCGCGGTGGAACCATCCTCGGCACGACGCGCTATCAGCCGTACGCGTTTGAAGATGGGGTCGAAGCGTGTCGCCGGACGTATGAGCAACACAATCTCTCGGCACTCATCGCTGTCGGTGGTGACGGGACTCTGGCGGTTGCCAATCGGATGGTCAAAGAAGGCTTTGCAATCGTGGGAGTGCCGAAGACCATCGACAACGACATCAAGGGAACCGAGCGGACGTTTGGTTTCGACACGGCGGTACAAACCGCCACGGAAGCAATAGACCGTCTTCATTCGACTGCGGAGTCCCACGACCGAGTGATGGTGGTAGAGGTCATGGGCCGCCACGTGGGTCATATTGCTGCGTGGGCGGGTATTGCTGGCGGGGCATCTGCCATTCTGGTTCCGGAGGAGCCATTCGACATCAGAGAAATCTGTCGGATCATCACAAGGAAGCACTTCGAGGGCCGTTTCGCGACCATTGTTGTCGTGGCCGAAGGCGCCTCGCCTATTCCGGGAACGATGGATGTTCCCGAGCCTGAATACAACGAGTTCGGCCAGATCAAACACGGTGGGGTCGCATACGACGTTGCCAAAGAACTCGAGCGTGGAACTGGATTCGAAACGCGCGTGACTGTTCTCGGGCACATTCAACGGGGCGGTACTCCCACCGCGACCGATCGGGTGCTCAGCACCAGATTTGGCGTCGCAGCCATGGATGCTGTGATCGATCAGGACTTTGGTGCGATGGTGGCGCTCCAAAGCGATCGGATCGTCCGAAAACGCCTGTCCGACTGCGTAGGAGAATTGAAAGTCGTTGAAAACGATCTTCTCCGAGTAGCAAGGGTATTCACCAGCTAGTCAATGAATCCCCTGTCGGAATTCTTAGATGCCCGCCTGTCGATCATCGACAATCCTCCCGCCGCCAAGGGTCGCGAGATCAGCGAACAACTGAGTTCAGCCCTGGATGGGGCATTGGTGGCGATGTCGTCAGAACTCGATCAACCCGTATCGCTGGTCGCTCTCGGTAGTTACGGGCGGCGCGAGATGTGCATTCATTCTGACGTTGACCTCATGATCCTCGTGAAGGATCAAGGAACGGTTCGCGCCAAAGAAGCAGTCTCTGCGGTGTTCTATCCCCTGTGGGACAGCGGCCTGAGGGTGGGCCATTCGATACGAACAGTCGGCGAGGCACTCCAAACTGCTCGTGAGTCTTTCGAAACACTGTGCTCACTCTTGACGGCGAGGTTGGTTGTCGGTGACCTTGCCCACTACGCCGAGTTCCAGGAATCGATGGCCGCGCTCCTTCGGAAGCGGCCGATCAGCGACAATCTCCAGGAGGAGGAACGACGGCGACGTTCCTCCCAGCCGTGGCCCATCATGAGCATCGACCTCAAGACGGGGAGATCGGGTCTGCGGACAGCGCAAGCCATCGAATGGGACCGGCTGACCTCCGGGGCCGATTCGAATCCAGAGCCTCTGAGAACGGCTGTCGGCGACCTGCTGGCCATCCGCAATGCACTCCACGCGACCAACGATCGCGCCGTTGACACCCTGGTCCTCGACGTCAGGTCGCAAGCTGCGCGATGGCTGCGAACGAGTTCAAAGGCGATGCTGGGTGATGCACAACGCGCCATTCGCACCATCGAACGAGAGGTCCGTCGCCAGTGGCCAGATCTGGACCGGCCGAAGCCATCGGGTCTCCTGGCTCGTTTCAAGACAAACCGGACAACCCCCCCGAGACGCACAACTGTCATTGCCCAGGCGGCAGACGCGGCGGAAGAAGGCCGCCTGCTGACGGCCCACGAACTCGAACGAGCTGCCATCGAAACCGGACACTGGAACGAGGAGAACCGAAACCACCTGCATAGATTGATCGCCCAACCGGATGTCGGGTGGCAGATCTTCGATCAACTTGTCGAAGCCGGGTGGGTGGATCGCTCGCTGGGAACCTGGACACACACAGTTGCGCTCCCCCAAATGGCTCCATTCCATGAACATCCGACGGATATCCACCTCTGGAGAACCGTTGCGGAGATGCAGAGCTTGATCGAGCCCGGATCGGTCGAGCCCTGGGCCGCGGAGCTCGCCGTCGACCTCGACCGGGCCGGGCTGCTGTTCCTCGCATGGGTGCACGACATCGGAAAGGGATTCTTCGAGGACCATTCTGCACGCGGCTCCAGGATCATGGCTGAACTCGGAACCCGCCTTGGCCTCGACCGAGCTCTATCTGCCCGGTTGCAACACCTGATCGAAATCCATCTATTGCTCGCCAACACCGCAATGCGCCGTGACACCAGCGATGAGTCCACGATCAACCATGTCGCGGACGAAGTCCGTGACCTGGAGACCCTCCGGATGCTCTACCTATTGACGATTGCCGATGCACGCGCCACCGGCACCTCGATGTGGAATGAGTGGAAGGCCGGGCAGGTCCGGTCGCTGTTTGCCAGGGTTGAAGCCCACTTGGTTGGGTCCCCGAGTACTGCTCAAGCAGACCCCTGGTTCGACGAAGACCAGCACCGCGTTCATCGATCGCTCCTGAAACCTCCTCCTGCCGAGCATGAGGTGCGGCTGGCAATCGCAGGCGACGCACCTCCCTACGTCCTGACGCTGGTTACCCGTGACCACCCCGGGCTGCTGAGCGCCGTCACCGGGGTCCTGGCCATCCACAACATGTCCGTGCAAGGAGCTCGACTGACCACGACCGACGACGGAACGGCATTCGATATCTTCCGGGTGTCGAGCGCACTCGCTGTCGACGAGATCAGAGACGAACAAGTGGAAGCAATCGTCGCAGATCTCGAAAGCTCATTGGCCGGAACCTTCGACGTCGGAGAGATGCTGGCCAGGAAAGCAGGCCACTACGCCACGGGACCGGAGGTGGAGGTGAGAACCCGCCTCAAGGTGACGCAGGCGGCGGATGCGACGGTGGTCGAAGTAAAGACGGGCGACAGATTCGGGCTCCTGCACGATCTTTGCGCGTCGATCTCTGCCACCGGTCTGGATATCCACCTGGCTCTCATCGAAACCCGGGGGCCGGAGGCGGTCGATGTCTTTTATCTCACGGGGACTGACGGATCAAACGTGACCGGTGATCACATCGTGGAGCTCGCCGAAAGAGTGGCAGCGGTGACCGGCCAAATTCAGCCAGGCATCTAGAAACTGATGGGGCCGGACGACGAGACATCGAATTGGAGAGTTCCAGCCGAAGGGTCGCTGCAAGCAACGCTTTGCGTTATCGCACGCCCGGAGAGACTCGAACTCCCGACCTTCTGATCCGTAGTCAGACGCTCTAATCCAACTGAGCTACGGGCGCATATGTGAGGCGTAACGGTAGTCGCACTTGCCGGCGGGGGGAGAAGGATTCCGAAGTTGACCGGCCTCAGCGTGCGATATCGGGAGACTCGACTACGTTCTCGGTCGGTGGACGGATTTCGCCTACGAACCGAAGTGGAAACGGGTGAGATCGGTCGGGAAGTCAAACCAGGCGAGGGCTTTGGCGGGCCGAAACACCATCAGACCCCCGGCATCTGGTCCCGACCAGGCATCGGCGGCCGGGGTATAGCCAAGTGCTCCGTATTTCCTGCCGATCTCTGCGGCGATTGACTTTGCTTCGCTTCCTTGCAACGGTTGTGAAGCTCCTGTCGCTCCATCCAGCGTGATCGCCTCCCGCCCATCACCGATGTGCAGCGTGCAAGCCGGGTTGGCGGCCGCATTCCGGGCATGAAGAGTGTCCGGCGAGCCGTCGTAATACAGCGCTCCCTCGATCCACGCTCCCCACCGGGGAACGACATGGGGCCGGCCGTCGGGGCGGGTCGTGGCCATCCAATAGTGCAGTGACTCTCTCAACCGCTCCTCGATCACCGACCAGTCGAGCAGACCGTCGTCAGTCTCTGGAACTCCATATCCATCCGGCATCACCGGCCGATCACGGGCAGGATTCATCGGGCGATGCTACGCCAAGACCAGCCATCAATGCGGAGGGAGTGGGATTCGAACCCCGCCCGAGCGCAGGCGAGGGCACAAAAGGCATCCCGTGGGTTCTCTAACGCGGAGGGAGTGGGATTCGAACCCCGCCCGAGCGAACGCGAGGGCACAAAAGGCATCCCGTGGGCTCTCAAACGCGGAGGGAGTGGGATTCGAACCCACGGAACCCCTTACGGGGCTCAACAGTTTTCAAGACTATCGCCTTCGTCCGCTCGGCCATCCCTCCAGGGCGTGAAGCGTAACCGACCACATCATCCACCGGAGCGCGGCTGAATCCCAGATTCGAACCCCGCGCGAGCCCTCGGGTGAGCGCCAAAGACAGGAACCCCTTACGGGGCTCAACAGTTTTCAAGACTATCGCCTTCGTCCGCTATGGAACGTAGCGCGTTCCCGCCATCCTTCCAGAGCAGAGCAACAAACCACCTGGCCCTTCCAAGACCAAGACCTCGGACAACTACGACCACCCCCTACCCCAGCCCTCCTTCGTCGGGCTGCGGTACCTTCCCCCACTACGTGGGGGACTTTGTGGGATTCGAACCCCGCGCGAGCGAACGCGAGCGCACATGAGCATCCCGTGGGTCTCACTACGCGGAGGGGGTGGGATTCGAACCCACGGAACCGTTCACACGGCTCACGGCATTTCGAGTGCCGCGCACTAGACCGGACTATGCGACCCCTCCAGGGTGCGAGATTGTATCCGTCCGAGCCGGACTCGAAAACCCGCAGGTTGTCTCACGCTCTTCTGCCCTCATCTGTTTCTCGGCGATTCGGCTTCCCATCGCCAAGCCGCCCTCGAGCTGCGGACCGGGACTCGGGCATCGACGACGGCTTGGAGTCAATCATCTGACTGGTACGCTTTGCGCTCCTGGAGAGGTGGCCGAGCGGTCGAAGGCGCTCGCCTGCTAAGCGAGTAGGGGGTTAATAAGCCTCCTCGAGGGTTCAAATCCCTCCCTCTCCGCCAGATTTCATAACAACTATTCCCACGGACCCCTGAATCGCTTGTGCCGATCGTGTGCCCGCGTGAGATGTCGTGACCGAACATATGCACATCCATGCATGTGTTCGCTGTCCCCGTCGTAGTATCGAGGTGTGGACATCACGACGATCCGCACGGAAGCACTGGGAGACAGCACGTATGTGCTCACCTACAAGGGTGAGGCCATCATCGTTGATCCTCAGCGGGACATCGACCGGATCCTGACGGCATTGAACGACGCTACGCCGCGCTTCATTCTCGAGACCCACCTTCACAACGATTACGTGTCCGGTGCCAGAGACCTTGCGAAGAAGACGGGCGCCGAGCTGGTGCTGCCGGCCGCGGCTGCACCGGCTTATCGGCACACGCCTGCGTTCCACCTCGAAGAGATGGAGCACACCGATGGACTGACGATTCAGCCGCTGCACACGCCCGGACATACGCCCGAACACACCTCATACCTGATACTGCTGGAGGATCGGCCGGTCTTCGTCTTTTCCGGCGGCTCGCTGCTGGTCGGATCCGCCGGCCGGCCTGATCTACTCGGCGAGGAGCGAGCCGACACACTCGCTCGACTCCAATACGGTTCGGTGACTCGATTGGCGCAACTACCAGACGATGTCGGCCTGTATCCGACGCACGGCGCCGGGTCATTTTGTACGGCGAGCCAGGCCGCCCGTGACACCTCCACCATCGGCGAGGAGATCAAGACCAATCCCGTACTCCAGTATCCAGACGAGGAAGCGTTCGTCAAAGCCCAACTCGGCGGTCTCGTACCTTTTCCCAGGTACTACGCCGAGATGGGTCCCGCCAACCTCTACGGATATCCGGCCCCACCGTCATCGACACCTCCAACCATATCGGCCGCTGAGCTCGATAGTTTCCCCGATGCCCGCCTGGTCGATATCCGTGACCGGAGGGCTTTCGCAGGCGGCCACATCCCGGGGTCGATCGGCATCGAGCTGGGCAACGACTTCGCCGTCTGGACCGGATGGCTGTTGCCGTTCAATGCCGAACTGGTTCTCATCGTCGATCGGGATCAGGACGTTCGCCAGGCGATCGATGATTTGTCGCGTATCGGTTTCGATCGCGTTGTTGCCGTAGTGACCGACATCAACTCATATCCGCACGAGCTGAGGCACTACGAGGTCGTCACACCTGAGAAGGCAATGAACCTCCAGATGCAAACGCTGGATGTGAGGGATCCGATCGAGTGGGAGACACAGCATTTGCCGGGATCAATCTGGCGATACCTGCCGGACCTCTTCACACACGGAGTTCCTCCGTCGATCGAGCGAGACAAGAGGGTCCTCGTGGTTTGCCGCACCGGGAATCGCGCGACGATCGCTAGTTCTCTGCTGCTCGACCAGGGTTTTCAACCGGTCGTCGTCATCGACGGTGGAGTCGCTCAAATGGCCGAGCACGCAACACTCTGACCCCAAAAGGTCATCTTGGCAAGGCGACCACACGTGCGATAACCTAACCACGCAGAGTGATATGACTCCCCCAGGGGTACCGGGCAATATGGTGAAGAGGGTTCTCCCAGCGACGCTGATCTTGTTGCTGGCATTCGCCCCCACCCTGGCCTCCGCCGACGGTCTCATTCGCGAGCCATACCTTCAGCTGGGCGATGCTCCACTCACCGGCTACCCGGGTTCGGATTCCGACCAGATCGTGATCATGTGGCAGGGCTCGAACCCGGACCCGACACTGTTCGAGGCCTGGTACAAGAGATCTGATTCGGTCACGTGGGTTCGGGCGCCAGAAACAGTGGTCGACGAGGTCTCATCAACCAGGTTCAACTTCTCGGTGACGCTCGCGGACCTCGCCTACGCCACGAGTTACGACTACCGAATCATCACGCCGTCCCGGACTCATGAATCTTCGTTCGTGACACGCCTCGACCCCTCTGATCTCGCACCGTTCACGTTCGCGGCATACGGAGACTCGCTCCATTCCGAACATGCTGAAGATTTCGACGCAGTGATCGCCCAGCTCCTCCAGTCGGACGCCGCCTTCGCAGTCCTGCTGGGTGATAACGCCTACGACCACGGAGGCAATCGCGATTTCGACGGTCGCTTCGACCCGGACGAGGCACCGGCCTCGGTCGCGTGGGTCAGCGAGCACATCGATTACGCCGCGGCCGGTAACCATGAGATGGATACCGGCGGTGGAAAGCCGTTCAGAGCGACCTATGCCAACCCGATCCCGGTCGCTGGGGTGAATGCCGCCGCCGAACCCTCGCCGGACTTTTACCCGGAACACAACTTCTCCTTCGACTACGGCATGGCCCATTTCACAGTGATCGACTCCAATGAGAAAGACACCATAGAACTGGCGGCGTGGGCTGCCGCTGACCTCGAGGCAACAGACGCTCGCTGGAAGATCGTCGTGGCACACCATCCGATCGGGGGAGCGCCCGACAAAGACGCCACGCCGGCGGACGACTACTACCAGGATCTGATGCCGACACTCATCGACCATGGAGTCGACCTCTTGCTGGTCGGCCATTCACATACCTTTTCCTGGACCTACCCGCTCAACGGATACTCAGACGATGCGCCGACTTTCGATCACGATGTCGATGGCGAGTTCTCCAAGGGTGCCGGGGTGATTCAGCTCATTTCCGGCGTCGGAGGCCATGACATCCGCGATGTGTCGGAGCCTGCATGGCCACAGAGCTGGGTTGCAGCCGGGTACGCGGGCGATACCGATATACCGGCGGAGTACGGCTTTGCGCTCATCGATGTCAGCTGGAATCAGCTCGCGATCGAGTACCGGACAACAGATGGAACCGCTCTCGATCGCTTTACCATCGTCGGCGTTGACCCGGAACCGCAACCGGACCCCCAACCAGAACCACAACCCGAACCGGAACCACAACCCGAGCCGGAACCACAACCCGAGCCGGAACCCGAACCACAGCCCGAGCCGGAACCCGAACCACAGCCCGAGCCGGAACCACAACCCGAGCCCGAACCGGTTCCAAGGCCGGATGAGTTGGCAACCGATCTCGGCCTCGTCAACCTCACAACCGGCGAGTGGTCGATCAGGAACCTCGACGGCTCGATCAACCAGTTCTACTTCGGGAATCCAGGCGACCAACCCGTCTACGGCGATTGGAACTGCGACGGTCAGTCCACGGCGGGTATGTACCGCCCATCAACCGGCTTTGTGTACCTCAAGAATGAGAACGCGACCGGTTCGGCTGATATCGAGTATTTCTTCGGCCTGGCCGGTGACATCCCCTTGGCGGGAGACTGGGACGGCGACGGATGCGACACGCTTTCGATCTACCGACCGACCAACGGCAACGTATTCATCTCAAACGTCTCACGCACCTCAATGGGAGATACGGTCTATTCGTTTGGCGACCCGTCTGATCGCCCGTTCGCCGGGGACTGGGATGGCGACGGGATAGACACTGTGGGGCTTTTTCGAGAAGAGACCGGTCTCATATACCTGTCTAATCACCACGCAACCGGCCCTGCCGACCTCGAGTTCTTCTTTGGTCTACCGTACGATTCGATCATCGCAGGAGATTGGAACGACGATGGTGTCGATACGGTGGGGGTGTACCGCGCCTCGGTGGACCGCTTCTTTCTCAGCAGCCAGAACGCGCTCGGCACCGCAAGTCTCGGTCTCAGGGCGATTGGACGGGGTACACCGGTAGCCGGTTGACCTTAGGGCCACCCGAAACGCACCCTGAGTGCATGCATACCACCAATAGTGGTATGATTTCCCTCTGGGACTACCCACCTGGAGATCAGGTGGCAGCGGGAGCAAACACGTGGCGGGCGAGGGATTTCTACAACTTCTCGATAGCTCTCTCCTTCCGTATGGCCGGCTGTCAGGCTGCCGGCGGGGCTGGGGCCGTGTCGTGGTGGCGAGGCTCGTAGTTGTGCCCTTCGCACTGGCGATCATCGCGGCCACAGCATCGGCTGTTTCTGCGAACGAGGGCTCGCTGATACGGGAGCCGTACTTGCAACTCGGCGACGCTCCGCTTGTGGGATACGC
>JAHEJY010000167.1 GCA_024638625.1 Actinomycetes bacterium
ACGCTAAGGGGCTCGAACACTCTTCGTATGCCATCCGATAAACACTGTTGGGAGATCGCCGGTTTTGGGTTGATGTCTACGTGGGTGGTTGGAGAAGAGATGCTTGTTTGTCGGCGGCTAAACGCTTGTTGGTTGGGGCAACCGCACGTGGGGGCTGATCTACGTTGGCCGTGATTTAAGTCGAGAGCTACCGCCTTGTGGCCGGAGAGCAGGGTCTCGAAATTCACGGGCCCTCAGAGCCTCGGGGACGCGGCGGAGGTGTGGCGGTGGTTGGCCGGGCGCTCGTTGGAGTTGTTCGTGGGTGTTCGATGCCGAACATTGACGCAAAGGGGACCAAACACTCTTCGGATGCCATCTGATAAACACTGTGGTGGTTTGCCGAGCGCTCGTTGGAGTTGTTCGTGTGAGCTCGCCGAGGGGCCTTGACGCTAAGGGGCTTAAAGGCTCTTCGTATGCCATCCAATAACAGGAACTAGTCCTTTTTGGGAATTGGCCTATCACCCTCAAGGTACCTGGGAGGAGGACCGATATAGCTGTTGTACCTGGGGCGCGCATTGCGCCCCGATCATTGTCATAGGAGGCAATACAACATGTTGAATCGGATGCGCAATCGTCTGAACGAAGACGGTTTCACACTGATCGAGCTTATGGTCGTGGTGCTTATCATCGCCATCTTGGTCGCAATTGCGATCCCGACCTTCCTCGGTCAACGTGAGACGGCCCAGGATCGCGCTGCACAGTCAAACCTGCGCAACGCCCTGGCCACCGAAAAGACCATTTACGCCAACGACCAGGCTTACACCGATGTTGCTGCCGACCTCGGCGCCATCGAGCCAAGCCTCACGTGGCAAGAGGACTCATACGCAGCTGCGACGTCGACGGCAGGCGATGTGCACGTGAAGCTCGAGACCGGCGTTGCCTGTCTCACCGTCCTCAGCGCCAGCGGGAAGATCTTCATGATCGCCGAGGATCCGGCTGCTGCGACGGCATATGGTGAAATTGCAAGCGGTGGGACTCTCACCAACTGCGCAACGGACGCTACCGCTACCAGCTGGTAGTCAAACCTAATCACGCTGAAACGGGACCCCTTCGGGGGTCCCGTTTGGCGTTCGCATCCAGTGATGCTCTTTCATACGGCAGATGCGTCGAGGCGAACGGCGTCCTGGGACGGAACCCTTCAAGCGCCCTACGAGAGAAGTCGATATTGAATGTCATGTCACGCCAGGACGGATTCACCCTCATCGAATTGATGGTCGTCGTCTTGATTGTTGCCATCCTCATAGCAATCGCGGTACCGACGTTTGTCGGCCAGAGAGTGGCGGCGCAAGACCGTGCAGCCCAGTCCGCTGCTCGCACGGCATTCGTCACGGAAAAAACAGCATTCGCCGCCGCCGGTGAGTACACCGCTAGCGTTGTCGATCTCAATGGGATCGAGCCGAGTCTTGTCTTTCAGAACACCCTCACACCGACTCTCGGGTCGGTGGGCGTGGCGGTGTCGCCCACCGGCCAATCGGTATGCATGATCGTGCTCAGTGACAGCGGGAGTTGGTTCGGCATCTGGGATTCGGCAAGCGAAGCCACGCTCCTCGGAAAGGGAGCCGCGGCCACCGATTTGTTCGCTTCCTGCTCCGACGCCGTACCGGCTGGTGGAGCATGGGCCAGTGGTGCTTGGTAGGGAGCGGTAGCCGACCCCCATGTTCGTTGCGCTGTTCTCTGCAATCATTGGGCTCATCGTTGGTTCGTTCATCAACGTGGTGGCCTATCGGGTCCCGCTTGGCAAATCGGTCGTGCACCCATCATCGTCTTGCCCGGAATGCGAGACCCCGATTCACTGGCACGACAACGTGCCGATCTTGGGATGGCTGCGGCTACGCGGCCGATGTCGCACGTGCTCCCAAGCCATCTCACCGAGGTACCCGATCGTCGAAGCTTCAACCGGAGCTGCCTTTGGCCTGATTGGCTGGTGGCTCGGGCCAAACGCACTGTTACCCGGTTATCTCTTCTTTGCCGGGACAACGATCGCCCTGGTGCTCACGGATCTCGACCACAAACGGTTACCCGACCGGATTGTGTTCACCGGAACCGGCCTGACGGTCGCACTATTCATCGGTGGAGCGGTAGTCGAAGGCCAAACCGATCATCTCACTCCGGCGTTCGTAGGGGGATTTGCGTATCTGGTCTTGTTTTTTGTGCTGTTCATGATCACCCCCGGCGGCTTTGGGTTTGGGGATGTGAAACTCGCATTCCTGCTCGGGTTTGTGATGGCCTACACCGGTTGGACCGGTCTCGTTGTCGGCATCTTCCTTGCGTTCCTGATCGGCGGACTCGCAGGTACGGCGATCATGGTCTTCACCAGACGGGGGCGGAAGGCGAAGATGCCGTTCGGGCCGGCCATGATGGCGGGCGCGTGGCTCGGAGCCCTCTGGGGCGACTCCATCGCATCGTGGTACCTCGGACTCTGACCGCGACCCTGAAAACGGCGTAACCGCGCCGTTTAAGGAAGTTTTCGCGGTCCCCTCCAAAGACCGCGGGCCATAACCCTCATCGCTATGCTTTCGCCGAGTAAATGACACGTGCGTAATTACAAGGCGTTATTACGTTCGAGCATGAAAAAGCCAAGATCACAAACTTGCGCGACCAGGACCACGATACGACAACACGACCGCAAGACGAGAAACAAGCAAGTACCCGAGACAAGCCGTATCCAAGAGAGCCCGCGCTGGGTCATCCGGATACACCACGACACGTAGAGGGCGGAGAGTAGATGGCAGTCACCGTTGGCCTGGATATCGGTTCCAGCAGCGTTCGCGCGGTAGCCATCGATGCCGGAAAGTCACAACCCGTTCTCCGCAAGGTCGGAGAGGTGTTGCTGCCCGAGGGGGCGATGGCTGCCGGGGAGATCATCGACGGTGCAGCGATCGTTGATGCCATCAAGGAACTCTGGAGGAAACACCGCCTTCCCAAAAAGCGTGTAGTCGTTGGGCTGGCCAATCAGCGAGTGGTCGTGCGACAGGTGGACGTGCCGTTGATGGGAGAAGCCGAACTCCGCGATGCTCTGCCGTTCCAGGTTCAGGAGTACATGCCGATGTCGGTTGAGGAAGCAATTCTCGACCACGTCGGTATTGACGAATTCACGACGCCCGAGGGTGAGCCGATGCAGGCAATTCTGGCCGTCGCCGCTCACCGATCCATGGTGCAGGATTTTTTGGACGTGACGACCTCGGCCGGTTTGAATGTGATCGCAGTCGATCTCCAGGCGTTCGCTCTCGTCCGATCCCTCATACCGCAACCGGTCAGCGGGATCGCGGTTCTTGTCGATATCGGGGCGGACATCACACAGGTTGTTCTTGTCAGCGGCTCGACTCCCCGTTTTGTTCGGATCATTCAGACCGGCGGCTCGGCGTTCACGCAGACACTTGTGGACGGACTCAATCTCGAGTTCGCCAATGCAGAGCAGCTCAAGCGCCGGATCGGAATCTCGGTTGAAGACGCCGCTCCCGTCAGCACCGGCGATGAGACCGAGGATGAGGCCGCCCAGACACTCTTGACAGCAGAAGCCGGCAGGTTCATCGAAGAGATTCGGGGCTCCGTCAATTTCTTTCTCAGTCAAGGCGAAGGTGGGTCGGTGACCCGGGTGATCGTCGCAGGTAACGGCGCCCGACTTCCGCATCTCGCCAATCGCCTGGGACGAGCGCTCGATGCACCCGTGGAACCCGCCCGGGTTCTCGGCCACCTCAGCACAGGCAAGCTCTCCGACGAAGTGGTTGCACCGCTCCAGCCGGTTCTACCCGTTCCCGTAGGCCTGGCACTCTGGAGCCCCGAATGAGAGACATCAATCTCCTCCCGGGGGAGATATTCGAAGAGGAGGCCTCACGCCGCAACCGGGTCTTGTTGCTGATGGTCCTGGTCCTTTTGGTGGTATTGCTTGCGTTTCTCACCCTCGGTCGACTTGCAACGATCCGCGAGCGCGAAGACGATCTGCGAGCCCAGCAACAAGCCAATGCCGCCAAACAGGCAGAGATCGATTCGCTCGGCCAGTTTGAGGTCCCGCTCCAGGAATTTGAGGCTCGGGCCGAACTGGTCACCGCAGCGCTCGCCGGCGATGTTTCATGGGCGAGGTTGCTCAATGATCTCGGGAGGTTCATTCCGGACCGGGTATGGCTGAACACACTGACCGGGAACGACGATCAGGTTTCGGTTTCGGGTATTGCGTTCGAATATGAGGACGTCGCCAACTGGCTGCGCTCCGTGGACAATACGAGTTATGCGGGCTTGGGATCGACCTGGGTGACCTCGGTCACCGCAACTGATGTGAGCGGCGTTGAGGTTGTGACGTATCAATCAGACGCGCAATTGACCGATGAGGCGGCTGGTACGCGGATCGCATCGAGAATTCCGGAGATCTCATGAGCCGACGCAACGTCTTGATCGCAGTACTGGTAGGGCTGGTCATTCTGGCGCTCTGGTGGTTTCTGTTCTGGCGGGGATCGACCACGACGATTGACGATATCGAGGCCGATCTCCAGACTGCGGTGCAGGAGCAAGAAACGTTAGAGGCGAGAATCACCAGGCTCGTGGAATTGCAGCGTCAGCAAGGTCAATTTGACGCTGCGGTGGCTGAGATCTCGGTCTCCATCCCGGAAGATCCGAGCGAGGCGGCACTGCTCGAATCCATCAGAGCACTGGCCCGTGACTCGGGGTTGGTTATCAACCAACTTTCGGCGGTACCACCGGTCGAGTCACTTTTGGGTGAGGGACTGTACGAGATCGCTTTGAATCTGGGG
>JAHEJY010000039.1 GCA_024638625.1 Actinomycetes bacterium
TGGACAATCCGTTGTGGCCGCTCAGTCGCCAGACCGGTGAACAGATGGAATTCATCGCCCAGTTTGCTCTCCACCCGGACGACTTTCCCTGGTTAGAAGAGCCGAAAGTGGCCTACCTATTTGTGACAAACGATGAGTTCGACCCCGGTGGGATTGAGATCTGGGAGCCGTTCGCCGGTGAGAATGCGGTGATCGTGCAGCCCGGGGATCGACCGGGTTGGGTCGAAGTGATCGAATCTGCCACCGGCCCGACTGTGGGAGAGGGGATCGGGGCGCGGCTCACTCCCAGCATGGATCCGTCTGTCATCCCCGATCATCGCAAGTCGGAACTCGACAGAGCCGTATACGATCGTTATATCTCACTCATCGATTACGACAAGCTCGGTGGCACCCCAAACTTTTTCCAGGGCGTCGAGATGCCGGTATTCGAAGACCGCTCAACGTCACGCGACCCGCAGTCGGGAGCCATTCCCATCTTCGTGACCCGCAGCGCCGGAACTCTCAACCTCGGCGATGCCGGCCGCGGTGTGGCTTTCTTGTCCGCGGACCATCGCCTCGGCGCCTACCTCTGGTTCAACTGATCCGTCGGGGCGCCATCCACGCGTTTCAGATTTCGTCTCGACATGAAACGTCATCCTTTCGTCACAGTGACGTATTGGTTGCCGAGCTGGTGGTAAGGGGATTGGGGCGCCATAGAGCGTTTCTCGCCCAGGCAACCCGTCTATGCATTCGCACGCCAGGCCTCTAGCCGGGCCAACGTGCCTGCTGGTGGGTCGACAAGCTCGACGACCTTCGTTCGGTACCGATGTCCGGTGACGATGGAGAGTTGATGCTTCCTGGTCTTCAGAACGGTGGCCAGAAGCTCCAGCGCGGCCGCATTGGCCTTGTCGTCGATTGCCCGTTCCGTGACAGATACGTTGAGGGCCCGGTTATCACCCCAGGTCCCGCCAACGCTGGAGCCGCTGGCGCCCGGTTTCAGTCGGATTTCGAATCGAATGGGCTCGGACATCTCCCATGAGAGCATAAAGCCTATGCCCCGGTCCAGGGCAAGCGCCCATAATCACCGTTATGTCAAGTACGAAGCGCTGGGAAGACACGGCAGGATTGGACCCTATGTATGGTGGCTCTTCCGCAGCTGATGCCATCGGCTAGTTTCATCTGGTGGTTCGGGATGATGGAGTTAGAGTGCGCGGAAAGGCTCGTCACGAGAGATCGAAGATTGCTGATGGCTACTGAAGGTCCAATCCCCGAGTCCGAAACGCGTAATTCGGCACGATTGCCTCCGCGATGGTTCGTTCGTCTCGCATGGAGAATCCACCGTGGGCTCTACCGTCTCTCCGGAGGGCGATTCGGTCTGCGGCCGCACTCGGCAAAGAAGTATGGAATGATGCGCGTCACCACCGTCGGTCGAAGGTCGGGTGAGAAGCGGAGTGTGATTCTCGCCTATTTCGAGGACGGTCCAAACCTGGTGACCCTGGCAATGAATGGCTGGGCAGACCCTGATCCAGGGTGGTGGCTAAACCTCCAAGCGAATCCGCGTGCTTCTGTTGAGCTTCCGAGGGAGCAGCGAGACGTGTCGGCGAGAGCTGCGGCCGGTGGAGAACGCGATCGGCTTTGGGATCAGTGGCGCATCTATGACGAAGGTTTGGATTCCTTTGCGGCGAGGCGATCCCGGGAGACCTCTGTGGTCGTCCTCGAGCCGGTGCACTGACTCCACCCCTCCCCTGCTGCCGCCGATGGACTCTGTCGGAATCCGATTTGCCCCGTCCCCTTGGCGATCGCATCGATCCAGCGTACTGGTTCCTTGAGCCGCGCCGTTGAACAACCTGGCCAAGCCTCTTTCTTCCGACAACCCTTAGGACCAGCGCATGACTACTCCGCTCTCGCCCTTCCCAAAGCAGCAGAATCTCCACCAAAAGCCAGACGCTGGGTTGTGTTCAGCATGGCTTTGGGCCTCGAGGTGGACGTTTACACTCGCGGCGCGAGAAAGTCCGGCGTCAACTCAGGAACAAACCAACTATGACCAAGCGCTATAGCTTCGTGCCGCCGGGAGGCGGCGACAACTATGACTGGACAGCGGACCACACGTTCGTGAAGGTCTCTGCGAACGACACCGGCGGAATGTACACGCTGATGGAAGACAACCTCAAGCCGGGTTTCGAGCTGGGGCTTCATCTGCACAAATACCATTCAGAGACGTTCTACATCCTGTCCGGACCAATCGACTTTTACGTGGACGGTGACTGGATGACAGCCGAGGCGGGTACATGCCTCCACATCCCCCCTGGCGTTCCGCATGCATGCTCTCTGGCCGAGGGTGTCACCGGCGCCAGGATGCTCATGATCTACCAGCCTTCCGGCTTTGATCAATACCTGGCCGAACTCGCCACGTTGAACGAGGCAGACTTTGCCGATCAGGCCAAGATGGCTGATCTCAACGAACAGTACGACATCATCAACATCGGAGATGTGCCATCGCGCTGAATCGACGAAGCCCGCGTCGAATGGTGGCCGTTTCCAGACCGGAAGTGGCGCGCTTTTAGCTCTTGCGCCGCCCCAGGGGTCGATGACGACCTGAAGCTCCGGGGTTTTAGGGTTGATTCAACCGGAAGGACAAAAGGTGAATGAGCTACGACCGCTAGGACCGGGTGGGCCCGAAGTTGCGCACCTCGCCCTGGGCACGATGACATTCGGAGCCGAAACCGAAGAATCTCAAGCCCACCGCCAACTCGACATGTTTGTCGAATCTGGCGGAAACCTGATCGATACGGCTGATGTCTACAGCAATGGCGAATCAGAAATGATCATCGGCCGGTGGCTCGCCAACCGCTCCCCCACTGACGACATCGTCATTGCCACCAAGGGTCGATTCAAGCCGCCAGCGGGATCGCCCGGTGCATCACGGCGAAGCATGGTCCAATCAGTAGAAGACAGCCTGGAGCGCCTCGGGATAGATCATGTCGACGTGTACTTCGTCCACGGTTGGGATCAGGAAACCCCGGTCGAAGAGACCCTCGACACGCTGTCGACGCTTGTCCGGGAAGGCAAGATCAAGCATCTCGGGTGGTCCAACACAACCGGCTGGCAGCTACAGCGCATCATCACGACTGCACGATTGGGTGGTTTCGCCACACCGATCGTGTTTCAACCTCAGTACAACCTGCTTGATCGGCATGTCGAATGGGAGGTGCTCCCCTGCTGTCTCGAGGAAGGTTTGGGTGTCACACCGTGGTCACCGCTCGGCGGGGGTTGGCTCACTGGTAAGTATCAACGCGACACCGCACCGACCGGAACGACGCGGCTCGGTGAGGATCCAGCGCGGGGCGTCGAGGCCTACGACACTCGCAACACCGAACGTACCTGGGGGATCCTCGACGTTGCCCAACGTATCGCCGACAACCACGCTCGCCCTGTCGCACACGTCGCCCTGGCATGGCTCGCCACGCGGCCGGGTGTCTCATCAATCCTGTTGGGCGCTCGGACAGTTGGGCAACTCGAGTCCAACCTCGGCGCGGCCGACCTGGTCCTCACGGAGTCAGAGCTCGACGAGTTGACCGAAGTCACGGCTCCAGGTCTTCCGCCGTACCCGTACGGAATGGTCGAAGACTTCTGCGATGTTCCGTACTGGCGGACATTGAGTACCCGCTGATGGCCGACTCCCACCGTGGGGCACCTTCGCCCGTACCCCCGTCGTCATCCGAGCACCCGGCAACAGGCAAGTTCGACTACCCCATGTACCACGCAGAAACCCGGGAACAACTGCGTTTGTGGCTGGAACACAACCACCAGATAGCACGGGGCGTCTGGTTGTGTTCGTGGCGCACCGCAACCGGCCGACCACGGTGTCCGTACCCCGAAGTCGTCGAAGAGGCAATCTGTTTTGGCTGGATCGATTCGACGGCGAAGCTTCTGGACGACGATCGCGGTTTGCAGCTCCTGGCGCGTCGCAAACCGAAGAGCAGCTGGACGAGGCTGAACCGCCAACGCGTGGCCGATATGGAAGCAGCCGGACTCATGACCGATGCTGGACGCCAGGCCGTCGAGGTCGCCAGAGCGAATGGATGGTGGACGAAATTCGATCGGGTCGAAGACCTTCACGAACCCGGCGAGCTGGCCTCCGCCCTCGACGCCAACCCGTCGGCGCGGCTCGCCTGGGACGAATTCCCTCCCAGTGCCCGCAAGGCGATGCTCTGGTGGGTCGTCAGCGCAGCCCGGGACGACACCAGGGCCCGTCGGATCTCGACGATCGTCGAAAGGGCCGCCATCGGTGAGCGTGCACAGGGCTAAACGAGCATCTCGGATCTGTCCGGCCCAGCCCTCAGGCGAGGTCTTCTCAGAACAACCGTTCACCCGAGCTGACCCCCGGCGAGTCCGTCGTCCGCGTTGAATGTAGAGGGAGCGCACGTCGACTGCGTGGAAGCGACGTCGCGACGTGTGCCGCTCCCTCCTAGTGCACTGCGGTTGCGAAGTACGACCAAAAGGGCACGCGAACGCCTCCTTTAGAGCGGAAGGCCACAATCCGGTCCTCCATCTGGCGAAGTACTCCTCCCCGCGCTTCCGGTGTCGCAGCGGACCAACCGGCAGACATTGGCGTGGCTGCAACGTGCTCCGGTACGAACTCCCGGACCGGAGGTAGGTCGATGTCGATCTGAGTGGCCACGACCCTCACGTCCTCGAAGCCTGCCTCGACGAGAAGCCGCTCGATGGCCCCTTTATCTGCAAGGCCAAAGGCCGCTCCGAGACCGGTCGCCGTGTCCGGCCCGATGTTGGTCGAGATAGCCTGGACCAGGGCGTGGAAATACGGGCTGCGCTCCACCTCGCACCAGAGGCTTACCCCGACGCGGCCGCCCGGCTTCAACGCCCTTCGCATCTCCGAAACCGCTGTCTGACGATCGGGTATGAACTGCAGCGTCTGCGCGCACACGGCCACATCGAACTCGCCACCGGGTGTCGGTAGCTCGAGTGCGCTTCCCTCGAGCCACTCCACTGAGACATCGCTCGGGCGGGAACGTGCAACGGTGAGCATGCCGGCATTGATGTCCACGCCGACGACGCGACCGGAACGCCCGACGTCACGTGAGGCAGCTAGAGCTGCCGCTCCCGTGCCACATCCGACATCCAGAACATGCTCGCCCTCCGTCAACTCGACGTGGGACACCAGCCGCTCGGCAACGGGCCCGAGGATCGAGGGTTCGAGAACGTTCAGATAGGATTCCGCCGCACCGAGGTCCAACTGCCACTGCGTCGAAGCGCTCACGATGATCTCCTCGGTTCCGTTACTCGTAGGACGACTCCGTAGAGCATATCGCCAGACGAGAACCCTGCACGGAGCCTGCAATCAACGCTTCGAGCTGTCGCTCGACATCTCGCTTCCTAGACCGGCATGGCTGCGATTCAGGCCTGGATCGGGAGTTCAGCTACCCAGCCGCGCGAAACGGACCGCCGTGGCGACCGTCCGGCGGCAAGGCCCTTCCGGGGCGCCAACAATCACCGTTGTGACCGGAGCGGCCATGCCAGGATGAACGCCACGTCAAGAAGGAGGCTGCCATCATGAAACTGACGAACTGGGCCGCCAACCTCGAATACAGTGCGACTGCGATCCACTATCCGGAGTCTGTCGATGAGCTTCAGGAAATGGTCGCTCGTTTGCCCAAGGTCAAAGCGCTCGGGACGCGCCACTGCTTTAACGACATCGCGGACTCTCCCGGCGGCGATCTCATCTCGCTCGAGCGGCTGGCCCCGGGCATTCTCATCGACGATGATCAGCGAACGGTATCCGTAACGGCCGGAACCTCCTACGGCGTGCTTGCCCCTGAGCTCGAGTTGCGCGGCCTGGCATTGGAAAACCTGGCGTCGCTACCGCACATTTCCATCGGCGGGGCAATCGCGACCGCCACCCACGGCTCCGGCAATACGAACGGGATCCTGTCGACCTCGGTCGCCGCCATCGAGCTCGTGCGGGCCGATGGATCGCTGGTGCGGGTTGACCGGTCAAGCCGTGATCTCCCGGCATTGGCCGTTGGGCTTGGTGCATTCGGGATCGTGACGCGAGTCGACCTCGATGTCCAGCCGTCCTACCGGGTTCGCCAGGATGTTTATCGCGATGCGTCATGGGATCTTGTACTCGAAGGACTCGACGACGTCATGGCCTCGGCGTACAGCGTTTGCCTCATCGGTGACATCGGAGGCTCGGTACTCCGGTCGCTGTGGTTGAAACAACGGATCGATGATGGCGAAGGGTCCGCTCCCCCATCGATATGCGGCGGGGTCTGGTGGGACGATGCTGATCTACGACCCGACCACGCGCTCACCATGCGGCGTGGGATTCCGGGACCCTGGTCCGACCGCATGGCCCACTTTCGCCTCGACGCTCCGCCATCGGTTGGTGGCGACGAGCTCCAAACTGAATACTTCGTCGATCGTTCTCACGGGCCGGATGCGTTACGAGCACTCCGTTCGATGGCCGAACAGATCTCGCCCCATTTGCACGGCATGGAAATCCGCACGGTGGCCGCCGATGAATTGTGGATGAGCCCCGCCTATCAGCGGGACTGTCTGTCCCTGGGTTTCACCTGGCGAAAGCATCCCGACGAGGTATTGACACTCCTTCCGGTCATCGAAGAGAAGCTGGCGCCGTTTGAACCGCGCCCGCATTGGGGCAAGCTCTTCGCCATGGGTGATCTTGCTGAACGCTTTTCCCGGCTCGGCGACTTCATGCAACGTGTCCATTCCTACGATCCCGGGCGAAAGTTCTGGAATCCCTTCCTCGAACGTCTAGGAGTGGCAGGCCCCGGGCCCTGATCGGGATGATCGCTGCTCATCGGTCGGCTGTCTGCTGAGCTCGCTCGCCGGGCAAACTTGATTTGGTGCACCCCGGGTTGGGTTGCTATTGCTGCCCCAAAAGGAGGGGCCTCACTTGGCAGATATCAAGCGCGACCCACATGCGGGACCGGTACCTGTCAGCGCCTGGAGTGCCGATGCGGATGCTCGCGCTAGATCACACCAAGTGTTCAACGCCGCAAAGCGCATCTGTTCCGCGAGCCAGCTGGCTGTCATGAACCCAGGTGCCACAGCGAGCGGTAGTAGCGAATGCGTTCCTCGTCGCGTTCGATGCCATATGCCTCGAAGAACCGATCTTGAAGCCCCTCTCCATAGTTCCAGTCCAGGCTGAGGGAGGCTACCGCAAGATCAGCCCAGCGATCGCCAATGGCCAGATCGCCAAAGTCGACGTTGCCGCTCCATTCCCCTTCCTCTGAAATGAGGGTATTTGGCGCACAGGCATCCCCGTGTACGACGACCGGATCATCGACCGAAGGGCGTGGGCCGAGAGACGGCGGTTCGGCGCTCACCCAGCTTTGGGTAGTCCAGCCTGACGGCATCCCGACTGGCGAAATTGCATGGATAGCCCTGAGGCCGGCAGCAATCGCGCGAAGCGCCTCCGTTGGCCGGGCACGCCAGGAATCGCTGACAGCGGTCTCGCCAGGCAGTGCAGCGGTCACCAGCCATTGGGCTCGATCGTCGGCACCTGCAGAAACCACGCGCGGAGCCGGATGCCGCGTCGAGATCCACTTCAGTCGTTCGTGTTCTCGACGGAGATCAACGCCAGATTGTCGTGGGTTCCACTTGACGATTGTGCTTCCGATTCGGTACGTGAGACCGCCCAATTCGTTCCGCCAGACCAGTTCGGCATCCTGGCCCGCCGCAAGCGTGATCACGATTTCTGGAATGGGTACATCGTCGGGAGAGAGCTGGTCTACGAGGTCCATTCCGCGTCACAGTAGCTACAGGTTCCGTAGGTCAGCTATTTGGTCGACCACCTGGCCCATTGGTTGCAACTGATTGGCCGACCAGGCAGCTGATGACCTGGTTCTTCCCGGCGCAGCGCTGTTTGCGTGGTAGTGATACCCATCGGCATCGGTCGTGTGCATCTGGGGCCATTCGCCGATGAGGCTCCTCTCATTGAGCGACTGCACGCCGAATTCCTACCGGCGAACGGCCTCACGGAGAACGGGCATCACCACGAGATCTACCTGAGCGATCCCCGTCGCACCGAACCCGAGAAGCTCAGAACCGTGATTCGACAACCGGTTATCGCTGGTCGTTGAGTCGGCCCTCGCAACAGTTGGCTGATGAAGGCGTCGAGTTGCGCGGCGCAGGTGTCGCGTACACTCGTCGTATCGATCGAGGAGGACATGCATGGTTGCACCGATACCGGACGGTCTCGAAGGTCGGGTTGTTCCGTACCTGATGATCGATGGAGCCGCCGAGGCCATTGATTTCTACGCAAAAGCGTTCGGGGCGACAGAGAAGTACCGCCTCGAGATGCCCGGGGGTGGTATCGGACATGCCGAAATCGTGGTCAACGGCGCGGTCATCTACCTCGCAGATGCACCGGAAGATATGGAGGGCGAGGCGGCCAACCCGGTGAAGCTCGGCGGAACCAGCGTGATCTTGCACCAGTACGTGGACGATGTAGACCGCGCCGTCGAATCGGCCATCGGTGTCGGAGCGACCTTGATTCGAGAGCCCGCCGACCAGTTCTACGGTGACCGCTCCGCAGTGGTCGGCGATCCCTTTGGGCATCAGTGGTCTCTGCACACCCACATCCGTGATGTGTCGCCGGAAGAGATGGACGAGGCGATGCAGGCGATGGCCGGGTAACAATCGCACCCGTCCTGAACGACATCGAAGTTCCCTCGAGGGCGACGTGAAGCGGCGTGTCGCCGTTGCCTCGATCGGACTTCTGTGGGGCGCTTTTTGTGGCCTGACCAACGGCCTGCCGATCGCCACGACGCTCGCGCAGATGGCTGTTCCGTGGATGTGGGTTGCCGCCCTGGTCGGCTATCGCTACGCCCGGGATGGACGACATGCGGGATTGCTTGGTGGCGTGGTACTCGTGTGGGCGAACGTCGCGTACTTTGGGCTGGGAACGGCAGCGCAGGTCATCGACGGCGTGTCGGTTCTGGGGGGAGTCCGCTTCTTCATCCTCTGGTCCGCCGTCGGGTTGCTGGTTGGGCCAATGGCGGGTTTCATAGGTTGGTCGGCGAATCGTCGACCACCCCGGGTGCCGGCGATCGCGGCATTGGCAGCGGTGTCACTGGCGGAACCCCTGGCGCTCTGGTTTCACATCAACCACGTCGACGCGCACATCACCTATGTCGTGGTTGCTCTGGCCGGTCTCCTGCTCCCGCTGCTGTGGATCCGCACATGGGCCCGGAAAGCTCTCGCTGCACTGGCCATCGCGATTGCGGCGGCCTACCCCCTGGCCGTGGTCCTCGAAATCGTCCTCATCGCTCTCGGCCAGGTCAGCGCTCCGCTGAGGCTGGTCTGACTCTGCGCTCGATGCACGGGTCGTGCTTAGCTATCCGGGTTAGCGCTGTCCGCAGAGCCGGCGAACCGCAGCCGCAACTCTGCTTGTCCTGTGGCTTCATTCGTGTGACGACGGACCACGTTGAACCCGTACTTCTCGTAGAACGCACGGCCCGAAGCATTGGCTTCGAATACGTTTAGTTCGAGAACCGGATGAGATTCCCGAGCGCGATTCAGGAGGGCGGTTCCGATACCACGACCCTGATGGTCGGGGTCGACGAAGATTGCACCCACCTCGTGGCCGATAAGCGAAAGGAAGCCAACGACTTTGGCGTCTTTTTCGTAGACCGCCGTTTCTGACATCGGGAGCCAACGTTCTGCGATCTGCTTGCGTTCCGCGTCGAAGAATGCCGCATCGAGAAACGCGTGAGCCACCAGGGAAGCCCGATACCAGACATCGAGTAAACCGGCGAGATCGTCGTCCCGGTAGGGGCGGATCACCGGATTATTCCTGCCAGCGTGGCCGCGTGGCCGGTTCCGATGTCGACCCATCTCGCCAAACCATGTCCGGGCGTCCCGGATCCATGCCCGGTCGAAGGATGGGCAAGACGCAGTCTCATTGCGGGGTCGGTTCGAAGATGTCCTCGATCTTCAGGCCGAACGCGTCAGCGATGGCGAATGCCAACGGCAGGGACGGATCGTATTTGCCCTTTTCGATGGCGAGAACGGTTTGCCGGGAGACATTGAGGCGCTCTGCGAGCTCAACTTGAGTCCAATTTCGATCGGACCGCAATGTGCGAACGCGGTTCTCCATATTCAGAAGCTTTCGATCTTCTGGGCCCGTGCCCAGCCGACCGACCAGGCCAACATACCGATCATGAACGGGATCCAGATGGCGACGAGTGACGGCCGGCCGGCTGGTTCGTCCAGGAACGAGAACACGAGGCCCGAGATCGCCAGGGCCGGAATACCGGCCGCGAAACCTGCCGCAGCGCCTTTCAACATTTGGATGCGCAGGAGTTCGTCGCTCCGCTGGTAGAGACCGATCAATGCCACGGTCACCCAAAGAACGCCCAGTGAAGGAACCGAGGCCATCGCAAGCTGAATCCCCGTCGACCTGCCCTCCGAAATAAACAGCAACATCGTTCCGATGACATACAAGACCATGGCGGGACCGAACGTCCAGTAGTACCGCTGCATGCTCCTTTTGACGGCTGCGGTTTCGTTCTTGACGTTTCCCATGTTTCCTCCGCTGTGTCAGTTGGCGTATCTGGCGGCGTATCGAAAAAAGCAGCCGGCTCACGCTTCAATGTAAAAGGTGCTTTACAGAAAGCAATGTAAAGGAACCATTACATAATGTCAAGCCTCTTTTACATTTACTTGTTGGACGGATCTTGATCCCTGCCGCCATTTCACTCGGGTCGCGTGGCCGATCGATGTGCGGAACGCGATCCGGGATTCACAGGCGTGCGATTCGAATAACCTCTGCGGTCCAGGCGCGTCGAACAGGAGGCCAAGGACCCATCATGACCATCACAACTGTGAATCCGGCCACCGACGAGGATCTCGAGACGTACCAGGTGTCGACTCCAGAAGAAGTTACGGCGGCCATTGAAATGTCAGACGCACGCCACCTGTCGTGGCGCCGCGAGTCATTTTCCCGGAGAGCCGACGCGATTCGCTCCGTTGCCGACCGGCTCGATGAGCGTGCGCAGAGCCTGGCCGAGCTCATGGCAGACGAGATGGGTAAACCCCTCCGCGCCGGCCGGGGTGAGGTAGAGAAGTGCGCGTGGGCCTGCCGCCATTACGCCGACAACGCTGAGCGGTATCTGGCGGACGTGCCGATCGAAACCGAGAACCGAAAGAGCTACGCTCACCACTCCCCCCTCGGGGTGGTATTGGCGGTCATGCCCTGGAATTTTCCACTCTGGCAGGTGGTGCGCTTTGCGGCGCCGGCGATCATGGCCGGCAACGGCGCTCTGCTCAAGCATGCGTCGAACGTGACGGGCTGCGCCCTTGCGCTCGACGAGATCTTCAATCATGGAGATCTTCCAGAAGGGTTGTTTCGGGCGCTGGTGGTTCCGTCGAGCCGGGTGAGCGGCATCCTCGAGCACCCGCTGGTCCGGGCTGTCACGCTCACGGGGAGCGCGCCCGCCGGTTCTGCGGTGGCTTCCAAGGCCGGCGAGTTGCTCAAAAAGAGCGTCCTGGAACTCGGAGGAAGCGATCCGTACGTGATTCTCGAAGACGCCAACCTCGAACAGGCTGCTGCGACATGTGCCAACAGCCGCATGATCAACGGTGGCCAGTCGTGCATCGCCGCCAAACGATTCATCGTCCACGACTCGGTGTATGACCCGTTCCTCGAGCTCCTGACCGAAAACATGGCAAGCAAGGTGATGGGTGATCCCCGTGACGAGTCAACGGACTTTGGCCCCCAGGCCCGGGTAGACCTGCGCGACGAGCTCCACGATCAGGTCGAGCGGAGCATCGCAGCCGGCTCACGTCTTGTTCTCGGCGGAGAGGTCCCGGATAGGGACGGTGCGTGGTACCCGGCCACGATCCTCGCCGATGTCGTACCCGGAACTCCCGCCTATGTCGAAGAAACGTTCGGTCCCGTTGCGGCTGTCATCCGTGCAGCGGACGAAGACGAGGCAATCCGGATCGCCAACGACACCGACTTCGGACTCGGCGCGGCGGTGTTCACAGAAGACGTGGAGCGCGGCGAGCGCATTGCCGCGGACGAACTGCAAGCCGGGAATTGTTTTGTGAACACCCTGGTCGCGTCAGACCCCAGATTGCCGTTCGGTGGCATCAAGCTGAGCGGATTCGGAAGAGAGCTCTCTGACCTGGGCATCAAGGAATTCGTCAATACCAAGACGGTTGTGGTTGCCTGACGCGTTTCGAAGCTGCCCCGATTACGCCTCGTCGTGTAGTCGGTTTATGCCACCCTGGCGTACACATAGCATGCGTCCGATGCGGTTTGGTAGCGTATGGACAGCGGTTCTCGAAAAGCGATTCTTTGAAAGGATTCCCGATGGGTGAGAGCATCGACGCCGGATCTGTCTCGGACTTCACTCCGGGGACGATCAAAGGCGCCGGAAAATATGCAGTGGGAAACTCCGAAGGCGACCTGTTCGCCGTGACCCGCAGGTGCCGGCATCTCTTCGCTGACCTGGCAGACGGTTCGATCGACGAAGACGGGTGCCTGGTGTGCCCGTGGCATGGCTCCAGGTACGACGTCAAGACCGGAAGAATGGTTCTGGGGCCACAAGGCATTTTTGCCAAAATTCCCGGGCTCGACGCTGCGTTCAAGGCTCTTACCTTGGTAGTTCCCCTGGGCCGCGGCGAGATCAACGAACGAGATGGCGAGGTGTTCGTCGACTGAGCCTGCTGCAGGCCGGACGTGCCGCCGATCCCGGGCGGTTGATCGCTAACGTCCCGGTTACCTGATGAAAGAGGGCCGTGATGTTGATCGACGTCGGTGAGATGCTGCACGTTATCGAGCGGCGGCAGTTCGAGAGTGATGTCCGTCGCCACTTCTTCGGTATCGTCGAAGGGGTACAAGAATCAGCCGTCCGGCTCAATGGATATCTGTTCGTCTTTGTGCCGGGGTCCAGTTCGTTCGCCCGGAGTAAAGAAAGACGCACCCGCGTCATCCCTCTCGTCTCCAGTGGATTCATTCTGAACCTGGCCCCCGCGGACACCGTTCTCGAGAACGTGAAGTACGTCGAAATCGACGGACGCCTGTCGGTGACCGACGGTGGAGCTTTCCGTCTCGATATCAACGAGTTCAGCAGCTTCCGCTGAGGGACGTTCGATTGCTGGTCAGGGGCGAACGACGAACTCGACCGATGTGTAGCCGGCCAGTGTCAGCAGATTCTCGATGACCTCCCGGGCATTGCGGTCTGCCCGCTGCAAGATATTCTGCTCGAGGGCCTTGTCGACCAGAACCTGTTCGGCCACCTGCCTGGCATCGGTTTCCAGTTGTGGATCGCCTTTCGTGAACAGGCCGGTGTCGCGATCGAATACTTGCGTCGCCTCGTTATCTGTTGCGACATATTGAATGGCTGCATTCGGAAGCCGCACGGTTACCACTCCGGTCTCGGGATCCACGTCGAAGTCGGATGGCGTCAGCCCCGACAGATCAACACCCGCACCGATTTCGGCAACGACCATCATCACGATCTTGTCTCCGGTGGCCCAGTTCAGCCAGCCCGCATCGTTGCCTTTTTCGATGAGGGTGGATTCGACGACCTCGACAGTGGTCAGCTCGGCAACATCACGGACCGATTGCACCACCGTCGTCCCCACATCGGTGTACGGCTCGGGTCCGGCAAACGGATTGAGCTCTGCCAGGATGAGCCCGACCAGGAAGGCCGCGACCATTCCCAGGATCGCCACCGTGGACATTGAGAGTTTGTTCATGGATCGCCCAAGATAGCGGTCCAGTTGGGTTGGCGATCACGACCCCGGCACGAAGAAGGCGAGTGCCAGAGACAACGAGAGGGTTCAGATCTCAGGCACCGTCCGCCGCGGCCTGGAGGGCGGCGAGGTCGAGCTTCTTCATGTTGAGCATTGCCTCCATCGCGCGGCGAGCTCGTTCCTCGTCCGGATCGGCCAGCAATTCTTCCATTCCGGGGGGGACCACTTGCCACGAGACCCCAAACTTGTCCTTGAGCCAGCCGCATTGCACTTCCTGTCCTCCCCGGGTCAATTCATCCCAGTAGTAGTCGACCTCCGCCTGGTCTGCGCAGTTGATGAGGAGAGAGATGGCCTCGTCGAAGCTGAACTGAGGTCCACCATTGATCGCCGTGTATTGCTGGCCGTCGAGCACGAAGTCAACGGTCATCACCATGCCGGCCACGCGCGGACCAGCAGCTCCGTAATACGTGATGTTGGTGATTTCGGAGTTCGGAAACACCGAGACGTAAAAGTCCGCCGCTTCCCGGGCTTCGGTGTCGAACCACAGGTTGGGAGTGATCTTTGGCATGTTCGCATGTCCAATCAGGTTGCCCGGTGTCGCCACTGTACCAATCACCTCGACAAGTTCTTCGGCAAACGACGGTTCTACCAGGCGCTAAGCGTCAGCGGGTGAACTTGCCTTTGCGGATGCGCTCGGCCTTCATGTTGCTGAGCTCTTCGGCGCCATCCACAACGACCTCACGGTCGGGCACGAAGTCCAGATCCGGGTCCCGGCCCTCGTAGGCCACGGAGTTGAGAATGACCTTCATGGCGTTGAGCCGGGCTTTGCGTTTGTTTTGTGATCGGATGATGGTCCAGGGTGCCATGGCCGTATGCGTGCGTTTCAGCACCTCGTATTTCTGTTCCGTGAAGTCGTCCCAATGCTCTTGCGCCTGGACGTCGATTTCGCTGAATTTCCATTGCCGTAGCGGGTCATCCTGACGACGCTCGAATCGACGCGCCTGTTCACCCTTTGTGACGCTGAAGTAGAGCTTGAGGAGAATGGTTCCCTGACGAACGAGATCCTTCTCGAAACCGACAACCCCCTTCATGAAGTTCTCGTATTCCTGATCGGTGCAGAACCCGAAGACCTTTTCCACCATCGCCCGGTTGTACCAACTGCGGTCGAACATCACGATCTCGCCGCCGCGGGGGAATTCGGCCACATAGCGCTGAAAATGCCACTGTGACGTCTGGTCCACGGTTGGCTTACCCAGCGCCACAACGCGATAGTGCTTCTTGTTCATGTATCGGGTGACGCGCCGGATTGCCCCTCCCTTACCGGCCGCATCGCGTCCTTCGAAGAGGATCACCATCCGCAGCCCGGTATCTTCCAGATGTTTCTGGAGCTTGAGCAGTTCGACCTGCCAGGGACGCAGCCCTTGTTCGGCACTTATTTTCTTGATCGCTTTGTTGGCGTCGCCGTGCAACGCAGTGACTTCATCGCGCAATTCGAGATGACGGACCACGAGTTTCGACAATGGCATGCTCTCGTCACCGACGATTACGAGCGGATCTTCTTCAGGCATAGAGCAAAGGTAGCACCTGAGCAGCGACGCCCCCGTCTCCGGCGAGTCTTCTGGTTGAGAATGGATGTGTGCCACGTGCGGACGCATGCAGTGAACATACCACTACGGATAGTGGTATGTATCGCGACCTATCCCTGCCCATCAACCCAAGAGACATCTGCTGGCTGCTATTTGCGTCGGCCGAACCACCCGATCACCAGCCCGATCAACAACGCTTTGACGCCGGAGTCCTTGACTCCGGCAGCGGCCGTCGGCTCTGCAACGGGTAGAGGGGGGCGTTCGCTCGGTACCAGCACGTCGCCGTGCTCGAGGTAATCCGCGTATACCTTGGTGACCTCGGCTCCAAAGATGTAAACGATCCACATGAGGTTGAAGAAGAAGAGAACAATGGCGACCCCGCCCAGGGCGCCGAGCGTTCCGGTGCTCCCGGCCCGATCCAGGTAGATACCGACCAGAAACGCGGCGACCAGTCCCACGAAAGCCGTCGCGACGCCACCGCGTAACGCCGGAGTCCACGCGATCTTGACGGGTGTGAGAACCTGGAACGTCAGCCCGACCACGGTGCTCAGCATGAGAAAGGCGAGGAGCGGGATCGCAATCCGGGCGACGACCGCGAGCCAGGACAACGATTCGGGCACGAGCGAAACAACCAAGCCGATCGCACCGACCGCGGCTACTGGCACGAGTACGACGATTGCCAGCACCACCGCTGACAAGAGGGCGATGAGGCGGTTGACGATCCATCCGCCGATGCCGGACCGGCGTTGTTCCTTCGGGACGTCGAAAAGAACATTCAAAACCCCCTGAACCTGTTGGAAGAGGGTCGATGCCGAGAAGGCAGCAAGCAGGAGGCCGATCGACAAGGCGCCCTGGCGTTGCTCGCGCACCGCTTCGAGGAGATTCCCCAATACCTGTCCTAGGTCGTTACCGGCGATTTGCGAAATCTCGGCAACCGCCTGGGTCACGGCGACCTGATCGTCAAAGACGAATCCGGCCACAGCCACCATCAGGAAGAGCAGCGGCACGAGCGCGAAAACCGTGTAATAGGTGAGGGCGGCGCCAAGCCTCCCTCCGTTGTCTGCGCCGAATTCCTTGGCCGCAGCCTTGAGGATCTCGATGGCATCTGACATCTTTCAGTTCTCCAGCAGCACGGTCGGGATATCGACAACTCTGGCTCGTAGCCACTCCCCCAGGCTCTTGGCCTGGCTGTCGATTCTGGTAGATGAGGCGACCCCTTCGCCGAGGAAGCCGTGGATCACGAAGTTGAGAGCGAACAGGTTCGACAGCGCGTATCGGTCGATCGTTAAACCTCGCGTTTCGGGAAGCAGCTCGCGAATTGCCTCAACCGTGAGGAACGAATCGATCCATATGAAGGCGGGCTCGGACCGGGTGAATACCCCCAGGTTGGCGTCTCCCCCTTTGTCCCCCGAGCGGGTTCCGACGATCCGTCCCAGCGGCGCTGCTGCCAAGGGCCCTCCCACCAGAGAATTGGTTGTTTTCGGCCATGGTTCGGTGGTTGCAGAAGCTGAGACAGAGGCCGGACCGGTCGCACTCGAGTTGACCTCGACGGTGCGGTCGCCGATGTGGACGAACGCTGGTACCAAACCCTGGGAGATCAGCGCCGCCCGAAACCGGCCAAATGCCTTGGCGGGGCCGGGGCCCCCGGACAAGGAATACATACCGGGAATCGACGCAAGAAACGTTTGCACCATGGCGTCCGAAAACGCGCGACCGACCCGGGCTTCGTCCTGGTCCTTTACCGTGATTCGCCAGCTCGCAGTCGCCGCCTCGTTTGTCGATGGGTCCGCATGCTCCGAGCGGGCGACGTGGCTGGTGACCGTATCGAAATCTTCTTGTTCGAACGGGCATGCATCCCAGAATGCGGCTTGCGCGAGAGCTGCTTTCTCATCAATGTCGAGTCCGGTCAGGGCGATCTCAAAGGAGTTGCGATAACCGCCGATTTCGTTGATTCCGACTTTGAGGTTCGGCGGCGGTGCTTGCCCCCGCACGCCGGAAATGCGCACCCGGTCGGGTTGATTCTGGTCCAAATCAATCGTGTCGAACCGGGCGGTGACGTCGGGGCCGTAATAGTCGGGTGCACCGATTTCGTAGAGCAGCTGGCTTGTGATCGTTCCGATGCTGATCACGCCGCCAGTGCCGTCGTGCTTTCCGATCGTGCTGGAGCCATCGGCTTCGATGTCGGCCCAGGGAAAACCAAATCGCACTCGCGCCGGATCGTCGTACCCTGGGATCTCGGTGAAGAAGGAGTAATTGCCGCCGGTGGCCTGGGTCGAGCACTCGAGCACATGGCCCGCCACGACACCCCCTGCCAGGGCGTCCCAATCATCCCGTCCCCATCCATGATGCCATGCCGCCGGACCGCATACGACTGCCGCGTCGGTCACCCGGCCGGTGATGACGACGTCGGCTCCCTGATCGAGCGCTTCGACGATTCCCCAGCATCCGAGGTAGGCATTGGCGGTGATGTACTCGTCGGAATCGCCGAGTCCTATCGTTTCGTCGAAAGCCGTGAGCTCGGATGCGAGGTCCGGGAGGCGGGGCATGAGATCGTCGCCGTCGACGTATGCGACGCGGGGCGACAGGCCTAGACGCTCCGCCACCTCGCCCACGGCCTCGGCACATCCTGCCGGGTCGAGGCCTCCGGCATTGGAGACGATTCTTATTCCTTTGTCGAGGCAGTTGCCGATCACCTCTTCGAGCTGGGTTACGAATGTGCGGGCGTATCCGCCGCGGGGATTATTCGCCCGGGTGCGTGCGAGGATGAGCATCGTCAGCTCTGCCAGCCAATCTCCGGTCAGCACATCTATTGGGCCTCCTTCCACCATCTCGCGAGCGGCGGAAGGCCGATCGCCGAAGTAGCCGGAGCAATTGGCAATCCGGATGGGATCAGCCACTGTCCTCGTCTCCGCCATCCAGGTCGAGGCGGACCAACAAGTCGCCGGTGTCCACCCGATCTCCCTGCTCGAACCGGACCTCTGCCACAACGGCAGGCGCGGCGGCCGTAATCCGGTGCTCCATCTTCATGGCCTCGACCACCATGAGCAGTTGACCCTCCTCGACGTTCTGCCCGGCGGACACGTGAACCCCGATCACCGTTCCCGGAAGCGGGGAGACGGGACCAAGGCCGACATCCTCGTGCTCGTGTGTTGCGAACCTCGGCACGCGAGTCCACGACAAGACTCCGGCCTGGCTGCGGGTATGGGCAACCTGGTCGACGAGGTCGATGTCGATGATCCGGCGGAGGCCTTCGAACTCGATCACATGCCGGTCCAGTTCCCGGTCGAGCAGCCGAACCCTGACGTGCCTCCGATCGTCTTGTGACAGGCTGCCGTCGTCGTCCGGTTCCGGCCAGGGACCTGGCCGCACCATCGCCTCAGACGGGCTCAACATGACATATTCGAGGTGGTGTATTTCGTTCTGTTCCTTCCACATCTGCCGTTGTCCGACGGTTCGCAGGTTGCGCCAGCCAGATGGAGCGAAGCCGGTGACAGGATCGTTCACGCGGTCTCGCATCTCGGTGGCGAACACCGCGCCCAGCAAGAGCCCGAGCCGGTCGTCACCGGCAGGTCCCGGCGGGTCCGTGAGGCCCGGATGCCCGATCAGGTAGCTCGTCGGCGTCTCGGCCGCCAGGAAATCCTCATCTGCCAGGATCGCTGTCAATGTTCGGAGGTTGGTCTCCACACCGGTGATGCGGGAGGAACGCAAGGCCCGGGCCAGAATGCGGGCGGCCGTGCGCCGATCGCTGCCGTGGCTTATCGCCTTGGCCAGGAGTGAGTCATAATCAGGCGAGACGACGGTGCCGTCTCGCACCCCGGAATCCACCCGGACGCCGGTGCCGATGTCAAAGGTTCTGATCACACCGGAGGACGGCAGCCAATCCCGGGCCGGGTCTTCGGCCACGATTCGGGCTTCGATGGCGTGACCCTCGATCGTGACGTCCTGTTGCGTCAAAGGGAGTGGTTCACCTGAGGCCAC
>JAHEJY010000040.1 GCA_024638625.1 Actinomycetes bacterium
GGCGCAGGCGATTACCTCCTCTATTTCGGACGGATCCATCCACATAAGGGCACCGTCGAGGCCATCGAGGTCGCCGAGAGAACGGGACTGCCGTTGACCATCGCAGGCATCATTCAGGACGAGGAATACTTCGAGACACAGGTGAAACCGCGCATCGACGGAGCCTCGATCCGCTTCGTCGGACCGGTGGGGCCGGACGAAAGGGGACCCCTGCTGGCGGGTGCCCGTGCCCTGCTCCATCTCATCAATTTCGACGAGCCCTTCGGCTTCAGTGTTGTCGAGGCCATGGCATCCGGAACTCCGGTAATCGCCCACGAGCGAGGCTCCATGTCCGAACTCATCGAAGACGGGGTAAACGGATTCCTGGCTCATTCATACGACGAAGCGATTGCGGCGGTAGAGGCGTCGGCTCACCTGAATGGGGTTGATGTCAGAGCCTCCGTCGAAACGCGCTTTGACGTGAGCCGCATGGTCGACGAGTACATCGACGTGTACCGCCACGTGGTCGAACTGCACCGGCCCGGTGCAGCGGAGAATGTTGGTGGCTGAGGCGGAAGCACTGCAACCGTTTCGGCTTGGGGTCAATTACTGGCCGGCGCGGACTGCCATGGCGTGGTGGAGCGATATCGACGCCACCGAGACCGCCCGTGACTTTGACCGGATCGCCTCGGCGGGCTTCGATTCTGTCCGGTTCTTCCTCACATGGGAAGCATTCCAGCCGTCGCCGACCGCAGTGGACAGCTCGATGCTGGCGCACCTGCTCGACGTGTCCGATCTGGCGCACGCGTCCGGGCTCGAAATCATGCCAACCCTCTTCACCGGACACATGAGCGGCGTCAACCTGATTCCTCCATGGGCCATGGGAGGCAACGACGGTGACGACCGGTTCCGCGTTGTGTCCGGTGGGTCGGTGAAAGGAGACGGGCTACGGAACTGGTACGAAGATGGGGAAGTCTTGACCGCTCAGGCCTTGTTGGCCGCGGCTGGAGCGAAAACACTCGCCGGACACCCGGCACTATGGGCATGGGACCTCGGCAATGAAAACTCGAACTGTGTGAAACCTTCCACGCGAGCGGCCGGCAGCGAGTGGCTCAGGCAGATCACATCAGCGATCCGCACTGCCGACCCTGGAGCCCTCATCACCAACGGGCTCCACATGGAGGACCTCGAGGAGGACCGCAAGCTCGGTCCTGCGGAGACTGCACTTGCATGCGACTTCCTGACCATGCACGGGTATCCGATCTACGCCTCCTGGGCACGGGGACCGACGGACGAACACCTTCTGCCTTTTCTTGCCCACATCACCCGCTGGCTCGGCGGGAACAAAGATGTCCTCTTTTCCGAGTTTGGCCTGCCCACAATTCCACTGGATACCGGCATCGAGGGCTCCACCGGAAAGACCGAAGTGTCTCCGATGGCGGTTTCGGAGGCAGACGGTGCCGCCTATACGGACCGCTGTCTCTCGGCGCTCAACGCGGCGGGATGTACCGGAGCGATGCTGTGGTGCTATTCGGATTATGAACGGTCGATCTGGAACGACCCGCCGCTCGACATTGCGGTCCACGAGCGTTCATTTGGATTGTGGAGAGCGGACGGATCAGCCAAACCGGTCGTCGATGTCATCAAGGCCTGGAGCGGCACGACCCGCCAGTCGGCTCCCGACCGATGGCAATGGATCGATATCGATCCGAACGAGTTCTGGAATGAACCGGGAGCGCAACTCCGGCGCCTCTACGGCCGTTACCGCCAAGCTTGTGGGCTCAGTCCGTGAGAGCTGTCAGGATATCGTCAACCGCTGCAGTGGCCACCGCAGCACCCATGTCTGAGAACCCATACGGCAACACCAGCAACCCGTTGTGGATCATGCCTCCGCATGAGTACACCACGTTTGGCACATACCCATCGCGTTCATGTTCGTTCGGCACCAGGAGTGGTTCTTTGAGGTGACCGATGACCCGGCACGGGTCGTCGAGGTCGAGGAGGATCGCCCCCAGCGTATAGCGACGCATCGGTCCGACCCCGTGCGTGATGACCAGCCAACCCGCTTCTGTTTCCAGAGGCGACCCGGAGTTGCCGATCTGGGTTAGCTCCCAGGGACGCGCCGGAATCTGGATCCGTTCCGCCTCACTCCAGAATCGAACATTGTCAGACAGCATCAGGTAGTTGTTCTCGTTGTCCTGCCGGGAAACAGCCGCGTACCGATCACCAACCTTGCGAGGGAAGAGGGCAATTCCCTTGTTCTGGGCGGCCTTGCCATTGAGCGTCGCCATCCGGAACGATATGAAATCCCTGGTCTCGATGAGCTGCGGGAGAATCTTGACACCGTCGTACGCCGTATACGTCGCGTAATAGACGATCTCACCGTCGTCGTCGACAAACCGTACGAAGCGGGCGTCTTCCACGCCATGGCTCTCCGTGGGTCCCTGGGGGAAGATGACCCGCTCGGAGAGTTCCGAATCGGGTGGGAACGAGCTCCGGTAGTTGGAGGAAGCCAGCCAGTGGATGATTTTGATCGTTTGAAACGCGATCGTTCGATCGATACCTTGATTGTCGAGATCGAGGATCGCCGCCTCGAGCTCTTCAAACGTGAAGTGGGTCGGCAGCGGGTCCAGACACAGCCGTGTGATCTCGTTCATCGCCTCGAGCTCTTCGAGCTTGGCCTCGAAAACATGTTTGTCATACATCGGGGCACGCTTGGTGCCGGTTACCGCATGCTGCTTCGGCTTGTCGATCTCAATGACTCCGCGTTGGTCGATGACTCCGGAACGAAATTCGATAGAGGAGATATGACCTTCCCCGATGGCACGGAGGCTCATGATGAAGCGCGCCTCGCCTGGATTCAATCCGCCCTGATCGGGAGCGAGAACCATGGACGGGTTACTCAGCGCGGCCGCTTCTATCGAGTACTCGTGGGTGAAGTACGCGCCAATCAGCAGTTTTCGCTCCGGCAGGATCTCATCGGGATTCTCGATGTTGTGAGAGACGTTGTCGAAACTCCGGGCAAGGATGTTGGTGAAGTCGTCATGACGGTGCCCGAACTCCTCCCAGGTGGCCGCCAGGGTGGACGCAACGTCGGCCTCGGGCATGTCCAGAATGCGGTTGATGATTCCGGTGGCGCGCGAATGGCCATCAGGAAACACCTGTTCACCCGGAAGGAATGGTTTGGTGATCACGCGATGGGGGTCCGGGAAGAAACGCGCAGCACTTCTCTTTATGGGAATGGATTCCATATCCGATGTTTCTTCGGCCGCTCCGGTCGATTTGCTTAGCGTTACGGGGCGCGAAAACCAAGAGTAGGCAGACGCGATGGCTATCAACCGGCTTTTATGCTTCGCTCATCTCGATCGATCTCGCCTGTTGGAGAGCGGCGAGGCCCGCCAACGTGGATTCCGCTCCTTGATTCTCATTGACGCCCGACGCCTCGAGACCGTCGCCGGACCCTCCGGTGCGCTCGTCATAGATGAGAGCTCCGACGTCATTGGCACCCAGGAACCACCGGGCCGCCATTTCGATACCGGCTCTCCACCGAAGATCGCCCGTGTGGCGCCACGCCCGGGCGCATGCATCAGCCATTGCCGTTGCCTCAACCGGCTGCTGATCAAAGGCGGGTCGCGGCTCCCCTGCCGCCCACCCGCCTACGGGTGTGAAGGAGAAGTGGCCGTCGTTGGTTTCAACACCAACCAGCCATTCGAGGAGCGAGAGAGCCGTTTCCACCAGGCCATCGTGTCGGGTGGCTTCACCGGCTGCGAGCAAGGCTTCGGGTATGCGGGCGTTGTCATAGGTCAGGCGAGACTCCGGCCAGGGCCATTCGTCGCTGATCGGCTCACCGATCGACACTCCGCCCGCTGACAACATGGCGGTAAGCGCAGCGAGCGATCGCTCAAAGATCTGGGTTGCTCCCGGGTGGCCCGGAGATGCTGCCAGAGCGTCCGAAGCGCCCAGCAGAGCGAATGCGTTGGCGCGCGGGTACGGCGACGCAAAACCCGACTGTTCGTCCATCATGGCGAATCCGATATCGCGCATCCAGGGCACCGGGCCCGATCGACCAACCGTGCCGAGTGCCCACAGCGCACGGCCCTGGGAATCGTCCGATCCGACCGCGTCTTCCCACGAACCATCTTTCGCACGACGATTATGAAACCCTCCACCTGCGAGTTGTGCGTCTTCGATGAACTTCAGATAGGTCTCCGCCAGTGAGACGAGCTGTGACGATGGGTCCGGCTGACGACATACAACGATCAGAGCGCGGGCGTTGTCGTCCGTGCAGAAGCCATGATCCTCCCTGGGTTGGGTGTAGAGGGCGTGCTCCCATAGCCCGAAGGGCTCCGTCATGCGCGCCAAATGGTCGAAACACGGATCGGGTAGCTCCCGATCAAGTCCGGTAGTCACGGAGTCAGCACCAACACAGTTACGAAGTCGCCCCTGCGGAGACGTCAGCCGGCCTGGATGACCGCATCCGACTGGCTACGAAGACGTCCGCTATACGACACGGCCCGACCACGGCTCTGAGGCCTCGTGAGCTTCGTGGCGAGAAGGTCGTATCGGCGTCCGATAGAGGGCCAATGAAGGGTCGTGCCAATCCGGCGAGCCTCGCGAGCCATCCGGTTGGCCAGCACCGGATAGGTGAGCACTCTGCGCAGAGCTGCAGACATCGCAGGCGCATCGCCGTGGGGCACCGCAATCCCGGCCCCGGAGCTGAGCATTTCGACTGCGTGCGGGAACTCGGTGGCTATAACGGGCTTGCCCGCGGCCAGGGCTTCGACCAGCACGCCGGATGTCACCTGCTCGGTAGATTCGTATGGCAATACCACCATGTCGGCCCGGTTCACCTCGGCGGCGAGTTCGTCAGATTTCAGGTACCGGTTATCGAATTCGACGATATTTTCGAGCCCCAGATCGTGCACCCTGGCTACGAGGCCGTCGAGGTACGCGGTGCCCTGGGACGCTCTCACCTTGGGGTGGGTCTTTCCCTGGATCACATAGCGAGGCAGTGGATCGAGATTGTCGAGACCCACGAAGGCATCTATGGCCATCTCGAGGCCCTTGCCGGGGCCGATCAAACCCCAGGTCAGGATGGTCGGACGAGCGTCTGTTTGGGGCTCATGGTTTTCGAGATTGAGGCTGGCTCCGTGGGGAATCACCCGGACCTTTGAGGCATCGACCGAGTACTCCGATAGCAACCTGGAGTAGGCAGTTTCGCTCATGACGACCGTCCGCTCGGCCATCGCAACCAGCTGACGAAGGATCGAGCGCTGCCCGAGCGTGGGCTGGCTCAGAACCGTATGAAGCGTAACAATTGCGGGAACATCGAGACTGCCGAGAATGTCGAGGACTTCGTTGCCATCCTGTCCACCGAATATCCCGTATTCGTGCTGTATCGAGACGACATCGAACGAGTTGAGAGCCTTGATGGTGCCGGTCAGAGAAACCGGATCACCATTGAGGTGTTCGTGCACCACTTCAGGCAGAACATCTTCCTGGGGCCTCTCCATCTGAGGTTCGTCGATCAGGCTGACCACTCCAAGACCGTCATGCGATCCGCGGTCTTCCGCAACTGCGTTGAGTAACGAACGCGTAAACGTCGCCAATCCACAGGAGGTTGGTGGGTACGTGCTCAAGAACCCAATAGTCGGTCGAATGTCGTTGTGTTTCATGAAACACCCCTCTTTCAGTGATCAAACGAGAGACATATGTTCCGCCTCTTATCCCGTTTGGAGGCGCCCTGCTTAGCCTGTTAGTAGGTGATGTTGCGAAACAGGTGCCCAGCGGCAACATGTCTGTATCCGCAACACCGTCTCCGAATACTGATTCCCGTTACCCAATAGTACCCAAGACGAAACCATTTCATGTGATTGTTTTCACAAGCCGACGACGCATCCCACTCTTCCGAGGCACACTTGCCCTGATGCAACCCGATGTGGAAACCAGATATCACGAAGCCTTGACCGCTCTGGGGGCTCGCAAACGGTGGTACCAGACAGCCACGGACGACTACTTCGCAGCCGTCGTTGCCGCAGTCGACGTTGTAGACGTGACCGAGATCCTCGAGCGTGACCACCTCATCCATGAAGCCTTGCCGGCAAGAAATGACCTGCACCTCGCCAGGCGGACGTTGGCCGCGCTCACCGCTGCACAAAACCAGCGAGTAGAGGATTTCGTCCTGGCCAGCGAGACGATTGCCGAGACGCTGGCTGACGCAACCAGATCCCGCCGATTTCGACGAGTTGCCGCAGCCGTGAGCGTCTCCGGGGGACAGATCGAGTTCGATGTGGTGGGCAATCGAGCGGTCACGCTCTACCAGGCCTGGCACGATCGACACCGTTCTCTCACCAGCGGCCGGGACATCGTCTTGGCGACGATCACCGATACGGCGGGCGTCGACCCGCAAACGGCGCTGTCTCGTGCTGATCAAGCATTCGAAAGGCTCGCCGAAGGCGGATATGAACGTGCATGGGATCTCGCGAGGATCCTGAGCCTCGATGCACCGGAAGCTTCGGTAGCACGATTCTTTGCGGTTGCTGAGGTCGTCCGGGGTCGCCGGTCAAAACCGTTGAGCGATCGGCGATCGGCGGTTGCCATCGCTGCCCTTGCCCAGCACCCGGCCGACGACCTTGCTGCGCTGATGGCACGCCGATTGCGCTCAGTCCATGTCAGCAGGTGGCGGCCGGACTCAAAAACCGCACTCACCATTGCCGCGCTCCTGACAATGGGGGCATCGGTCTCGGACGCACATCCGCTCCATCGAGCATTTCATGGATTTGTGTTGCATGAGCACTATCTGGCGTCGGAGCGCGAAGCGAACGCCGGGTGACGAAGATGGGCCCGCGAGTATCGAAACGATGTCAACAGGTGACATGCAGAACGGCGTTGGCATCACCGGCATCGAGCTGTCGTAGAAGCGCGCAGGCATCGGCGGTCGGCATGACCTCGATCTCCACGTGAGCGGCTGCCGCTGCCCGGGCCACATCCGGCAGAATCGGAAGCCTGCCAGAAAAGCCAGAACCGATGATCAGCCGCGAACTTGAAAAAGGGATGTCCTCGGCCGTCGACAGCGGGGTGTGGCCGGCTCTCTTGTGAGCCTTCGATGGGTTTTTGTCACGTGCCCGTACCTTGCCGTCTTCGACAATGATGTCATGATCAAAGCGCCGGCCCCCGACCACGATCGTGCCGAAGCCGGGATACTCGATGTCCATTCTGTAGACGATACTCCGGGCATGGATTCGCAAGCTCAACGGGCAAGCTTCTCGAGGTGACAAGCCACCTATCTGCGACAAGGGTCGTCGGACCCTGGCTGACGGTAGGCCCCTGTGACAGGCTGCTGGTATGACAGGCCTCGGCAGCGTGCAACCCATCATCACCGTCGGTATCACCGAACTTCGTGGCCTCAGTTCCGTGGCCTGGGAGATAGAACGGGTCGGAGCGATGCGGGTCCCGGGACGGGTCTTTGCCTCTAGACCTCTCCTCGAACAGGAGAATGTCGACAAGGCGTTGAGGCAAGTGCAGTCCGTCGCTCACCTGCCAGGGATCGTGGAGGCCTCATTCGCCATGCCCGACATGCATCCCGGCTACGGGTTTCCGATTGGCGGTGTGGCTGCGACAGACGTTGCGGCCGACGGGGTCGTCTCGCCGGGTGGCGTGGGTTTTGACATCGGGTGTGGCGTTCGCCTTCTCTCTTCGGAGTTCACCCTTGACCAGTTCGACGAATACGGCCGGCGACTCATGGACCGCCTGGCCAGGGTCATACCGAGGGGCAGCGGTCCGGGAGGAATCGTTTCAGGCGATTTCTTGCCAAGCATGCTGCGTGGAGGAGCTCAGGCGGCGGTCGACGCAGGCTTCGGACGGGCACGCGATATCGAACGGATTGCCAATCGAGGGTGGTTCGAAGGTGCCAGTCCCGACCTGATCTCGGGCCGGGCGCGCGATCGCGGGAGACGGCAGGTGGGATCTCTGGGTGGCGGCAACCACTTTCTCGAGTTGCAGGTTGTGGAACAGGTGGTGGATCGAAGCGTCGCCACCGCCTTCGGGATCATTGAGGGAGGTATCTGCGTAATGATCCATTGCGGCAGCCGCGGCCTGGGCCATCAGGTATGCACCGATTCCGTTGCTACGGCTCAAGAGGCGATGCCCCGCTACGCCATCGTCGTTCCCGATCGGCAGCTCGCCTGTGTGCCGGTCGAGTCACCGGAAGGTGCGGCATACCTGAGTGCGATGTGGGCAGCGAGCAACTTTGCGCTCGCCAACCGACAAGTGCTCACCCACGAGGTGCGTCGCACGTTTGCCGACGTGTTCGAGACCTCGGTTGACGATGTCCCCGTCGACATCGTGTACGACGTTCTGCACAACATGGCGAGCCTGGAAGTTCACCCGGAATCACTGAGGAACCTGTGCGTGCACCGCAAGGGGGCGACGCCCGCTCATGGTGCCGGCCACGCCGACCTCCCGGCGGACCTGCGCGACGTGGGACAGCCGGTGCTCCTACCCGGCAGCATGGGCACGTCTTCATGGGTTCTGGTAGGCACCAATGGCAATCCGGCCTTTTCGTCAGCTCCTCACGGGGCAGGACGAGTTATGAGTCGCACCGCCGCGAGGCGTATCCGGGCCGGAAGCCAGGTACAGGAAGAGATGACCCGGGCCGGCATCATCGTCCGACCCAAATCCGTAAAAGAGCTCGCTGAGGAGGCCGCCTATGCATACAAAGATGTGTCTGAGGTCGTAAGCGTGTCCGACCTTGCGAACCTTGCCAAACCGGTGGCTGAACTTCGCCCGCTAGGCGTGGTGAAGGGATAGGAAACCGCTCACACGCGGCACGAGGCCGTGGCTTTCCCGGACCCATATCTGGTCCCGTTGGACTATCAATCCGACCCGGAGCTGCGGCAAACGATCGGCCGTGGTCGTCTACCCTGGAGACCAACCGGGCATGAGCGACAAGAGAACAAGAGGTGCCATGGACCGACGTATGCCCCGCTGGGGCGAGGTCAAGCCGCTGGTAAAGATTCGGCCTCCCGGCTTTGGGCCAGAGGCGCGATTGGCTTCCGCCGCTTCGATTTGGGATCTGCGCGAGATTGCCCGACGACGCACCCCCCGGGCTCCCTTTGACTACACGGACGGCGCCGCCGAAGAGGAAACCACCCTCCGCCAATCCCGGGAGGCGTACCGCAGAGTCGAATTCAGACCGACGCTGCTACGAGATGTATCGGAGGTGGACACCTCGACCACACTTCTCGGACAACCATCCAGCATGCCGCTCGCGTTCGCTCCAACCGGTTTCACCAGGATGATGCAACACGAGGGCGAGCCGGCTGTAGCAAGAGCCGCCGCCCGGGCGGGAATCACCTACGCCCTTTCCACGCTGGGGACCACATCCCCCGAGGAGGTTGCTACAACCGCCCCGAATCTGAACCGCTGGTTCCAGCTGTATCTCTTGAAGAACCGGGACTCCAGTGAGGAGTTGATGCATCGAGCTGAGGCCGCTGGCTATTCGGCTCTGATTCTCACCGTTGATACCCCGATCCCGGGAGCGCGCCTCCGCGACATTCGAAACGGACTGACCATCCCACCGTCGCTGACTCTGAAGACCTTGTTCGACATGGCGCGTCATCCTGCATGGTGGTTCAACCTGCTCACCACCGAGCCGCTCGAGTTCGCATCGTTCCGCAACTTCGACGGCACAGTCGCAGAGCTCATTACACACATTTTTGACCCCACTCTCAATTGGTCGGATGTGGACTGGCTCCGGCAGGCCTGGAAAGGGCCCCTTGTTATCAAAGGAATCCAGAGCGTGGAAGACTCCCAAAAGGCCGTTGATCATGGAGCGGACGCCGTCATCGTCTCGAACCACGGGGCCCGTCAGCTCGACCGGGCTCCCAGCACCTTCGACTTGCTACCGGAAGTGGCCGACTCCGTCGGCGACCAGATCGAGGTTTACGTGGACGGTGGCATCATGAGCGGAGCAGACGTCGTGGCAGCCGTCGCGCAGGGGGCGAATGCCGCGTTTGTCGGCCGGGCGTATCTCTACGCGCTCATGGCAGGCGGCGAGCATGGTGTAGACCGGGCCCTCCAGATGTTCAGCGAAGGTATCACCCGTACGATGCAATTGCTGGGTGTTACTACGGTCAAAGAACTCCACCGCGGTCACATCAACGTTCGATAAGCCCTCGATCGACGCCCGGCGCTGGTAAACCTGGGCAGGCCGGTCGGTTTGAACTATCACATGTTTGTACCATCACATGATGGTGAAGCTCTTCCTGGCCGGTGACGTCATGATCGGCCGCGGAATTGATCAAGTCCTTCGTCATCCGGTCGATCCCGTCATCTACGAGCCGTATGTCAAGACGGCCCGCGACTACGTCACGCTCGCCGAGCGAGCCAGCGGCCCAATCCCGAGAGGGGTCGACGACGGTTACGTCTGGGGGGATGTGATCACCGAGTTGGACAGGGCTGCGCCGGACGTTCGCATCATTAATCTCGAGACGGCGATGACGGCGCGGGGCGAGCCGTGGCCCGCCAAGGGAATCTCGTACCGGACGGACACCGCCAACGTCGCCTTGCTGAACGCAGCATCAATTGACGTTTGCTCATTGGCCAACAACCACGTACTCGACTGGTCGTACCAGGGGCTCGAAGATACGCTCGATGCGCTCGACGGTGCCGGCATTCTCCGCGTAGGCGCGGGACGTGACAGAACCGACGCGGAAGCGCCGGCCATCGTGTCCGCCGCCGGATGGGACGTCCGAGTGTTCGGTGTCGGCGTAGCAAGCAGCGGTATCCCGGCTCCGTGGAAGGCGACCACAGACAGAGCCGGGGTCTCGTTCCTCGCTGATCTTTCTCCACAGGCGGCCGATGCGGTGGCGAGACGAGCGGTCGAGCACCGCCCACCGGAGGGTCTCGTAGTGGTTTCGATCCATTGGGGCTCCAACTGGGGGCATCTCATCCCCGGGAGACAGACACGTTTCGCGCGTCGCCTGATTGACGCCGGCGTCGACATCGTGCACGGTCACTCGTCGCATCACCCGAAGGCGATCGAGGTCTATCGCAATCGACCCATCATGTACGGCTGTGGTGACCTCATCAACGACTACGAAGGTATCGGCGGTCATGAGGAATATCGCGGTGATCTGGGCCTCGTGTACGTCATCACCATGGGTTCGCACGGGCTTGAAGCGCTCGAGATGACCCCGATGCGAATGCACCGCTTCCGCGCCGAGCGAGTAACCGGCGACGATGTGAAATGGTTGGCGGGCACACTCGACCACCAAAGCAGGAAGTTCGAAACCGGGATTCGCGTGACACAGAGCGAACGTTTGTCAATCGTGTGGTGACGACCAGCGTCCTCGACCACTCCAAGATTGCGCTACGGACTGACCAGGAACAGTACGTTCTCGATGTCCACCCCTCGCTTCGAAATATGGGCTTGCTTCGCGTTACGCGCCCGAAATTTCGAGTCCCGGTGAATCGGAGAGATCGGTGTTGCTGCTCAGTCGTGGATTACGTCTTGGCCAAAGATCACGTCGGCGCCTTTCGGGGTCGCCGCGTAGAAAAGGTCGTAGCCACCCAATGCGGGTTCTTCGGACACGCAGGCAAGGACCATGTCATTGAAATCATTGAGGTGGTCGCTGAATCCCTCGGCTGCTTCGCGCGACGAGAACTGCGTGACAACCAGCACCTTCGCCGGATCATCAGACCGCAGATAGACGGCGTGCCTATCTGGAGCGTGCTCGCTGCTCATCGCATCCTGTTCCCACTTCTGAACCTCGGTGGTGAACTCTTGCATTCGACCCTGACCGACCTTGCATTCCGTGACTATGAGGTAGCGCATGGGACCAGCCTATCCCCAACTGAACAACCGTGCACCTACGACTTGTTGGCCTCAGCGACGTTCCGCCGGCCATCGAGCGCGCTGCGCCCGAGTCCGACCCGACGGGCCACGCACACCAGGGCTCAGCACCCCGGTCAAGGAACGTACTGCTCCTCGATGAGCGTTATCTCGCCGCCTTCGATGTCGAGCCACAGTCCTGGCAAATACGACCGGGTGGGCCATACCTCGACCCACTCGGCGTACGAACTGGTCGCGGCATCGGCAGGGTCAGCGGTGGGTAGCCACGTCACTGATGTGGATCCGCTCGCCGGGATCGTTCGAAGCTGATCGTTGGTGTTGCGGATGTAGTAGTCGTTGGGAGGAGGAGATTCTTCTCCGTCTTCGGCCGCAGCATCTGCGGCCGCCGATCCCGAAAACCAGCATGCAAGGTCGAACGTCACATTGGTGTCGCTGACCCCGGTCGCGAAGCCAAACCAACGTCCATCAGGCAGCTCCTGGGTGTCGGGTGTGCATCCTGAACCCGATGCCCGCTCGTTGGTGTCGAGGTTGGCCGGCTCGGCACCCAGCCGGGTGTATTCCGCACATTCTCTCTGGAGCCAGTTCGAGAAGTCATCACAACTGCCGTCGATTTCATAGCGGACTCGCTCGATCGATCCGAATTGAAACACGGTCGAGTTCAACTGGGCCAGCAACGACTCGCTCCCACAACTGGTAGAGGCATTGGAGAGCATTTGTCGCATGTCTCGGAAATCCACCACCAGGGTCTCATCCGTTGCCGAGACGCTTCGCAATGCGCCTTCGGATTCTGCCGAGAAGAAAGAGCCCGCACCCGCTGCCATCTCCTCGACGGTCGGTCCGGTCACCAGCAATTGCAGGGCAGCCGAAACCTGATCGAGTCCGGCATCAACGGAGCGGACGAACCCGGTCACTTCGCTGCAATCGGTCCCGTCGCCAGTTGCGAAAAAGACCTGCAGCTCCTGCATATCCGGCGGTTCCGTCGTGGTTGAACTCGGCGTAACGGCAGTTGTCGAGGTGGTTGTCGTGGACGTCGTTGAATCGGCAATCGTCGCCGTTGTATCGGCCGACTCTGACCCGCAGGCCGCAACCATCAACCCCACGAAAAGAACAAGAAACATTGATCTACCGACCAAGCGACGGTACCGCATACCCACTCTCCCCTTTGTTCTGTTGCCAGTACGTGCCGACTGAATAACCGCCGGTTCTACCTACAAGCCAGGCCCGGAGTCTGTGACTCCAGGCCTGCCAAGTTGTACCTTCAATTATTGCTTGTGTTGGCCCGTACGGGCCATGTTCTTTCTTTGTTAGTTGCGCTCTCTCGCGACATTGACGGTGAGATTGCGCCCTTCGAAGTCCCTGCCATCGAGCGCGGAGATCGCCTTCTGGGCGGCTTCAGCCGACTCCATCTCGACGAATCCAAAACCGCGTGAGCGGCCAGTATCGCGATCGTTGATGACGGCGGCGCTGCTGACGGCACCGTGTTCCGAAAAGAGTCGTTCGAGGTCGTCAGAACCGGTGCTGAACGAAAGGTTTCCTACGAATAGGTTGGTGGACATGTACTTGCTCCTTTGAGCTGAACCCGTCGAATGTGGCACCTAGCAAAACTGAATCAAGAATGCTCACAGTCACAAGGACCGGCATCAGGATGACTCAGCAGCGACATTCGACGGAACGACAAGAAGCAAGGCGAGGCACGGATGAATCGTGCGATGGGGCAAGCATAACCTGCCCGGTTGCAACAAGTGGAATAGAAGACTGAAAACCCGGGATAATCGCATCCGGATCTCCGGATGTTGATTCGTCGACTCGCACGGGCTGATGCACGGAAACTGGTTTCTGCGAGACCTCACTTCGAGGTCCGACCCGCAGCTTCCTTGAGGACTGCGATCGATTCGGTAAGGGCATTCCAGCCGCCGGCCTCGAGAAACGTGAGCGGCGCCACTTCGATGATCACCGTTCCTACAAAGTCGGTTTCGGAGAGTTCTTGCAGGAATCTTTGCCAGTGAGCCTCACCACGGCGGAGGACCTGGTGATCGGCTTGATCGACGTCGTGGCAATGGACGTGAGCGATCCGTCTCCAAAGTTCCCCGCCGGGGTGTTTGGATGTCCCGAAGCGCCGATGGTTCCATTCTGCATGGCCTACGTCCCAGCACGCTCCTACCCCACTGCGATTGACGATCAGCGAAAGCTCCGACGGTCTGTCTCCGATCCGGATCAGTTCTTCCTCGAGATCGGGTGCAACCTGCAGTTCGGCAACCGGACGAACTTCGGGAGCGTTGTCGCAACACCAGCCGTTGGCCCACGCGAAGAACTGGACAGACCGCTCCTGGAGGTCCGCCCGTGGAGCCAGATCGGCCGACCCGGCGGCAGGGTGAATGTTCACTACCGTTTCACCCTGATCGCGGGAGAGTTCGGCAGCTAACGCCAAGAAACGTTGGTGAATCACGGCCGGGACCGATCGGGGCCCTTCGAAATGCGCCGGGTTGGCCTCATGCTTCTCGGTATAAGGATGGAGCGACACCTGGAGGCCGACCTCGCGACAAACCCGCGCCTTGTCTGCGGCGTCGCGAAGATCGGTCGACGGACCGAGCGGGAATTCCACGGCCTCGACGCCCGCCTCCCTCAGCCGCAACGGTACAGAGTGTCCGCCATACAAACGTTGATAGATCTGGTCCTTATCGAAGTCAAGATCGAGTTTGAGCCCGATCCTCATGACTGCCACCCTCCTTCGCCCGCAGACGACGCGTTCTCGTATCTATCTGCTGTGTCTAACTGCTGCGGACCCAGCTCCACCGCTCACGACCAGATTAAGAGGCGACCGAGCCCTGGTTGCCCACGCTCTGGTTCGATGTTGCCGCGCGTCAGGATTGGCGGTCGAGCATCCCTCTGAGGTAGCGGGCCTGGCCGGCGTGCTGGATATTGTCACTTATCACGCTGACGAGCCGAACGCCGACCGAAACCGGTGGATCGTAGGACCGGTCAATGATCCGGTCCAGTTCCGATTCGTCGATTCCTTCCAGGTAGCTCAACGTGCGCTGGATCACCGCCTCGTTATAGCCGACGAGTACGTCCGCGGACACGGGAATCACCGAGGCCACTTGATCGGCGTGGTCGCCGTAGCCGGTTTCGCTGATTCCACGGTGAATTCCGGTTCGCTCCGCCCAGGTCGGATCGGCCCACACCTGATTCTCGCCGACGATCTCGGAGACGTGATCATCCTGTACCCGGCTGAGATGCCACACCAGCCAAGCAATCGAATTGGAGCCTGGTTCAGGCCGATAGGTCAGCCCGGGTCGGCCCAAACCGTCGGCTGCCATGCGAACCAATTCTGGAATACGTCGGTACGCCTCAATCAGCACAGAGATGGAGTCCACGTTGCGTCCCTTTCTCCAACGGTCAACTCAGGCCGATGACCGCCCCGCGTCGAGCACGCGCAACAGTTCCATGGGCAGCGGGAATATCAAGGTCGAGTTTTGCTCGGCCGAGACCTCGGTCATTGTCTGCAGTATTCGTAGCTGCATCGCCGCCGGGTGATCTTCGAGGAGCTCAGCGGCCTCCGCCAATGCGATGGCAGCTTCCTTCTCGCCAAGGGCGTGGATGACTTTCGCGCGTCTCTCTCGTTCAGCCTCGGCCTGGCGAGCCATGGCGCGGCGCATGGCGTCCGGGAGTTCGACGTCCTTCACCTCGGTCAGGCTTACCTTCACGCCCCAGGGATCGGTGAGGCTGTCGATGATCTGCTGTAGCCGCCGGTTGATGTCATCGCGGTTGATGAGCAACTCGTCGAGGTCCGCCTGGCCGATGATCGACCGGAGGGTGGTTTGGGCCACCTGGGAAGTCCCGAACCGGAAATCCTCAATTTCGAGTATCGCCTTGTTCGGGTCGACCACCCGAAAGTAGGTGACCGCGTTGACGCGAACGGTGACATTATCTCTGGTGATGATGTCTTGTGGCGGGATGTCCAGGGTGACCGTGCGCAGGCTGACCCGCAACAAGCGGTCGACAATAGGGATGATGAAGATCAGCCCGGGTCCCCGGGCCTCCCCGGTGACCCGGCCCAGGCGGAAAAGCACGCCTCGCTCATACTCCGGCAGAATCTTGATCGAAGCACGCAAAATCGAAATCACCAGGGCAAGTGCGACTGCCAGGCCAATTGCGGTTTCATTACTCATTCGAGACTCCAATCGGTTCGACGATCAGTTCGAGGCCCTCGACCGCGACAACCCGGACCCCCTCACCGGGCTGCAAATCACCGGACGCCGCTCGCGCCGTCCACCAGGCCCCGTCGAGAAATACCGAAGCGCTCCCGCCTCTCGTCTCCCTCACCGTAGCAGGCCTCCCAATCAGGGTTCCTGGCCCGGTCGTAGCAGGCATGAGCCGGGCTCTGAGCGCAGCCCTCCCGGCCAGGGTCGTTGCACCACCGAGAACCAGAGCGGTCGGCCACAGCACGGGAGGGCTCACCTCGACGGGGCCGTCAAAGAGAAAGATCCCGGCGAGGATAAGAGCGATCGTTCCGCCTGCCGCGAGCACGCCAACTCCGGGAACAAAGATCTCGCCGATCAGCAGAGCAATCGCAAGAATGAGCAATGCGACGCCGGCGGTGGTCACAGGAAGCACACTGAGGGCGAAGAACCCGAGGAGAAGAAGGATCGCGCCGACGATACCACTGAAGCCCAGACCGGGATTCGCGGCTTCGTAGATCACGGCCAGCGTTCCGATAGATAGAAAAAGCAACGCCAGATTGGGATCGGCGATCTGGGCCAGGATGCGCCGCAGGGTGGACATCTCGTAGAGCTCGGGTGTAACACCTGCGGTGTCAAGAGTGACGTCTTCCCCGAGAACCTCGACGGTCATCCCGTCAATGGACACCAACAAGTCTTCGAGGTCATCAGCAACCAAATCGACAACGACCTGCTCGACCGCCTCGTTGGCCGTGATCGAGGTGCCATCCCGGACCGCCGACTCGGCGAACTCCACACTGCGGCCACGCCGCTCGGCAACCGACGCGGCAAAAGCGGCCGCGTCGTTGATGACTTTGTCACTGATCTCCCCACCCTGGAGGTCAACCGGGGTAGCCGCACCAATGGATGTAGCAGGGGCCATTGCGGCGACGTGGGCAGCCATGGTGATGTAGGTACCGGCCGAAGCCGCACGCGCCCCCTCGGGTTCCACAAAGACGATGACTGGAACCGGGGCGTTGAGAAAGGTCTGGACGATCTCGCGCATGGAGGTATCGAGACCACCGGGAGTGTCAAGCGTCACGACGAGCACGGCGTCTCGATCCTCTGCTTGCTCCACCGCCGCCGCCAGGTGACCGGATACCACCGGGGTGATCGCGCCCAAGACCTCAGTGACGACCACGCCTGATGTGGTCTGTCCTGAGGCTGGAGCCAAGGACGTGACCAACAAACCTGTTCCAGCAATCAGAACGCTGGCGGCTCTCGTCCACCGTCTCATGACTTGATTATCGCAGACGGACCGGGCTACCAGCCGTCGACGCCTCGCTCCACAAAGAGCAGGAGGACCATGCGAGTCAACGTATCGGCTAGTCAAGCAGCCGTTTCGCCATCCGGGCCGCCGAGCTTGCGTCGGGCGCATAGCCGTCCGCGCCGACCTGCTTGGCGAATTGATCAGTGATCGGCGCTCCGCCGATCATGATCTTGACCGCGCCCCTGAGGCCGGCCTCTTCGATCAGGACCATGTTGTGCTCGATTTCGCCCATGGTGGTTGTGAGGAAAGCGCTCATGCCCAGGACATCGGGACGGACATCACGAATCGCTTCGACGAAGTCTGGTCCCGGCACGTTGATCCCCAGGTCAATCACTTCGAAGCCGGCACCCTCCAGCATCACATTGCACATGTTCTTGCCAACATCGTGAATGTCGCCCGCAACCGTGCCCATGACAAACGTTCCGACCGTGGCACCGCCGGCGGCCACCAGAAGTGGTCGCAACACATCCATGGCGGCTTGCATCGCTCGGCCGGCAACGAGCATCTCGGGTAGGAAGAACTGGCCTTCTTCGAACAGCCTCCCTACCTCTTCCAGACCGGGGATCATCGCGTCGTACAACAAGACAAGCGGCTCATGACCTAGTTCGAGTCCCTCGTTGGTGAGCCGCACGGCATCTTCGGCTCGACCGTTCAGCACCGCTTCATACAGTCCGTCGAGCACTTCGGGCGACTCAGGCATCGAGTGGATACCGTCCGTAATCTTCAACCGCATCCACCATTGCCAAGATGTTGGCGGCGGGAACATCGTTCATGATCGTGTGAACGGATGCCACCATGTACCCGCCTCCCGGAGCGAGAGCCTGGATCGCCTTTCGCACCTCATCCCGAACTTCGGCCGGCGTTCCTTTCGGCAACACTCGTTGGGTGTCGATTGCTCCGCAGAACACCAGTTTCTCGCCGTAACGCGACTTCAATGCAGTCAGATCGGCCATCCCTCCGGCCGAAGTCTGGATGGGATTGAGAATGTCAACGCCTATCTCGACGAGATCATCGAGCAGCGGGAATACGTCACCATCGGTGTGGAAGAAGAGCTTGGCTGCAGTTCGTTGCTTGATGAATTCGATGTAATCAGCGTGGATCGGCTTGAGAATGCGCCGGTACATCTCGGGCGACATCAGCAGGCTTGTCTGGGTTCCGAGGTCATCGCCGATTTTGATGATGTCGACGTTCTCCCCAAGTTCAGCAAGAAACGGCGCCATCAGTTGCTTGCACAGTTCTGCGATCCTGAGCAGCAGAGCTTCGGCGAAATCGGGGTACAGCGCCAGGTTCATGAGAAACGTATCCATCCCCTGCATGGCGAAGGCCCGCTCGAGGGGAAACAACAGCCAGGGCGTCGCCATGATCGCATACCGATTGTCGGCGGCCAATCGGGCCGATTGTTCAGCGACGTGGGCTACGCGCGTTGGATCGGCCATATCTGGCCACCGGTGTTCCTCGATGTCCTCGATCGTCGTCGCTGCCTTCAGGGGCTCGACCATCGGGAACCACTCGCCCGGCTTCACCTCCTTTGCCCCCGAACCCCAGGAGTTCACGTAGTCGCTGTGAGGCTCCCGATTCCGATTGCGCTCGAGAACGTGAGCCGGCTCGAGATCCAGAACGCCGCGCACATCACAACCAAGCCGCTGCAAGGTTTCCTCATCGATGGCAGCGGTACCCAGCTCGGGCCAGTCATAGAGGTAGTTGTCAGGAGCCGAGATCCCGCATAGCTCCTTGAGTTCGCGATACGGTTTCATCTTGATGCCGGTGGCATTGCTCACGCCAATCACGATCGGCACCCGGTCCGGTTCTTCGTGATTGATGGCCGCCAGCACCCGTTCCCGCGGCGTCATCTCTCCTGAACCCATGGACC